>NZ_JBEAID010000001.1:0-419760 GCF_040064585.1 Klebsiella sp. CN_Kp113 | reverse complement strand
CCCGTTCACCTACCACGGTGAGACATTTTCTGCGGGATAATAGTGAACGGAACCCTTGCACACTTTCCCGGAGGCGGCGCTTACGCGCCTGTCCGGGCTACTTTTGTTCAACAATCGCCCGACAAATCGCTTCGCCCACCTGCTGGGTGGAGGCGCTGCCTTGCATATCCGGCGTCTTCGGTCCGCTGGCGATGGTCTGCTCAATCGCCGCCAGAATGCCGTCGTGGGCGGCCTGGTAGCGCGCGTCCCCGTTGCCGAGGAAGTCGAGCATCATCGCGCCGGCCCAGATGGTGGCAATCGGGTTGGCGATATTTTTGCCGTAAATATCCGGCGCCGAACCGTGTACCGCTTCAAACAGCGACGGAAAGGTGCGATCCGGATTGAGGTTTGCCGACGGGGCAATGCCGATGGTGCCGGTACAGGCCGGGCCGAGATCGGAGAGGATATCGCCGAACAAATTGGAGCCGACCACCACGTCAAAACGTTCCGGCTGCAGCACGAAGCGGGCGCACAGAATATCAATGTGCTGCTTATCCCATTTCACCTCCGGGTAGTGCTGCGCCATCGCTTCGACGCGCTGGTCCCAGAAGGGCATGCTGATGGCCAGACCGTTGGATTTGGTCGCCGAGGTCAGGGTTTTGCGCGGTCGGCTCTGCGCCAGCTCGAAGGCGTAGCGCAGGATCCGGTCAACGCCGCGACGGGTAAATACCGACTCCTGAATCACCACTTCATGTTCAGTCCCCGGATTCACATGGCCGCCGAGGGCGGAATATTCCCCTTCGGTGTTTTCACGCACCACGTAGAAATCGATATCGCCGGGCTGTTTACCCGCCAGCGGGCAGGGGACGCCGGGGAACAGGCGCACCGGACGCAGGTTGACGTACTGGTCGAACTCGCGGCGGAACTTCAGCAGCGAGCCCCACAGTGAAATGTGGTCCGGCACGATATCCGGCCAGCCGACCGCGCCGAAGTAGATCGCATCAAACGTTTGCAGCTGCGCGCGCCAGTCGTCGGGCATCATGGCGCCGTGCTGCGCGTAATAGTCGCAGCTGGCCCACTCAAAGTGCTCGAAGCTTAACGCCAGCCCCCAGCGTTCGGCGGCGGCCTGCAGTACGCGGACGCCTTCCGGCAGCACTTCTTTACCGATGCCATCGCCGGGGATGGCGGCAATACGTAAGGTTTTATTCATCGTTATTCTCAGTTTGAGGTAAGGAAAATTGACTTCACCGCTATCCTATAATTGACTGATTCATAATTAATCCCGTTAACTGGTGAAACATAAAACACGAATCATGAATAATCTGCCGCTGCTGAACGATTTACGCGTCTTTATGCTGGTTGCCCGCCGCGCCGGTTTTGCCGCCGCCGCGGAAGAGCTCGGCGTCTCGCCGGCTTTCGTCAGCAAGCGCGTGTCGCTGCTGGAGCAAACGCTCAACGTCCAGCTGCTGCACCGTACCACCCGGCGCGTGGCTATCACCGAAGAGGGCGAGCGCATCTACGAATGGGGACTACGCATTTTGCAGGATGTCGACCAGATGATGGATGAGCTCTCCGATGTGCGGCAGGTGCCGCAGGGGACGCTGCGGATTATCAGCAGCTTTGGCTTTGGCCGGCGGGTAGTCGCGCCGGCGCTCTCCGAGCTGGCCCGTCGCTACCCGCAGCTGGAGATCCGTTTTGACGTCGCCGACCGGCTGGTGGATTTGGCCAATGAAGGGGTCGATCTGGATATTCGCGTCGGCGACGATATCGCGCCCAATCTGATAGCCCGCCAGCTTGCCAGCAATCACCGCATCCTCTGCGCCTCGCCGGCGTTTGTCGCCCGCTATCCCCGGCCGAAACAGCTCAGCGATCTCGCCGCGCTGCCCTGTCTGGTGATCAAAGAGCGCGACCGGCCCTTTGGCGTCTGGCAGCTGCGCGATGATAAAGAGGGGGAGCACGCCATCAAGGTGACCGGACCGCTGTCGTCTAACCACGGTGAAATCGTCCATCAGTGGTGCCTGGAGGGGCAGGGGATTGCGCTGCGCTCGTGGTGGGACGTCAGGGAAAATATCGCCAGCGGCAATCTGGTGCAGCTGCTGCCGGAGTACTATCAGCCCGCCAATATCTGGGCGGTATACGTGTCGCGGCTGGCGACCTCGGCCAAAATTCGTACCACCGTGGAGTTTTTGCGCCACTACTTCCAGCAGCGATTTCCGCCGCGCAACGGCGAGAAAAAATAGCCGACGGCCGGCGCCGTCGGCCGAGGGGATTACACGCCGAGCCGATCGCGCAGGCTGTAGTAAGCCGCGCCCATGGCGGTAAACGGAATACGCAGGCTGCGCCCGCCGGGGAACGGATAGTGCGGCAGCCTGGCGAAGGCGTCGAAACGTTCGGCGTCCCCGCGCAGCAGCTCCGAAATCAGCCGTCCGGCGAGGTGGGTACAGGTGACCCCGTGGCCGCTGTAGCCCTGCATATAATAGATATTGTTATCGAGGCGGCCAAACTGCGGCATTCGCGAGAGGGTCAGCAGGAAGTTGCCGGTCCAGCGGTAGTCGATTTTCACCCCCTGTAGCTGCGGGAAGGTTTTCAGCAGCTTCGGCATAATCAGCCGCTCAACGTCGTCCGGATCCCGCGCGCCGTACACCACGCCACCGCCGTACAGCAGACGGTTGTCGGCGGTCAGGCGGTAGTAATCCAGCAGATAGTTACAATCTTCTACGCAGTAGTTTTTCGGGATCAGCGAGCGCGCCAGATCCTCAGACAGCGGCGCGGTGGTGACCACCTGGGTGCCGCACGGCATACTGCGTTTCGCCAGCTCCGGCTCGAGCTTATCACCGAGATAGGCGTTACCGGCGACGATCACGTAGCGGGCGGTGACCTGTCCGCGCGCGGTGGTCACCACCGCCGGGCTGCTGTGCTGAATGCCGGTGACCGGTGATTGTTCGTAAACCCGGCCGCCGTTGAGCCGAATGGCGTCCGCTTCGCCAATCGCCAGATTGAGCGGATGGATATGACCGCCGCTGTGGTCCAGCAGCGCGCCGGCGTAGCGATCGCTGTCCACTTCGCGACGAATGGCGCTGGCATCCAGCAGCTCCAGCTGGGTATTGCCGTAGCGCTCCCAGTTCGCTTTCTGCTCTTCCAGGGTCTCCAGCTGTTTATGATTCAGCGCGACAAACAGCCCGCCGGGGCGATAGTCGCAGGCAATCTGATAGCGCTGGATACGTTCGCGAATAATGTCGCCGCCTTCAAACATCATGCTGCCGAGCATTTTCGCGGCATCCGGGCCGTAGGTTTTTTCGATAACGTCGATATCGCGGCTATAGGAGTTGACTAGCTGGCCGCCGTTGCGTCCGCTGGCGCCGAAGCCGATGCGCGCGCCTTCCAGCAGCACCACATCGTAGCCCATTTCGGCCAGATGCAGCGCCGAAGAGAGGCCGGTATAGCCGCCGCCGACGACGCAGACGTCGCAGCCGATCGATTCGTCCAGCGTCGGGAACGGCTCATAGCGGTTGGCGCTGGCGGCGTAATAGCTGGTGGTATGTTCGCTCATGATTAAGACTCCAGGGCAATCCAGATAGTTTTCAGTTCAGTGAATTTTTCCAGCGCGTGCAGGGACTTATCGCGTCCGTTGCCGCTCTGCTTATAGCCGCCGAAGGGCACGGTCATATCGCCATCGTTGTAGTTGTTCACAAAGACGGAGCCGGCTTTCAGACGGCGGCTGACGCGGTGAGCGCGCGAGAGATCTCGGGTCCAGACCGCCGCGCCGAGGCCGTAGCGGCTGTCGTTGGCAAGCGCCAGCGCCTGCTCTTCGGTTTTAAAGCGGGTCACCACCAGCACCGGGCCGAAGATCTCCTCCTGGCTGAGGGCGGAGGCGGGGTCGACGTCGACGAAGATGGTCGGGCCGACCGCTGCGGGCCACGGATTTTTACGTCCATCCAGCAGCAGCGTGCTGTGCGCTTCGCCGGCGCGAATAAAGCTGTGGACGCTATCGGCGTGGCTGTTGTCGATCAGCATGCCCATGGTGGTATTCGGGTCGAGCGGATTGCCAGGCTGCCAGCCCTTTGCCTGCTCTTTTAGCAGGTCGAGAAAGCGGTCGGCGATGCTCTCCTCAAGCAGCAGACGGGTACCGGCGATACAGACCTGGCCCTGATTGTAGAAAATACCGCCGGCGGTGGCGTTAACCGCTTTTTGCAGGTCCGGGCAGTCGGCAAAGACGATATTGGCGCTTTTACCGCCCGCCTCCAGCCAGACGCGCTTCATATTGCTGTCGCCCGCGTCTTTCAGCAGCTGTTTACCGGTGCGGGTGGAGCCGGTAAAGGTGATGACTTCAACGTCATGATGCTGCGCCAGCGCCTGACCTGCTTCATGGCCGAAACCGCTCACCACGTTGAATACGCCGTCCGGCAGCCCGGCCTGTTTCGCCAGGCCCGCCAGGCGCAGAGCGGTAAGCGGGGATTTTTCCGACGGCTTAAGCACCACGCTGTTGCCGGACGCCAGCGCCGGGCCAAGCTTCCAGCAGGCCAGCAGCAGCGGAAAATTCCACGGCACCACCGCCGCAATCACGCCAATCGGTTCGCGGACGATCATAGCCAGTTCGTTGCCGCCGGTGGGGGCGACTTCGCCGTACACTTTATCGATGGCTTCGGCGTACCAGCGGATCGCGCGGGCGGCGCCGGGGACATCGTCGCGCAGGCTGTGGCGAATCGGTTTACCGGTGTCGAGGGTTTCCAGCAGCGCCAGCTCTTCGCGATGGGCTTCCATCAGGTCGGCGAATTTATGCAGCACCGCTTTGCGCTGGGCAGGGGAGGCCTGCGACCAGTCGCCGCGATCGAAGACGCCGCGGGCGGCCTGGACCGCGCGATCGACGTCGGCCTTTTTGCCGCGCGCGACCTCGGCAAGCGTCTGCTGGGCGGTAGGGTCGACGGTGGCGAACACGCTATTATCGGCGGCGGCGCTGTATTCGCCGTTAATAAATAGCCGCGTTTCAATCGCGATATTTTTTGCTTTTTCTTGCCAGTAAGCCAGGTTGTGAAAATCCATCATGACTCCTTAATGACATAATCGGAAAAATAAAAAAGTGGTGATTTCAGACCCTCAGGGCGCAGGGCGTCCCCGGGGTTGAGTACCGTTTAAATTGCCCATTAACAGGCGTTAATTATCCGGGGCCAGCGGAATAAGTCTTTCCGCATTGCGTAAGGTGAACTGCGTTATCTTCGCGCCGCCGGAGTTAGCCTCCGGCGGCGCAGGCCTGAAGAAAGCCTGAGAAAACCTCAGGCTAAAAAATCAGAATGTGGTGGGGGTATGGGCGCTGATAATTCGGCAGATACCCGCCGAGGTGTTGCTGAAGCTATGCGGTATGCCGGTGTTAATGGCATAGCTTTGCCCAGCCACCAGATGATACGCCTGACCGTTAATGGTCAGCACGACTTCACCTTCCAGTATGGTGCCTATCTCCTCACCCTGATGCTTGATCCTCTCCCCGGTTGTGGTTCCAGGCTGGTACGTTTCAAAAATCATCGCCAGCGTGCGGTTCGGATTACCATTATGAACCAGCTTCATCGACACCCCCTGACTGCCGATGTCAATCAGATCGTCCTGATTGATAACCACCTGCGGTTCAGCCGGTTTTTCTGGTTCAGAAAAGAATTCCGAGAGCGACAGCCCGTAGACTTTCAGCAGCTTTTGCAGCGTACTGATCGCAGGACTGACTTTGTCCTGCTCTATGGTGCTGATGGCACTATGTGTTAACCCAGACAGTTCGGCGGCACGACGCTGTGAGAGACCCAGCTGTTGGCGGATCTCTGACAGACGTTTCCCTGGCGCCAGTCCGTCATCGCTCATATTTGCATTTCCTTAACGGTAGTGGTCAGAGTCGCTGTTTTTCAGCAACATATACCCGTCATACTTCAAGTTGCTTGTGCGTTGGCTTTGCTCGCTCACCCCAGTCACTTACTCCAGTAAGCTCCTGGGGATTCCCTCACTTGCCGCCTTCCTGCAACTCGAATTATTTAGGCTATAGCTCTGACAGGCGGTGATAAAACCTTCAAACAACATTCGCGACAGGGCGTATTCGCTACTGTTCCATTCAGGATGCCACTGCACGCCGAGGGCGAAAGGGTGGTCGTTAACGCTGACCGCTTCCACCAGCCCGTCCGGAGAACGCGCCTCCACGCGCAGCCGTGGACCCGTCGTTTTTGCTCCCTGCCCGTGTAACGAGTTTACCCAAAACGTGTTGCAGCCCGGTATTAACTGAGAAAGTAATCCTCCTTGCTGAACCTGAACTTCATGCGAGGGCGCATATTGCTGCTCGACGGGAAGTTCGGGGTCTTCGCGGTGTTCAAGAAGCTCAGGCTGCTCGAACAGACGACGATACAGAGTCCCGCCGGTGGCGACAACCAGTTCCTGTAGTCCACGGCAGATGGCGAAAATGGGGATGCGCCTTTCGAGCGCGGCGTCGATCAGCGCCATGCTCAGAAGATCACGCCCGGGATCGGCGTCAGGCTCATCGCCGTTTTCACCATAGAGGTGCGGCTGTACGTTGCTCGGGCTGCCGGGCAGATAAATGCCGTCCAGTTTCGGCAGTAGCGCAGAAAGCAGTTCCGGCTCGGCCAGCGCGTGCGGCAGGGCAATCGGCACGCCGCCGGCGTTCACAATCGCGTTCAGGTACTTCTCTTGCAGAGTCTGGGTCTGGTGACCCTTAAGCCTGTTTCGACACATCACTACGCCAATAACTGGCTTGTACATTATATTTTCCATGATCGCCCTCACAAAGTGGACTAAATTATGACCGGGTTAGCGGGTAAAACGGCCATTTCGTTCAATATTTTCTCAATCTAGCAGTGGATATAGCCCTTTGCAAACTTAATTTAACATTTGACAAACAATTTGTTTGCATACACATTCGAAAGGTGGACATTATATTTAACAGTGCCATTCAGGGTCCGAAACTAAAACAACGGCGGTGAATCATGGAAACCAATATCGTAGAAGTTGAGAATTTTGTTCAGCAGTCGGAAGAGAGACGGGTCAGCGCATTCACCTGGGAAGTGAAGCGCTACCTCGAGCGTTACCCCAATACGCAATACGTTGATGTGCTGCTAACCGACCTGAACGGCTGCTTCCGCGGTAAGCGGATCCCGGTGTCCAGCCTGAGCAAGCTGGAGAAGGGGTGCTATTTCCCGGCTTCGGTGTTTGCGATGGATATTCTCGGCAACGTGGTGGAAGAGGCGGGGCTCGGCCAGGAGATGGGCGAACCGGACCGCACCTGCGTGCCGGTGCTGGGAACCTTAACCCCGTCGGCGGCGGACCCGGAATACATTGGTCAGGTTCTGCTGACCATGGTTGATGAAGATGGCGCTCCCTTTGACGTTGAGCCGCGGAACGTGCTGAACCGGCTCTGGCAGCAGCTGCGCCAGCGCGGGCTGTTCCCCGTGGTAGCGGTAGAGCTGGAGTTCTATTTACTTGACCGCAAGCGCGACGCGGAAGGTTACCTGCAGCCGCCGTGCGCGCCGGGAACCGGCGATCGCAATACCCAAAGCCAGGTTTACTCCGTCGACAACCTCAACCACTTTGCCGACGTACTTAACGAAATCGATGAGATCGCCCAGCTCCAGCTGATCCCCGCCGACGGCGCGGTGGCGGAAGCCTCTCCCGGCCAGTTTGAAATCAACCTCCACCATACCGATAACGTGCTCGACGCCTGCGATGATGCGCTGGCGTTAAAACGTCTCGTGCGTTTGATGGCGGAGAAGCATAAGATGCACGCCACTTTTATGGCGAAACCCTATGAAGAGCACGCCGGTAGCGGGATGCATATCCATATCAGCATGCAGAACAACAAAGGCGAGAACGTACTGGCGGACGCGGACGGCGAAGATTCCGCGATGTTAAAACGCGCGCTCGCCGGGATGATTGATCTGATGCCGGCGTCGATGGCGCTGCTGGCGCCAAACGTGAACTCGTATCGTCGTTTCCAGCCGGGAATGTACGTGCCGACCCAGGCGTCATGGGGACACAACAACCGGACGGTGGCGCTGCGCATTCCGTGCGGCGATCGGCACAATCACCGCGTCGAGTATCGCGTGGCCGGGGCGGACGCCAACCCGTATCTGGTGATGGCGGCGATTTTTGCCGGCATCCTCCACGGTCTGGATAATCCGCTGCCGTTACAGGAAGAGGTGGAGGGCAACGGCCTTGAGCAGGAGGGGCTGCCGTTCCCGATTCGCCAGAGCGATGCGCTGTGGGAGTTTATGCAAAACGATCATCTGCGCGAGCGGCTTGGCGAACGCTTCTGCCACGTTTATCACGCCTGTAAAAATGACGAATTACTGCAGTTTGAGCGTCTGATCACAGAAACTGAAATCGAGTGGATGTTGAAAAACGCCTGATTTTCGCCCCGCGAGGGGCGCTTTAGCATTATCACGAGTAGCATCATGCGGCCTGAGCGGAGCCTGGTCGGACGTTTTTGCTGGGAGCCCAGCCATTCCCGGATGTCGCGTTAAGGAGCGCAGGCGGCAACGGGGCTTCAGTTAACGACACAGTGTGTAACGAGGTAGGAAATGATGCAGATGTTTAAATATCCGCAGGGAGAAGGGGGCCGTCATGGCCGCATGGAATGCGTCGCCACCGCCGCTCGTCGGTTCTTTTTACCTTTTGATTTGCCATTAACCCCGTTGCGAAGCAGGTTGGTTTCCCGGTCTCTACGACCGCAAACCCAGGTGTGCAGCGGGGGAAATGGCTATGTCTATTAATCCCTCTCTCGATAACGCCTCCGGGGCGGAAAAACCGCGCCTTCGCAAGTCTCTCAAGCTGTGGCAGGTGGTGATGATGGGCCTCGCCTATCTGACGCCGATGACGGTTTTCGATACTTTCGGCATCGTCTCCGGCATCAGCAACGGCCACGTCCCGGCGTCCTATCTGCTGGCGCTGGCCGGGGTGCTGTTTACCGCCATCAGCTACGGCAAGCTGGTGCGCCAGTTTCCGCAGGCGGGCTCGGCCTATACCTATGCGCAGAAGTCGATCAGCCCGCACGTCGGTTTTATGGTGGGCTGGTCATCGCTGCTGGATTATCTATTCCTGCCGATGATCAACGTGCTGCTGGCGAAGATTTATCTTTCCGCGCTGTTTCCGGACGTGCCGCCCTGGGTGTGGGTGGTGACGTTTGTGGCTATTCTCACCGCGGCGAACCTGAAAAGCGTCAACCTGGTGGCGAACTTCAACACCCTGTTCGTGCTGGTGCAGATCTCGATTATGGTGGTCTTTATCGTGCTGGTGGTGCAGGGGTTGCATAAAGGAGAAGGGGTGGGCACCGTCTGGTCGCTCCAGCCGTTTATTAGCCAGAATGCGCACCTGATCCCGATCATTACCGGGGCGACGATAGTCTGCTTTTCGTTCCTCGGTTTTGATGCGGTGACCACGCTTTCCGAAGAGACGCCGGACGCCGCGCGGGTGATCCCGAAGGCCATTTTCCTTACTGCGGTCTACGGTGGGGTGATTTTTATCGCCGCCTCGTTCTTTATGCAGCTCTTTTTCCCCGATATTAGCCGTTTTAAAGACCCGGACGCGGCGCTGCCGGAGATCGCCCTCTACGTTGGCGGCAAGCTGTTCCAGTCGATTTTCCTGTGCACGACGTTTGTGAATACCCTGGCCTCAGGCCTGGCTTCGCACGCCAGCGTGTCACGACTGCTGTACGTTATGGGCCGCGATAACGTTTTCCCGGAGCGCATTTTCGGCTACGTCCATCCGAAATGGCGTACCCCGGCGCTGAACGTGATCATGGTGGGGATTGTCGCGCTGTCGGCGCTGTTCTTTGACCTGGTCACCGCCACGGCGCTGATTAACTTTGGCGCGCTGGTGGCGTTTACCTTCGTTAACCTGTCGGTATTTAACCACTTCTGGCGGCGTAAAGGTTTTAATAAAACCTGGAAAGATCGCTTTCACTATCTGCTTCTGCCGATGGTGGGCGCGCTAACGGTGGGCGTACTGTGGATTAACCTGGAGGCGACCTCGCTGACGCTGGGTCTGATATGGGCGGGCCTCGGGCTGCTGTATCTGACGTATCTGACCCGCCGCTTCCGCAAGCCGCCGCCGCAGTTTGACGGCGCCAAAGCGGAACAGGCCTGGGAATCGTAACGATTTTTTACGCAGACACAAAGGCAGGCGATTGAGCCTGCCTTCTTTTTTGTCATTCTCGTTTGAAATCAGGCGCTCGGGAGAGATAGCAGGGGCAGAAGGTAAGAATAGTGAGGACGTATTATTTCTTTTTCTTATGAGTTGGCAGCTGTGCAGAGCGCCGATCCTTCACATAGGAGACCAGGCTGAAGATGGCTACTCCCAGCAAAACCACCGCGACGATAAAGAGCAGGATACCTGACATAGATTAACCTAATGTTATGTTTAACATGAAGAAAAAATACCGTGATATCGAGATAATAGCATCGGGATATTTCTTAAAGATGACCCGATGAATCAGACGAGAATAGACTGCCAGCAATACACTGAAATTATTATTTACATGAATAAATGTGAAGAGTAAAGCAAAGGTGTGGTGAAAAAATGAACGGGTTACACTCGTTTAAGCGAATTTACAGACGAGAGCCCCCCAGGCTGCTACCCTTGGCCCGCTTAAATAGGGTTGAGAGTAATAAATGTTTAACAAGCATATCATCGGTCTTATTGGGCCGTTGTTGATTCTGACTTCATTCCATAGCCTGGCTGACGCCGGGCACCCGTCAATTCGTGAACGTATTGTCGAGCAGGTGTTAAAACCCTGCGAAGGAAAAAAAGCCGGCGATAAAGTGCTGATTGTCGACCATCGCGGCGGCAAGCATGCGGCTATCTGCACGCTGGCGGCGGTACCGCTACCGGAGTAACGCCCTCCCTCTCATTTCAGCCTCCCTTCGCTCTGGCGGAAAACGTATTTCTTTCCGCACTTTGCGAGCCATTGCCCGGAAAAATGTCATAAATTTGTCACAATTAAGGCGATGATAATCACTGACTGAGGATTAAGGGATGAGAAAAAGTCTACTCGCTGCCGCCGTGACCGGCGTTATTTTACTCTCCGCCGGCGTCCAGGCGCAGGAACAGGCGGCACCGGAAGGGTACCAGCTTCAGCAGGTGCTGATCATGAGCCGCCATAACCTGCGCGCGCCGCTGGCGAACAACGGCAGCGTGCTGGAGCAATCAACGCCGAAGTCCTGGCCTGAGTGGGATGTCCCCGGCGGCCAACTGACCACCAAGGGCGGGGTGCTGGAAGTGTATATGGGGCACTATATGCGCGAATGGCTGGCGCAGCAGGGGCTGGTGACCAGCGGCGAATGCCCGCCGGAGAACGCGGTCTACGCCTATGCCAATAGCCTGCAGCGCACCGTCGCCACCGCGCAGTTCTTTATCACCGGCGCGTTTCCCGGCTGCGGCGTGACCGTGCACCATCAGGAAAAAATGGGCACCATGGACCCGACGTTTAATCCGGTGATCACTGACGATTCCGCCGCGTTTAGCGAAAAGGCGGTGCAGGCGATGGAGAAAGAGCGGCAGGGGATGCAGCTGAGCGAAAGCTATAAGCTGCTGGAGGAGATGACCGACTACCGTAACTCCCCGTCCTGCAAAGAGAAGCAGCAGTGCTCGCTGAGCGACGCGAAAGATACCTTTAGCGCCAAATATCAGCAGGAGCCGGGCGTTTCCGGGCCGCTTAAAGTCGGCAACTCGCTGGTTGACGCCTTTACGCTGCAATATTACGAAGGTTTCCCGAAAGACCAGGTGGCGTGGGGCGAAATCAAAACCGATAAGCAGTGGCAGGTGCTGTCGAAGCTGAAAAACGGCTATCAGGATAGCCTGTTTACTTCCCCTGAAGTGGCGCGCAACGTGGCTAAGCCGCTGGTGAAATATATTGATAACGCGCTGGTGGGCGATGCGGCGAAGGCGGCGAAAGTCACGCTGCTGGTGGGGCACGATTCCAATATCGCCTCGCTGCTGACGGCGCTGGATTTTAAACCTTATCAGCTGCACAACCAGTACGAACGTACGCCCATCGGCGGCAAGCTGGTGTTCCAGCGCTGGCATGATAAGAGCGGCAATCGCGATTTGATGAAGATTGAGTACGTGTATCAAAGTACCGAACAGCTGCGCAATGCCGATGCGCTGACCCTGCAATCGCCGCCGCAGCGGGTGACGCTGGCGCTGAACGGTTGTCCGGTCGATGACAACGGCTTCTGCCCGATGGACACCTTTAAAAAGGCGATGGCCGAGGCCACGAAGTAGCAGAGTATAAAAAACCCGGAGCAATCCGGGTCTTGCTGCCGATGTTTAGCCTGGTCTTGTAGCCCGAACAGGCGCCTCCGGGAAGCTCATGTAAGAACTCCCGGAGGCGGTACTGCGTACCTGTCCTGGCTACACGTTCTTGCGTTCGATAGTTTGTTCGCCCCAGAACAGGGAGTCTTTGTCGGTTTTGGCGAAGGCGAGGGGCAGGACTTCATCGCTGCCTTCTTCCCAGATTTTCTCCGCCAGCTTTTCATCGTAATTGGCTAATTCAAAAATCGCCTCGGCAATTTCGGGAGACGTATTGCGCAGACTGGCCCATTCACCCACGCGGTGGGCCTTTGCTTCTTGATTCGGCATGCTTGTCCTCCTGCTGAAGATTAACCGTGTAATTTCACTGCCAGACCCGCAACGTGTTGCCCCTGATAGCGGGCAATGGCTAATTCTTCTTCACTTGGCTGGCGTGAGCCGTCGCCGCCGGCAATGGTGGTGGCGCCGTAAGGCGTGCCGCCGCGAACCTGCGAAACATCAAACAGCTCCTGGGCGCCGTAGCCAATCGGTACAATAATCATCCCGTGGTGGGCAAGCGTGGTCCAGGTCGAGGTGATGGTTTGCTCCTGACCGCCGCCGGTACCGGTTGAGCTGAATACGCTGGCCAGTTTGCCGTACAGCGCTCCGGACGCCCACAGGCCGCCGGTCTGATCGAGAAAGGTGCGCATCTGTCCGGACATATTGCCGAAACGGGTTGGGGTACCAAAGATGATGGCGTCGTACTCAGCCAGCTCCTGCGGCGTGGCGACGGGCGCGTTTTGCGTTTTCCCGCCTGCTTTGGCAAAAACCTCTGCCTGCATGGTTTCCGGCACGCGCTTCACGACCACTTCAACGCCATCTACCTTGTTTGCTCCTTCGGCGACGGCATGCGCCATGGTCTCAATGTGTCCGTACATGGAATAATAAAGCACCAGAATCTTAGCCATTTGCATCACTCCTCGGTTGCGTTATGAGCCAGCCAGTCGACTGGCTACCTTTAAAGATAAGACCTCTGGCGAAGAGTGCAAATGCAACAATCATTTATTTGATTTATAACAATATTGCTAACATTCAGGGCTGTTGCAAAAAGATACATCTTCAGCGGCGCTATTTTAGGCTGTCATAAGAGTCGCTTAGCGCGCGTCCGGCGCAATAGCGGCAGTTCTTATACAAAATCTATTTCAGAATGTGACGATATCCACCCGGCACGGCTTTCCTTCGCTAACCTTAAAAGCACGTGATACGCAACCCGTATCGCGGAGGCCAGAGCCTCGTGTTTCACCTAATGCAGCATGATGTCTAACCTAAATGGAGGTCAGTAATGGCAAACCATCGTGGCGGTGCCGGCAACTTTGCCGAAGACCGTGAAAGAGCATCAGAAGCAGGTCGTAAAGGTGGCCAGCATAGCGGGGGGAACTTTAAAAACGATCCTCAACGCGCTTCCGAAGCGGGCAAGAAAGGGGGCAAAAACAGTCATGGTAGCCGCGAAAGCTAGCGCGCCGGATTGTTGCTGATGGGGGTTAATCTCCCGGGCCCGACCCCATCACCCTCGCCGCCGACGTCACGTCGGCGGTTTTTTTTCCACTTTGCAGGTTCCGCTGAGCGGGAGGAACGCCCGGCTCGCGGCGTAAACGCCTTAACCGGGCTACGGGTTGACGCTGTTTTGTAGCCCCGGTAAGCGCAGCGCGACCGGGGATTTCCCGGTACGGGTCTTCTGGCGTCGCACGCTTTCATACCGGGGTGACGTTGGTTTGCCCGGCCTCACGCGGACGGCGGTTAAGCAGAGCGTGGAGCAGGATCGCGCCGAAGGTGGCCGTCCCGATGCCGCCGAGGGTAAAGCCGCCGAGCGAAAGCGCGAAGTCGCCCGCCCCCAGCACCAGCGTCACCGCCACCATAATCAGATTTGCGTTCTGGCTCAAATCCACGCGGTTCTGCACCCAAATTCGCGCGCCCGCGACGGCAATCAGGCCAAACACCACAATCGATGCGCCGCCGATCACCGGTCCCGGAATGGTATGGATCAGCGCGCCGAATTTCGGTGAAAACCCAAGCAGCATCGCAATCAGCGCCGCCGCGACGAACACCAGCGTCGAGTACACTTTGGTGACCGCCATCACGCCGATATTCTCCGCGTAGGTGGTCACTCCGCTGCCGCCAACCGAACCGGAGAGCATCGTTGCCAGTCCGTCGCCGACGAACGCGCGGCCCATATACGGGTCCATATTGCGCCCGGTCATCCCGGCAACCGCCTTCAGGTGGCCGAGGTTTTCCGCCACCAGAATCACCGCCACGGGAGCGATCAGCATCATTGCCTGGCCGTTAAAGGTCGGGGCGGTCACCTGCGGCAAACCGAACCACGCCGCCTGCTCAAGCAGGCTAAAATCCAGCGGCTTGCCCAGCCCGAGGCCGTTGGCCAACAGCGCGTACAGCGCGCAGGCGATAATCAGCCCGACGAGGATCAGCAGCCGCTGCAGCATCCCGCGGGTAAACACCGCGACCAGGCCGATGCACAGCACCGTCAGCACCGCCATCCAGCCGTCGAACGGCGTTGCTGATACGCTGCGTACCGCGATTGGCGCGAGGTTAAGGCCTATCGCCATGACCACCGCGCCGGTGACTACCGGCGGCATCAGCCGCTCAATCCAGCGGGTACCGATTTTCATCACCACCAGGCCAATCAGGGTATAAACCAGCCCGCAGAGGATAATGCCGCCCAGCGCGACGCTAAGGTGCGGGTTAAGCCCCTGGCCGTTGAAGCCGGTAACGGCGATGACCACGCCGACAAAGGCGGCGCTGGAGCCAAGGTAGCTCGGCACGCGCCCGCCGGTAACCAAAAAGAACAGCAGGGTGCCGATGCCGGACATCAGGATCGACAGATTGGGATCCAGCCCCATCAGGATTGGCATCAGGACGGTCGCGCCAAACATCGCCACCGCGTGCTGAACGCCCATCACCACGGTTTGCCCGACCGACAGCCGTTCATCGGGGGCCACGACGCCGGACGCGGCGGAGGGGGAGGTTAACTGCCAGCGAGGAAAATCGAAGAGAGCCATGATGAGATCCTGGGTTTAGGGTTAACAGGCTGGACGCATCAGCGTGTGGTAGCCGCGGTCGAACCACATCAGTCCGCGCGGTTCCGGATGGCGTACAATCGCCGCCACTTCGCAAAACAGGATGTCGTGAGTTCCGACGCTGACGATCTGGCTGATGCGGCAGTCGAAGCTGACCAGCGCCGCTTCCAGACGCGGACAGCCGGTCGCGCCGGTTTGCCAGTCGGCGGCGGCGAAGCGCTCCGCCATCGGCGTTTTACCGCCGAAAACGTTCGAGAGCTCTTCCTGGCCGGCCGCCAGGGTGTTGACGCACAGCGCCTGGTGCTGGCTGAAGATCGGCCACACCGAGGCGGAGCGATTCAGGCACACCAGCAGCGTGGGCGGCGCGTCGGTAACGCTGCAGACGGCGCTGGCGGTAAAGCCGGCGCGGCCTGCGGGACCATCGGTGGTGATGATGTTGACCGCCGCCCCGACGTGGGCCATGGCGTCGCGAAAGCTTTGTTTATCGGCAGTAGACATGCGGGCTCCTTATGCCAGCTGGCAGGCATCATCAAAAGGCAGACGCGGCAGGCGAGCGTACAGCTTGCCGGGATCGCCGTAGCCGATATTAATCAGCAGGTTGCTTTTCCAGGCGCCGTCGGCAAAAAACGCCGCATCGACTTTTTCGCGGTCAAAGCCCGACATGGGGCCGGTGTCGAGGCCCAGCGCGCGGCAGGCGAAAATCAGGTACGCCGCCTGCAATGAACCGTTGCGAAATGCGGTCTCTTCCACCATCTGCGGGCTGGAGGTAAACCAGCTGCGGGCGTCGCCGTGAGGGAACAGCTCCTGCAGCCGGTCATAGAACGCGCTGTCCCAGGCGACGATAGCGGTGACCGGCGCCTGCAGGGTCTTCGCAACGTTGCCGCTCGACAGAGCCGGGCGCAGCTTCTCTTTGCCTTCCGGTGTGCGGATGAAAACGAAGCGCGCCGGGGAACAGTTAGCGGAGGTCGGTCCCATTTTCAGCAAGGCGTAGATTTCACGCAGCTGCTCGTCGCTGACCGGCCTGTCCAGCCAGCCGTTGTGGGTTCGGGCCTCGGTAAACAGCGCGGCGCAGGCGGCCGGGCTAATGGCTTCGCTCATAGATTCTCCTGGGGGACAGGCAGCATCGCGGCCAGCCCGTCGCATAAAATAGGGTTAAAGGTGGCGGTATCGGTGACGTTGCAGGCGTGGCCGCCCCAGGCCATTTCCGCCAGCTGGCTGCCGGGGATTGCCGCCTGCAGCACGCGGGAGCAGGAGGCCGGGACCAGCAGATCGTCAGCGGCGCTGATAATCAGCGTCGGGCAGGTTATCGCTGCCGCCCGCCGCGAAAAGTCGGCCTGCTTGAGGGCGTTCAGCCTTTTCAGTAAATTCTCTTTGCCCTGGAAATGGCTGATGGCGAGCGCGTCTTCGGCCTCCAGCCGCGGCAGGCGAGAAGCCATCCACTCCGCCGGATAGAGGAACAGCGGCTGCGCTTCTACCCACGCCTGCGCGCCGCCCGCGTGCAGCAGGCGTTCGCGCACCAGAAAGCAGCGGCGGGTATGCGGGGAGAGCGTCAGCCAGCCGTTCACCAGCACCAGGGCGCTTATCGCTTCGGGATGGTCCAGCGCCAGCTGCAGACCGATCAGCGCGCCCAGGGCGTGACCGACCAGCGCAAAACGCACAATCCCCGCCGCCTGCAGCGCTGCGTTAAGCTCCTGCGCCATGGCCGCCATGCTGTAGCCGACGGGCAGCGGGCCGCCGTTTTCACCGGTGCCGTTATGGTCATAGCTCACCAGCTGATAGTGCGGTTCGAGCGCCGCCCGCTGCGGTAGCCAGTAGCCGCCCGCGCCGCCGAGCCCGGCGCTCAGAACCACCACCGGCGCGCCCGGATAAGGCGCCGGGGAGACGTTTAGCTTCATCATGCCGGCTTCCCAATATGCGCGACGGTGGCTATTTCCACCAGCGCATCGGGCTTCACCAGCCCGCACTGAATGCAGAAACGCGCCGGTTTGTCGCCGGGGAAGAACTCCGCGTAGACCTCATTAATCGCGGCGTAGTTTTTCCAGTCGGTGATAAAGATGCTGTTGAAGGTCACATCCGCCATACTGCCCCCCGCCGTCTCGATAACGCTCTTGATGGTTTCCAGCACGTGGCGGGTTTGCGCCTTTGGGTCGCCGATATAAACCACGTTGTTTTGCTTATCGAACGGCAGGGTGCCGGAGACGTAAACCACGCCGTCGGCCAGCGTGCCCGGGACAAACGGGGCGATAGGCGTAGTGGTGCCTGGCGGAATAATCACCTGTTTAGGCATAACGTTTCTCCTCGGAAAAGGCGCGCGGCGCGGCGGGCTCAAGGGCGGTACAGAAGCTGGCGACATCGCTGACCCAGCCAAAGAAGGTTTCGATATTGAACAGCGCCGCCTGCTGGGCGAACGCCGGACCGGCCTGATGGGTGGCGTCTTCCAGCACGATACCGAAATACTCGAGGAAGAAGCCGTCGCGCAGGGTCGATTCCACGCAGACGTTGGTGGCAATACCGGTAAAGATCAGATGGCGGATTCCGCGGCTGCGCAGAATGCTGTCGAGCGCGGTGTTAAAGAAGCCGCTGTAGCGCGGTTTCGGCAGCACGATATCGCCGGGCTGCGGCTTAAGCTGATCGACCAGCTGATAGTCCCAGCCGCCTTTCGCCAGCAGCTTGCCCTGCAGCTCCGGGTTCTTTCGCATGGTTTTCAGCGCGTTGGATTTATGAAAATTCGGCGAACCGGGGCCGCCGGCCTCCACGTACTGGTCGTCCCAGCCGTTCTGGAACCAGATAATCAGCATCCCGGCGGCGCGCGCGGCGGCCACGGCGACGTTGATATTGTCGATAACCGGGCGGGTGGCGGAAACGTCAAATCCGGCGAGGTCGAGATAGCCGCCCTGGCTGGCGTAGGCGTTCTGCATATCGACAACGATCAGCGCGCTCTGCTGCGGCGCAAAGGTCAGGGATTCCGGGCGAGCGGGCAGGGTAATCATCAGGCAACCTCTTGAGTCATGGTGGCGATATGGTCGCGGCAGCGCATCAGCGGCTGAATGCGCTGACCAAAGGCTTCGATACCGATAAGGAAATCATCAAACGTCAGCAGCACGCCGTCGGTGCCGGGGACCGCCGCCACTTCGTCGAGCATGCGGGCGACGCTGGCGTAAGAGCCGACAAGGGTGCCCATATTGATGTTGACCGCCGAGGTGGGATCGGCCATCTGGCGCACGTTGGTGTCGCTGCCGGAACGGGTGTCTTTCTGGCTCTGTTCGGTAAGCCACGCCAGCGCCTCGTCATCGGCGCCGGCTTTGTAATGTTCCCATTTGGCGCGGGCCGCCTCGTCGGTCTCGTCGGCGATCACCATAAACAGGACGTAGGAGCCGACGTCGCGGCCGGTTTTTTCCGCCGCCTGCATCATGCGCGCGGCGGTGGGGGCAAAGGCGGCAGGGGTGTTCACGCCTTTACCGAAGCAGAAGTTGTAGTCAGCGTGTTGGGCGGAGAACGCCATACCGGCGTCGCTTTGCCCGGCGCAGATCACTTTCATCGGCTGCGACGGCTGTGGGCTAACGCGGCAGTCGTTCATCGTGAAGTAGTCGCCTTTAAAGTCGCTGCGCCCGGTTCCCCACAGGTCGCGCAGGACCTGGACATATTCGGTGAGATAGTCGTAGCGGCTGGCGAAGTAGTCGTCGCCCGGCCAGATGCCCATCTGCTCGTATTCCGGCTTTTGCCAGCCGGTGACCAGATTGACGCCAAAGCGGCCGCCGGATATAGAGTCGATAGTCGAGGCCATGCGCGCGACGATCGCCGGGGGCAGCGTCAGCGTGGCGGCGGTGGCGTAGATCTGAATGCGCGAAGTGACGGCCGCCAGTCCGGCCATCAGGGTGAAGGACTCCAGATTATGATCCCAGAATTCGGTCTTGCCGCCGAAGCCGCGCAGTTTAATCATCGATAGCGCGAAATCGAAGCCGTAGTGTTCGGCTTTTTGCACGATGGCCTTATTGAGCTCAAACGTCGGCATGTACTGGGGAGCATGGGTGGAAATCAGCCAGCCGTTATTACCAATCGGAACGAAGACACCAATTTTCATACCTACCTCTCTGCATGTCGTTGAACAAGAAGGCGCGGCGCTGCATCCTGCATCTCCCTCAATCACCTCGCCTGAAAGATAAAGCAAAGGCGATGCCAGTTTTGCAAAGGCTAATGTTATTAAGGTGTTGCTGGATGGTTGCCGAAAATAGCAGCAATAAAAGTGGACTGAATGGTCAAAATCGGTGCACGAAAAAACCGCAGTCGTGCGCAATCAGGGTGCAGAGAGTCGTGTCGGCGCTGGGCTTTTGCTATGCTGATGGCGTGAAAAGAAGGAGATAACGAATGGCACAGGGCGGCGTGAAAAAGATCGGCAAACGCTCACAGGCGGTGAGCGCGAAAAAAGAGGCTATCCTGGCCGCCGCGCTGGACGCGTTCTCGCAGTTTGGTATCCACGGTACGCGGCTTGAGCAGGTCGCCGAACTGGCCGGGGTATCGAAAACGAACCTGCTCTACTACTACCCGTCGAAAGAGGCGCTGTATATTGCCGTTCTGCAGCAGATTCTGGCTATCTGGCTGGCGCCGCTAAAGGCCTTTCGCGAAGATATCAGCCCGCTGGTGGCCATCGGCGAATATATCCGCCTTAAGCTGGAGGTTTCCCGCGATCACCCGCAGGCGTCAAGGTTGTTCTGCCTGGAGATGCTGCAGGGCGCGCCGCTGCTGATGGGCGAGCTGACCGGCGATCTGAAAGCGCTGGTGGATGAAAAGTCGGCGATTATTTCCGGCTGGGTCGAGAGCGGCAGGCTGGCGCCGGTTGACCCGCAGCATCTGATCTTTATGATCTGGGCGACCACACAGCATTACGCCGATTTCGCCACTCAGGTTGAGGCGGTAACCGGCGCGACGCTGCGCGATGAGGCGTTTTTTCAGCAAACCGTCGATAACGTCCAGCGGATGATTATCGAAGGGATTCGCGTACGTTAATTGGCGGGCGGCAGCGGGCAGCTCTGATCGCCATCCTCGCACTGCAGCAGCGAGGCGAGGAACGATTCGCGCTCGACGGTTTTATCGGACATGCACTGGTTGATCAGCATCGGCTGTACGCTGCCGCCTTCAGCGCCGGAGGCGAGGAATTGACAGTCGGCGTCGCGCAGGGCAATCCACGACAGCTGCGCTTTTTTCAGCAACTCCTGCTGCTTGCCGGAGGCGCGCTTCAGCGCTTCCTGGTACGTTTCATTTAGTTTTTTGTCGTCAGCCTGGTACCGCTCGGCGGTGCACTGGTTCATTTCCGTTTGATTGCTGGCGTTGCTGCATTCGTCCGCCAGCGCATGGGTGCTTGCCAGCAGCGCGGCAAAAGCGAGTAAAGTGCGTTTCATTGGTCAACTCCCATAAAAAAAGCTCCCGTCCGGGAGCCTTAATTAACCACAGCCTGCGTCTGGTGTCATTAGCTGACGTTGTGCCGTCTGCTTTCCCGGGGGCGGCGCAAAGCGCCTTGCCCGGGCTACTGATAGTGCGGGCTGTGGTTGGGTAGCCCGGGTAAGGCATCAGCCGCAACCCGGGAAGCGGGCTTAGCCAATCGTCATCAGGCTGGCGTTGCCGCCGGCCGCGGCGGTATTGACGCTGAGCGAACGTTCAATATAGAGGCGCTCCAGCAGCAGATTGCTCTCGCCGCGGGCGAAGCCCTGCACCGACACGATCGCGCCATCGCGCGCCGCCACCTGTTCGCACAGCTCCCGCAGCTGATCGGAATCGCCGTGGTAGATAACCGCATCGAAAGGCTCGGTCGTCAGGGTTTCCGCTTTGGCGAAGTGGATCCGCGCGCTGACCTCACGCGGCAGCTTTTTCGCCAGCTCGCGCTGCAGAGGGGCGTCCGGCCACAGCACTTCGCAGCCAACGGCGGTCGCGCCCGCCAGCTGGGTGAGCGCATCCTGCTCATTATCGGCCACGCACAGCACGCAGTCGCGCGGCATAAAGGTCAGGGTGTTGCGCTCGCCGGTT
Organism: Klebsiella sp. CN_Kp113; assembly: GCF_040064585.1. Taxonomy (NCBI): domain Bacteria; kingdom Pseudomonadati; phylum Pseudomonadota; class Gammaproteobacteria; order Enterobacterales; family Enterobacteriaceae; genus Klebsiella; species Klebsiella sp. CN_Kp113. The sequence goes on along the minus strand of NZ_JBEAID010000001.1, from coordinate 398,407 downwards.
GGCCCCGGCAGCAGACGCTGGGTTCCGGCCTGCGCCTGCTCGCTGAACTGCTGGCACAAAGCCTGCAGCTCCGGGCGATCCGCCGCCCACTGCTGTAAAGCGACCAGCGGTTTTTCCAGCAGCGTCTTCAGCTGCGCGTCCAGCGGATACTCCGCGTCCTGGCGGGCGAGGGTAATCCCGACGGCGTTCTGCGGGCGGCTGGAGAGCAGTCGATACAGATACAGCGGGCCGCCGGCTTTTGGACCCGTACCCGACAGGCCCTCGCCGCCGAACGGCTGCACGCCGACCACGGCGCCGACCATATTACGGTTGACGTACAGGTTGCCGACGTTGGCGCTGCCGGTGACCTGAGCGATGGTTTCGTCAATACGGGTATGCACGCCGAGGGTCAGACCGTAGCCGGAGGCGTTGATCTGTTTGACCAGCCCGTCCAGCTCGTTGCGGTTATAGCGCACAACGTGCAGCACCGGGCCGAAGACCTCTTTTTTCAGCTCATCGAAGCTGTCGAGCTCAATCAGCGTCGGCGGAACGAAAGTACCGCTGGTCCACTCGCGGGAATCTTCGCCGGTTTCGCGCACCGCCTGGAAGACTTTGCGCCCTTTGGCGCGCAGCGTCTGGATGTGGCGCTCAATATTCTCTTTGGCTTCGGCGTCAATCACCGGCCCGATATCGGTGGTCAGACGGCCCGGATTGCCCATCCGGCACTCGGCCATCGCGCCGCGCAGCATGGTCAGCGTATGATCGGCGATATCATCCTGCAGGCAGAGTACGCGCAGGGCGGAGCAGCGCTGCCCCGCGCTGTCGAACGCCGAGGCGAGCACATCGATCACCACCTGCTCGGTTAATGCTGAAGAGTCGACGATCATCGCGTTCATGCCGCCGGTTTCGGCGATCAGCGGCGTCGGACGACCCTGAGCATCCAGCCGGCTGGCGATATTGCGCTGCAGCAGGGTGGCGACTTCGGTTGAGCCGGTAAACATCACGCCGCGTACGCGTTCGTCGGAAGTCAGCGCGGCGCCGACGGTTTCCCCGCGGCCCGGCAGCAGCTGAATAACGCCCGGCGGTACGCCCGCTTCCAGCAGGATCGCCACGCCCTGAGCGGCGATGAGCGGCGTCTGCTCGGCCGGTTTTGCCAGCACGGTATTGCCTGCCGCCAGCGCGGCGGCAATTTGTCCGCTAAAGATCGCCAGCGGGAAGTTCCACGGGCTGATACAGACGACCGGGCCCAGCGGGCGATGGGTTTCGTTGTCAAAATCGTTGCGCACCTGACCGGCGTAGTAGTGGAGGAAGTCCACCGCTTCGCGCACTTCGGCAATCGCGTTGCTGAAGGTTTTCCCCGCTTCGCGCACCAGGATGCCCATCAGGGTCGGCATCTGGCCTTCCATCAGCACCGCGGCGCGTTCGAGGATCGCCGCGCGCTCCTGCGGCGGGGTGGCGAACCAGATTGGCGCGTTGTTAACCGCGCTGGTCAGCGCCTGCTGAACTTCGTCCTCGCTGGCTTCGCGCACGTAGCCGACGATATCTTTTGGCTCTGCCGGGTTCACGACCGGCTGCATTTCGCCTTCGGCCACCGGGTGCTCCAGCATCGGCAGCGCCTGCCATTTATGCAGCGCGCTGTTTAATAACGAGGAGGAGAGGGAGGCCAGACGATGCTCGTTGGCGAGATCCAGACCGGCTGAATTGCTGCGGTCTTTGCCGTAAAGGTCGCGCGGCAGCGGGATTTTCGGGTGCGGAAGACCCACCTGGCCCTCCTGCTGGGCCAGTTTTTCCACCGCGGCGACCGGGTCGGCAACCAGCTCATCCAGCGGCAGGGTGCTGTCGGCGATCCGGTTCACGAACGAGGTGTTGGCGCCGTTTTCCAGCAGACGACGCACAAGGTAGGCCAGCAGCGTTTCGTGGGTGCCGACCGGCGCGTAAATACGGCACGGGCGGTTGAGTTTGCCATCGGCGACTTTACCGGTCACCTGCTCGTACAGCGGCTCGCCCATGCCGTGCAGGCACTGGAATTCGTACTGTCCCGGGTAGTAGTTCTGCCCGGCCAGCTGATAAATTGCCGCCAGGGTGTGAGCGTTATGGGTCGCGAACTGCGGATAGATCAGGCTCGGCACCGCCAGCAGCTTTTTCGCACAGGCCAGATAGGAGACGTCGGTGTAGACCTTGCGGGTATAGACCGGATAGCCTTCGAGACCGTCCATCTGCGCGCGTTTGATTTCGCTGTCCCAGTAGGCGCCTTTGACCAGACGAATCATCAGGCGGCGACGGCTGCGGGTCGCGAGGTCGATCAGGTAGTCAATCACGAACGGGCAGCGTTTTTGATAGGCCTGGATCACAAAGCCAATCCCGTTCCAGCCCGCCAGCTCCGGTTCAAAGCAGAGTTTTTCCAGCAGATCGAGAGAGATCTCCAGGCGATCGGCCTCTTCGGCGTCAATGTTGATACCGATATCGTACTGGCGCGCCAGCAGGGTCAGCGATTTCAGGCGCGGGTATAGCTCTTCCATCGCGCGATCGTACTGGGCGCGGCTGTAGCGCGGGTGCAGCGCGGAGAGCTTAATCGAAATGCCCGGTCCTTCATAAATGCCCCGTCCGTTGGAGGCTTTGCCGATGGCGTGGATCGCCTGCTGGTAGGAGACCATATAAGCCTGGGCATCGTCGGCGGTCAGCGCCGCTTCGCCCAGCATATCGTAGGAGTAGCGGAAGCCTTTGTCTTCCAGCTTGCGGGCGTTGGCCAGCGCTTCGGCGATGGTTTCGCCGGTGACGAACTGCTCGCCCATCAGGCGCATCGCCATATCGACGCCTTTACGAATCAGCGGTTCGCCGCTTTTGCCGATAATACGGTTCAGCGAGCGCGACAGGCTGGTTTCGTTGTGGGTCGAGACCAGCTTGCCGGTAAACAGCAGCCCCCAGGTGGCGGCGTTGACGAACAGCGACGGGCTGCGGCCGATATGCGACTGCCAGTTGCCGTTGCTGATTTTGTCGCGGATCAGGGCATCGCGGGTGGCTTTGTCGGGAATGCGCAGCAGCGCTTCCGCCAGGCACATCAGGGCCACGCCTTCCTGCGAGGAGAGCGAGAACTCCTGCAGCAGGCTCTGCACCATTCCGGCGCGGCCGCTGGCGGTTTTCTGATTGCGCAGCTTCTCCGCCAGCTGATAGGCGAGCTTGTGCGCCTGTTCGCCGAGAGTCTGCGGCAGGCGAGCCTGCTCCAGCAGCATCGGCACGGCGTCGGTTTCGGCCCAGCGCCAGGCGGCGGTGATCGACGCGCGGGAAACGGACTGCGGCAGGATCTGCTCGGCGAAATCGAGGAAGGGCTGATAAGGTTCGTCAGCCGGATGACCGGCCTCATCGCTTTCGTTCGCCGCGCCGGACAGCAGCGCCGGCAGCTCCGGCAGCGTCTCGTCGTTTTCCAGCTTTTCCAGATAGTTGAAAATGGCCTGTTTAATCAGCCAGTGCGGCGTGCGGTCAATACGGCTCGCCGCGGATTTAATGCGTTCACGCGTCGCGTCGTCAAGTTTTACACCCATGGTGGTGGTGCCCATGTCAGGAACTCCTGTAATAGAACGTCTTCGTGCCAAGATGAGGTTGCGTAGAAATATCTACCATGTTGCAACTTTGTGCAACCTTGTTAATTGAGAATTGTGTGGCAGGTAGAAAAACGCCGGGAATGTTAAAAATGATGATGAAAATAGCAGGTATTTATCCCCTGTCTAATAAGGTATTTCTATGCGTCACTTAACACTTTTGCGTGGTGCAACCGCTAAAAACGTGAGAGAGTGCAACCTATAACAAAATGAAGTTTGGTCCCGGAAGCATTTCGTGTAAATGCTGTGTTAAATCGTTTGTGAAAAAACAAAGCTTCCGTCAGGATACGGTCGCCCAATACAACCAATAGGCCATTGCCCCGTTCCGGTAGTGGATAAAACGACAAATTTGGACGCTGTCGACAAAAATTCTGGAGATTTTTACATGGCTATTAGCACACCCATGTTGGTGACTTTTATTGTTTATATTTTTGGCATGGTACTCATCGGCTTTATTGCCTGGCGCTCGACAAAGAACTTTGATGATTATATTCTCGGCGGCCGCAGCCTTGGCCCATTCGTCACCGCGCTCTCCGCCGGAGCCTCCGATATGAGCGGCTGGCTGCTGATGGGGCTACCGGGGGCGATATTTATTTCCGGTATTTCCGAAAGCTGGATTGCCATTGGCCTGACGTTAGGCGCATGGATTAACTGGAAGCTGGTGGCGGGGCGTTTGCGGGTGCATACCGAGGCGAATAATAACGCCCTGACGCTGCCGGATTATTTCACCGGCCGTTTTGAAGATAAAAGCCGCGTGCTGCGAATTATCTCGGCGCTGGTCATTTTGTTATTTTTCACCATCTATTGCGCTTCCGGTATTGTGGCCGGCGCGCGTCTGTTTGAAAGCACCTTTGGCATGAGCTACGAAACCGCGCTGTGGGCCGGGGCGGCGGCAACCATTATTTATACCTTTGTCGGCGGCTTCCTCGCGGTAAGCTGGACCGATACCGTTCAGGCCAGCCTGATGATATTCGCCCTGATCCTGACGCCGGTGATGGTGGTGATTTCCGTCGGCGGGTTTGGCGATTCCCTGGAAGTGATTAAGCAAAAGAGCATTGAGAACGTTGATATGCTCAAGGGCCTGAACTTCGTGGCGATTATTTCGTTGATGGGCTGGGGCCTGGGCTATTTTGGTCAGCCGCATATTCTGGCGCGCTTTATGGCGGCGGATTCGCATCACAGCATCGTTCACGCCCGTCGCATTAGCATGACCTGGATGATCCTCTGCCTGGCGGGCGCCGTGGCCGTCGGCTTCTTCGGAATTGCCTACTTCAATAACAACCCGGCCGTTGCCGGTGCGGTTAATCAGAACGCCGAACGCGTCTTTATCGAACTGGCGCAGATTCTGTTCAACCCGTGGATTGCCGGGATCCTGCTGTCGGCGATTCTGGCGGCGGTGATGTCCACCCTGAGCTGCCAGCTGCTGGTGTGCTCAAGCGCGATTACTGAAGATCTGTATAAAGCGTTTTTACGTAAAAATGCCGGGCAGAAAGAGCTGGTATGGGTAGGACGCTTTATGGTGCTGCTCGTCGCGTTAATTGCGATCGCCCTGGCGGCCAACCCGGAAAACCGCGTGCTGGGTCTGGTGAGCTACGCATGGGCTGGCTTTGGCGCGGCGTTTGGCCCGGTGGTGCTGTTCTCGGTGATGTGGTCACGAATGACCCGTAACGGTGCACTGGCCGGGATGATCATCGGCGCCTTAACGGTCATTATCTGGAAGCAGTTCGGCTGGCTGGGCCTGTATGAAATCATCCCAGGCTTTATCTTTGGTAGCCTGGGGATTGTGGTCTTCAGCCTGCTGGGTAAAGCGCCCTCCGCCGAGATGCAGCGACGCTTCGCCGAAGCGGACGCCCATTATCACTCCGCACCGCCGGTGCGCGCGACCGCCGAGTAAGCCTCTGCAACCCCATCAAGCCCGCGTAATGCGGGCTTTGTTATTTATGTCTCTTGCTAATGGCTTGAAAATACGCTGATATCTCAGCACAAATAACGATGAGGGTAGCAAAATGAGTTTCAAACAGGGTGCAGTGGCGCTGGTACTGGCAGGGATATTAAGCGGCTGCGTAGCGCCCGCCGCGAAGAGGGCTCCGGCGGCGGACGCTAACGCCTGCCCGGCGGATAACGCCATGGTGCAAACCACGCTTTATTTCGGCTTAAGCCGTCCGGCCGGGAAGGATATTACCGCGCAGGAGTGGCAGCAGTTCGTTGACCGCGACGTGACGCCGCGCTTTCGCGATGGCCTGACGGTCTTTGACGCGCGCGGGCAGTGGCTGGGCAATGACGGTACCGTGGCGCGCGAGCAGAGCAAAGCGCTGATGCTGATTCACGGCAAAGATGAGAAGAGCGAAGAGGGGATTGAGGCGCTGCGCACGACCTATAAATCACGCTTTGCTCAGGAGTCGGTGATGCGCGTTGACCAGCCGGTCTGCGTACATTTTTAATTTGAATCAGGTGATATTCCCGGGTTGCGGCTAACGCCTTACCCGGGCTACATAGCTACGCGGGCCTGTTACCCCGGGGTAACAGGCCAAACGCGCTTCGGTTACAGTACCAGCCCCGCAAAGCTGGCGGAGAGCAGGCTGACCAGCGTTGCGCCATACACCAGGCGCAGGCCAAAGCGGGAAACGATATTCCCCTGCTGCTCGTTCAGGCCTTTAATCGCCCCGGCGATAATGCCGATAGAGGCAAAGTTGGCGAAGGAAACCAGGAACACGGATAAAATTCCCAGCCCGCGCGGCGTCATGCTGGCGGCTATTTTTTGCAGCTCAATCATGGCGACAAATTCATTGGCCACCAGTTTCGTCGCCATAATACTCCCGGCGTTCAGCGCATCGCTAAGCGGAATGCCAATCAGCCACGCCAGGGGATAAAAGACGTAGCCGAGGATCTGCTGGAAGCTCAGGCCAAATATCGTGGCGAACAGGGCATTTATGGCGCTAATTAAGGCGATAAAACCAATCAGCATCGCCAGAATAATCATCGCGACTTTAAAACCGGCCAGAATATATTCACCGAGCATTTCAAAGAAGCTCTGGGATTCATGCAGTTTTTCAAGCTTGATCTCCTCCTCGCTGCCCGGACGCGTCGGGTTAATGATCGACAGCACAATAAAGGTGCTGAACATATTCAGGATCAGCGCGGCGACGACGTATTTCGCGTCGAGCATACTCATATAAGCGCCGACGATGGAGAGCGACACCGTCGACATCGCGGTGGCCGACATGGTGAACAGGCGGCGGGAAGAGAGATCGCCGAGCACGCCTTTATAGGCAATAAAGTTCTCTGATTGACCGAGAATCAGCGAACTGACCGCGTTGAAGGACTCCAGCTTACCCATACCGTTAACCTTTGACAGCAGAGTGCCAATCAGGCGAATAAAAATTGGCAGAATACGCCAGTGCTGAAGAATACCGATGAGCGCGGAGATAAAGACAATGGGGCACAGCACGCCAAGGAAAATAAACGCCAGCCCTTTTTCACTCATGCCGCCAAATACAAAGTTGGTGCCTTCGGCGGCAAAGCCGAGCAGTGATTCAAAAAAGGATGCGATATTTTTCACTAGCCACAGGCCGCTTTCGGCGTGGAGAAAAAAGAAAGCCAGGGCAACTTCAATAATAATTAACTGGATAATATAGCGAATGCGGATTTTTTTACGGTCGTAGCTGGCAAGCAAGGCAAGGGCGAGGATAACCACCAGCGCCAGCAGGAAGTGCAAGAATTGAGTCATGTCGTTTATTTCGCAGGTCAATAAGGCCGCCATTTAGCCACAGCTGGGCAGCCGGGTAAATATCTGGCGCAAAAAATCCCGTCCTGCTGCCCGAGGGGCCTGGGCTGCGAGATAATCGCGCAAGTCATTATTTGTTCGCGACTGATTTACAAATCGTCATCATTCACTCCATATTTCACTTGTGTTTCTGATTATTGTAATGATAATCACTATCATAAATATTTACCTATCTTTGCATCAGTTGACTGCGGTTCACATTTAAGGGTGTTGGCATGTTTGTCCCATTTCTCATCATGTTACGTGAAGGCCTGGAAGCTGCGCTGATTGTCAGCCTGATTGCCAGCTATCTGAAACGCACCCAGCGCGGTAGCTGGATTGGCGTCATGTGGATTGGGGTGCTGCTTGCGGCGGCGCTGTGCCTGGGCCTCGGAATTTTTATCAACGAAACCACCGGCGAGTTTCCGCAGCGCGAGCAGGAGCTGTTCGAAGGCATCGTGGCGGTGGTGGCGGTGTGCATTCTGACCTGGATGGTGTTCTGGATGCGTAAGGTGTCGCGCAACGTCAAACAGCAGCTTGAGCAGGCGGTTGATAATGCCCTCCAGCGCGGAAATAACCACGGCTGGGCGCTGGTGATGATGGTCTTTTTCGCCGTCGCGCGTGAAGGCCTGGAATCGGTCTTTTTCCTGCTCGCCGCTTTCCAGCAGGATGTCGGAATCTGGCCGCCCATCGGCGCGATGCTCGGCCTCGCGACGGCCATCGTTTTAGGGTTCCTGATCTACTGGGGCGGCATCCGCATGAATCTCGCCGTCTTTTTCAAATGGACCAGCCTGTTTATTTTACTGGTGGCCGCAGGTCTCGCCGCGGGGGCTATCCGCGCCTTCCATGAGGCCGGACTGTGGAACCATTTCCAGGCGGTCGCCTTCGACCTGAGCAACGTCATTTCGACGCACACCCTATTCGGCACGCTGCTGGAAGGGATCTTCGGCTATCAGGAAACGCCGACCGTCAGCGAAGTGGCGGTCTACTTTATCTATTTGATCCCGGCGCTGGTGCTGTACGTCTCGCCGCCGGGTAAAAAAACCACCGCATCCCGGGCAGCGTAGTCGGGCATCGCGGATTGCAATAGTGACAACATACTTATCGAAAGGGATGGTCATGATGAATCATTTTCGTCGTAATGCGCTGCAGCTTACGCTTGCTGCGCTGTTCAGCTCGGCTTTTTACGCCCAGGCGGCCGATATTCCGCAGGTCAAAGTGACCGTCACCGACAAACAGTGCGAGCCGATGAACGTCACCGTGAAGGCGGGTAAAACCCAGTTCATCATTCAGAACCACAGCCAGAAAGCGCTGGAGTGGGAGATTCTGAAAGGGGTGATGGTGGTGGAAGAGCGGGAGAATATCGCCCCCGGCTTTACGCAAAAGCTGACGGCCAATTTGCAGCCGGGTGAATATGATATGACCTGCGGCCTGCTGACTAACCCGAAAGGCAAACTGACGGTGACCGGCGAGGCGACCAAAGATGCCGCCAAAGCCGATGCGCTGCTCAGCCTGGGTGAAGCTATTACCGCCTATAAAGCCTGGGTTAGCGCCGAGACCGCGGAGCTGGTTAGCGGCACGAAAGCCTTTACCGATGCGGTGAAAGCGGGCGATATCGAGAAGGCGAAAGCGCTGTACGCGCCGACGCGCCAGCACTATGAACGTATTGAACCGATCGCCGAACTGTTCTCCGATCTCGATGGCAGCATTGACGCCCGCGAGGATGACTACGAGAAAAAAGCCGAAGATCCGAAATTCACCGGCTTCCACCGGCTGGAAAAAGCGCTGTTTGGCGATAACAGCGTCAAGGGAATGGATAACTATGCCGATCAATTGAACGCTGACGTTCTCGAGCTGCAAAAACGCATTAGCGAACTGGCGTTTCCGCCGTCAAAAGTGGTCGGCGGCGCGGCCGGTCTGATTGAAGAAGTGGCCGCCAGCAAAATCAGCGGAGAAGAAGATCGCTACAGCCATACCGACCTGTGGGATTTCCAGGCCAACATTGACGGCGCGCAGAAAATCGTCGACCTGCTGCGTCCGCAGCTGCAAAAAGAGAACAGCGCGCTGCTGGCGAAGGTGGATGCCAACTTCAAAAAGGTGGACGCCATTCTCAGCAAATACCGCACCAAAGATGGCTTTGAGACCTATGACAAGCTGACGGATGCCGATCGTAACGCGCTGAAAGGCCCGATCACCACGCTGGCGGAAGATTTGGCCCAGCTGCGCGGGATCCTGGGTCTGGACTAAGGCGATGGCTGAGCAAAAATATGATGTTAATCAACCGTCCCGGCGGCGGTTGTTAAAAGGGATCGGCGCGCTTGGCGGCGCGCTGGCGATATCCGGCGGCTGCCCGGTGGTGCACGCGGCAAAAGACAATAGCTCTCCGGGCACGGTGTCGCCGGATGCGCGTCAGGAAGCGCAGCCGTTTTATGGTCCACATCAGGCAGGAGTGCTGACTCCGCAGCAGGCGTCGATGATGATTGTCGCCTTTGATGTGCTGGCCAGCGATAAAGCGGACCTTGAGCGGCTGTTTCGCCTGCTGACCCGGCGTATCGCCTTTCTGACCAAAGGCGGTCCCGCGCCGGAGACGCCGAACCCGCGGCTGCCGCCGATGGACTCAGGCATTCTCGGGCCGTGGATCGCCCCGGATAATTTGACGATCACCGTCTCGGTGGGGCATTCGCTGTTTGACGAGCGTTTCGGCCTGGCTAATCATGCGCCGAAGAGGCTGCAAAAGATGACGCGTTTTCCGAACGATTCGCTGGATGCGGCGCTGTGCCACGGCGATCTGCTGCTGCAAATTTGCGCCAACACCCAGGATACGGTGATTCACGCCCTGCGGGATGTGATTAAGCACACCCCGGATTTGCTCAGCGTGCGCTGGAAGCGGGAAGGGTTTATCTCCGACAGCGCCGCGCGCAGCAAGGGTAAAGAGACGCCGGTGAATCTGCTGGGCTTCAAAGACGGCACCGCGAATCCGGTGAGCACCGATAAGGCGCTAATGGATAAAGTGGTGTGGGTCACCGCCGACCAGGGAGAGCCTGCGTGGGCGACGGGCGGCAGCTATCAGGCGGCGAGGATTATTCAGTTCCACGTTGAGTTCTGGGATCGCACGCCGCTGAAAGAGCAGCAGACTATTTTTGGCCGCGATAAACTGAGCGGCGCGCCGCTTGGGATGCAGCACGAGCACGATGTCCCGGATTACAGCAAAGACCCTGACGGCGATACCATTGCGCTCGATAGCCATATCCGTCTGGCGAACCCGCGTACCCCGGAAACCGAATCCAGCCTGATGATGCGCCGGGGCTATAGCTATTCGCTGGGGGTGACCAATTCCGGTCAGCTGGACATGGGGCTGCTGTTTGTTTGCTACCAGCACGATCTGCAAAAAGGCTTCCTGACGGTGCAAAAGCGCCTGAATGGAGAAGCGCTGGAGGAGTACGTGAAGCCCATTGGCGGCGGCTATTTCTTTGTTCTGCCGGGGGTTATCGACGATCGGCATTATCTCGGGCAATCGCTGCTCGAAGCCTGACGTACCTGCCCGCAAGGGCAGGGCGTTTTCTGCTGTTTTTCCATTCATTTTTTGTATTTCCTGCCTTGTTTCATTTTTCTGTAATCTTATAGTCGGAAACTCTCCTCAGCTGCGATGAGAATTATTTGTTGTCTGTGTGTGAAAAATAAGTTGCGCTTAGAATTATTTCTGATGTACTTATTACAGGCGCGGTAGTTCTCGGCAGTAGTCTCGTTTCATTATGGAGATCGCGAATGCCCGATTGCTGTAACGGAAAACGTCAAACCCCAGACCGTACTTATCAGCACGGGAGCCCAACTTCCGGCCGCGATTTTCACACCGCAAAATCCTCCTCCTCTATCAAAGAAAACCAGAACCCAGGCAAGGTTACCGGTGCGCGTAGCCGTGACCCTCTGCCAATTCGTCAGGCAAGCAATGGCTTACAAGGAAGCCAAACCTCAATCGTTAGTGCGCATAATCGCGTCGATCGTGGCGCGTGTGATGTAAACCAACAACGCAAGGTGCTATCCATGGGAAGACAAAAAGCAGTGACCAGAGCTCGTCGTGAGGCCAAACGTGTGCTGAGACAGGATTCGCGAAGCCATAAGCAGCGCGAAGAAGAATCGGTCACATCGCTTGTGCAAATGAGTGGCGTAGAAGCCATTGGCATGGCGCGGGATAGCCGCGACGCATCGCCAATCGAAGCGCGCAATGACGCTCAGGCGCATTATTTGAATGCCATCGACAATAAACAGCTGATCTTCGCCACGGGCGAGGCCGGGTGCGGTAAGACCTGGATTAGCGCGGCAAAAGCAGCTGAAGCCCTGATCCATAAGGATGTGGACAGAATTATTGTTACCCGTCCCGTTCTGCAGGCCGACGAAGATCTCGGCTTCTTACCGGGAGATATCGCCGAGAAGTTTGCTCCCTATTTCCGACCGGTCTATGACGTGCTGGTGAGAAGGCTAGGGGCTTCCTTTATGCAGTACTGCCTGCGTCCGGAAATCGGCAAGGTGGAAATCGCGCCGTTCGCCTATATGCGCGGACGTACATTTGAAAATGCGGTGGTGATTCTGGACGAGGCCCAGAACGTGACCGCTGCGCAAATGAAGATGTTTTTGACCCGCCTCGGGGAGAACGTGACGGTTATCGTCAACGGCGACATTACCCAGTGCGATTTACCTTCAGGCGTACGGTCGGGTCTGACCGATGCGCTGGCGCGTTTTGAAGAGGATGAGATGGTGGGTATTGTGCGCTTTACAACCGATGATTGCGTGCGCTCAACGCTTTGCCAGCGCGCGCTGAAAGCCTACTACTGAGTTATTCTGCGTCTGCAAAGCCCGGGTGACCGGGCTTTGTTTTTGCTGCACTACAGAAGAGCCTGCAGTGAAGGAGCGGCCATCGTGGCTTCAAAAGGAACGATCTCGACTTTCGCTACGCCCGATTGCTGAAATGGATCCTGGCTCAGCCAGTTTTGCAGCCCATCCATATCATCGCCTTTAGCCAGAATCACGCCGCCGGACCTGGGGATTTTACGCCCCGAAGCGAGAAATATTCCGTCAGCATAGCCTTGCTTAAGCCATTCCACGTGCGCAGCAAGCTGGGCGTCTACCTGATCAAGCGGTTTAACGTAAGTCAGAACAACAACGGCAATGGTGCTCATTTTCCTTCCTTAACATTTAAATGTAACGCTGCAGAAGCTTATCATTCACGTGAACAGCGCTTCAGGCTTTTTTAATCAACTGACGCGGTGGGTGTCTGGACGAGCGCGGGATCGATTAAAATGTCCAGGTGATTGCCGCAGTTACGGAACCTTCATTGCGCCGTGAGACTATCGGGCTGTCAGCGGCGTGTTCTCCGAGCCAGGTATAGCCGGCGCTGAGCGTGGAACCCCAATGCTCGTCATATTGATGGCTCCAGGTCAGCGCGTTGTCGATGCCGTAAAATCCGCCGGGTGCGCGATAGGGGCGATAGCCGGAACGGGCGCTCTGCCGTTGGTCGACCCCGTAAAACGTATTGGCGTACCGGCCGTCGCCAAACAGCGCGGCGGACTGTAAGGCAACGGTGTCCTGCGAGTTCTGGAGCAGCAGCAGGGTTGCGGAGGTCTGATAATGCACGCCCTGGGCGTCGGTAAGCGGAAGCGTAGCCTTACCTTCAACGGTGAGCCACGGCGTGACCGACCAGCCGACGGCGAAGGCGGTATTCATGGTGGCTTTAATATTACCCATCCCCTTCAGCGTATTCGCCCCATCGCGCCAGCCTGAGTTTTTTTCCGCTCGCCCGAGGTCATAACCGAGCGTGTGCTCGAAGTAGAGACCGCTGTCGCCAGCCAGGTCATAGCCTATGCCTTTTTGGCTATCAATAAAGAAAGCGCCTTTCCGCCCCTGTAGTACGGGAACCACCTGCCAACTCTGCTTGTCAGAGCCGCTGTAACGAGGCGCGTATTTTCCGCCCACCCCGATAGTCAGCCCATCGGAAGGCGCGGCGGCTTCATCGGCACGCGCGCCGGGTGTTATCGCCATTAAAAACGGCACGACCATATACGGCGAAATTTTTCTGGCTATCATACTGTTCTCCACGTGGACGCGGGCGCCGTCGATAAGGACGCGCCGCAGAATGCCGGTGCAGTATGGTTTTGCTGAATCAATGAACGGTCGGGATAGTGTTAAGAAACGGTCAAGGTGAACAGATGTTGTCCAGAAGAGTGTTGATAATTGAAGATGACGCCGATGCGGCCGGGGTGCTTGAGGCCTATTTACGCCGGGAAAACTATGATGTGGCGGTCACCGTGGATGGCCTCGCCGGACTGGATATGGCGCAGCGCTGGAAACCCGATCTGATTCTGCTGGACGTGATGCTGCCCGGACTGAACGGGACCGAGGTGCTGGCCAGCCTGCGGCGGAAAAGCGATGTGCCGGTGATTATGGTTACCGCGATGGGGGATATGCCCGATCGTATTGGCGCGCTGCGCTATGGCGCCGACGATTATGTGGTGAAACCCTATCATCCCGGTGAAGTGGTGGCGCGAGTTCAGGCCGTGCTCCGGCGGAGCCGCAAAGCGGAGACGCAGGAAGACATTCTGCGCTGGCAGGGGCTGGAGGTGGACGTCGCTGCCATCGTCGCGACCGTCAGCAATCCGGGGGAACCTGCCCATGTTCTCGATCTTACCCCGACCGAGTTTTCGCTTCTGGCTACGCTGATGCGCGCCCCCGTCCGTCCCTTTTCGCGACAGTATCTGCTGGAGCGCTGCCTTCCTGAGAGCGAAGCGCTTGAGCGCGTGGTGGATACGCATATTTATAACCTGCGTAAAAAACTGGAGGGGGCGGGGGTATCCGGGGTGCTAGTCAACGTTCGCGGCGTGGGCTACAGGTTCAGACAGCCATGATGAAGACCCGTCACTCCTCTCTCTGGCGCTGGATTTGCGGGCGCATTCTGGCACTGGCCATCGGCAGCGTGATGGTTATCGCCACCTGTATGTGGCTGCGTTTCGCCGTGCAGAACTATTGGATCATGCACAAAATGCCGCCCGCTTTGCGGGAGGAATTCATTGCGCTCAGCCGCAATCCGGAGGCCAACCCGGCGCGTTTTCATCAGATTGTCGATACCTGGTGGGGATTGAGCTATTCCACGCCCTCTATCGCCTCGGCGGACTGGGTGACCGTGGCGGTGCTGGTGCTGGTCATGATCCCCTTCATTGTCGTTATGGGGCTCCGCTACGCCCGTCCACTCTCGCTGCAGTTCAGCCGTCTTCGTGATGCGGCGAAGGACGTCACCGGGGGGCAATTTGGCCGCCAGGCGGAGCTGATTGAGGACGCGCCAGCGGAAATGATCCGCTTTGCTGCCGACTTTAACAAAATGACCGGCCAGCTGGCCCGCTATGATAAAGAACTCCGCGCCTCGCATGTTGCGATGGCGCATGAGCTTCGCTCCCCGCTGACGGCGGCGATTGGCCGTCTGCAGGGCATGCTGGATGGCGTTTTTGATACCCAGCCGCAGCAGCTGGAGATGGTGATGAAACAACTCCAGCATCTGAATCGATTGACCGATGAGCTGCATCTGCTTTCCCTGGCGGATGCCGGCAATCTGGTGCTCGATGAGCGGCCATTTTGTCTGGATGAGCTCCTTCAGGAGCGAGCCGCATGGTTAACGCCGCAGGCGGACGCGCAGAGCGTGACGATCGCCATTCAGCCATCGCCGTCCTGTCCCTTCCGCGGCGATGCTTTTCGCATGGGCCAGGTATTTAGCGTACTGATGGAAAATGCCGTACGCTACGGGCGCAGGGGGGGACATCTGGCAATTACGTTGCGCCGCGGCGAGGGCGCTTACGCCATTGATTTTGTCGATGACGGGCCCGGCGTGGCGAGGCATTTTTTACCGGATATGTTTGAACGTTTTACCCGCGAGGAGGCGTCCCGCGCCAGACACTCCGGCGGCAGCGGCCTCGGATTATCCATTGCGCGCGCTATCTGCGTGGCGCACGGGGGGCGCATCAGCGCGTCGCTACCGGCGAGCGGCGGTCTGCAGATTCGCGTTGTTCTGCCGTACGCTCCCGCCACAGAAGAAAACAGCCTGCCTTGATAATCCCTTGACACAACATCGAGCCATTCTCGATGAATGTGTCATGTAATGGCGCCATTTCCCGAACGGAGTGGCGTTTATGTTATATGAGTTAGTTCTTTCCCTTCGTCAGTGCGTGTCCGCTTTGCTCGGCGCAGAACGGACGCTATCCTGGTTTGCGCTGTTGCCGCCGATCGTACTGGTCCTGATGATCGTACCGCTTGTGGGCTGCGGCGATAAAAGCGCCGAAAAGCCCGCGCCGGCCCGCCCGGTGCGCTACGTGGTGGTGGGTTCCCCGGCGACGCTTCCCGCTCTGGAAAGAACGGGCGAAATCCACGCGCATGATGAGACGGCCCTGAGCTTTCGTACGGCGGGCAGGATGCTGACGCGCGCGGTGGATGTCGGCGATCGGGTCAACTACGGGCAGCTGCTGGCGACGCTTGAAGAGACCAGCGCGCGAAATCAGCTGGACAGCGCGACGGCTGACGATGAGAGCGCCCGAGCGACCGCCCGGGTCGCCGCGCTGAACGTTAACCGCATGCAGAAGCTCATCGCCACGGGCGCAATCGCCCGCTCTCAGCTGGACAGCGCGCAGGCGGACTGGCTGGTCGCCAGCGCCCGGGTGAAGAGCAGCGAGGCCGCCTTGCGCAACGCCAGGGAAAGCCTGGGCTGGACGCGTCTTACTTCGCCGGGTGAGGGGGTTATCACGGCGGTCAGCGCCTCTCCCGGTCAGGTGGTCAGCGCCGGAGAGACGGTGGTGACGCTGGCGGCGGGTCAGGCGCGCGATGTGGTGTTTGATATCCCGGATCCCGCTAAGGTTGAGGCGCAAAGGGCGGAAGAATTTCAGGTTGCTTTGCTCAGCGATGCCGGGGTGAAGGCCTATGCTGTTTTGCGTGATATTAGCCCACAGGCCGATCCCCAGACCCGGACATGGCGCGTCAGGGCAACGCTCAAGAAACCGCCCGCCGCGATGGCGCTGGGCGCCAGCGTCACGGTAAGGCTGCCGTCATCAGGCTCGACGGGGTACGCCATACCGGCTTCTGCGCTGAGCCGCTGCGGAGATAAACCGGCCGTCTTTGTGATTACCCCGCAGATGCAGGCGCAGCTGCGCGTTGTCGTTCTCGCCAGCTACACGGCTTCTTCCGCGATCATCGCCTCCGGCCTTGTGCCCGGCGATCGGGTTATTACCGCCGGCGTTAGCAAACTGCGCCCGGGCGAAAAAGTCGTCGCCGGAGAGAGGCTGCCGTGAAAATAGCGCCGTCAAAAAATCGCTTTAACCTTTCTGCATGGGCGCTGGAAAACCCGCAAATGGTCAGTTTCTTTATGCTGCTGATTATGGTTATCGGTTCGCTCAGCTATACGCTGCTGCCGCGAAATGAAGATCCGGCTTTCACTATCAAAACGGCGGTAGTCTCGGCGCAGTGGCCGGGCGCGTCGGTAACGGATACCACGCATCTGGTGACGGATGTCCTGGAGAAAAAATTACAGGAAATGCCCTGGCTCGATTATATCGAAAGTGAAACCCGAGCCGGGCAAACGGTTATCTATATTAATCTCCGCGATGACACCCCGGCGCACAACGTCCCGGCGATCTGGTACCAGATCCGCAAAAAAATGCAGGATATTGCGCCATCGCTGCCGGAAGGCGCGCAGGGACCGAGCGTGAACGATGAGTTTGACGACACGTACGGCACCATTTACGGATTTATCCCTGACGGATATAGCCTTGAAGAGGTGCGACAGCGGGTGGAGACGATCCGCCGTGAACTGATGTCCGTGCCGGATATCGGCAAAACGGTCCTCCTTGGCGAGCCGCAGGAGCAGATAGTCATCGCTTTTTCGCCCGCCCGGCTGGCCGGTATGGGGCTTACCATTCAGCAGGTTGCGGACGCTCTGAAGGCCCAGAATGCCGTGGCGCCGGCAGGAACCCTGCGCACCGGGCAGGAGAATATCACGCTAAACGTCAGCGGGGCCCTCAGGAGCGAAGCGAGCCTGCGCGCCGTCATCCTGCACATCAACGATCGCTATCTTCCCGTGACCGATATTGCCACGATTGAAAGAAGCGCGGCCGAACCGCCTTCAGCGGCGTTTCGCGTTAACGGACGTCCTGCCGTTGGGCTGGCGATTTCCATGGCGCCGACGGGCAATATGCTGCGCTTTGGCGAGACGCTGAATAACAGAATGCGCGCCATCGGCGCCGGGCTACCGCACGGCATCGAGATAGTTAAAGTGGCTGACCAGTCGGCGGTGGTCAGCGGCGCCGTAAGCGGATTTGTCCGGGTACTGGTGGAAGCCGTGCTGATTGTGCTGGCGGTTTCTTTTGTCTCGCTGGGATTAAGGGCCGGGCTGGTGGTGGCCGCGGCGATCCCGCTGGTGCTGGCGATGACCTTTACCGGGATGATGCTGGCAGGCATTGGTCTACAGCGCATCTCTCTCGGGGCCCTGATCGTTGCGCTAGGGCTGCTGGTGGATGATGCCATGATCGCCGTGGAAACCATGGTATCCCGGCTTGAGGCCGGCGATACGCGACGGCAGGCGGCGACGTACGCTTTCCAAACCACGGCATTTCCGATGTTGACCGGTACGCTGGTCATGATTGCCGGATTTATTCCCGTCGGTTTTGCCTCATCCAGCGCGGGCGAATACTGCTTTTCGCTGTTTGCCGTGGTGCTGATGGCGCTTCTGAATTCATGGGTCGTGGCGATTCTGTTCTCCCCTTTGACCGGAACGTGGCTGCTGCCGGAAAAGCTGAAACATCGTGCCGCAGGCCCGGGCCGCATGGCGCGGGGATATGGACGACTTCTGCGTACGGTGCTGCGCCACCGGCTTGCCACCCTGGGGATTGCGCTGGCCGCGCTGGGGCTGTCGGTGTACGGGACCACGTTTATGCAGGGGGAGTTTTTCCCTTCATCTGATCGCCCGGAGCTGCTGGTCAGCCTGACGCTTCCGGCCAATGCTTCGCAGACGGAAACGGAGAAACAAACGGAGAGGCTGGAAAGGGCGCTCGCCGGGAATCGCAACATTGACCATTATTCGACCTATATTGGGGCGGGCGCCATCCGCTTTTATCTGCCGATGGATGTTCTGCTGGATAATGAAAATACGGCGCAGCTGGTGGTGGTGGCGAAAGACCTGGCCGCCCGCGACCGCCTGCGGGAACAGTTAAACACGCTGCTGACCACGCAATTCAGCGATCTGACTTCGCGCGTTTCTCCTCTGGAGCTAGGGCCTCCGGTGGGCTGGCCGATCAAATACCGGGTCAGCGGGCCGGATTATCTCAAGGTCAGAGAGTATGCCGGGCGTCTGGCCGAGGCGATAGGGCGCTCGCCGTTAACCCGGGAGGTAAACCAGACCGCCGGCGAGCCGGAGAGAACCATCGTCCTGCAGGTGAACCAGACTGCCGCGCGGGCGGCGGGCGTGTCATCGCAGAGCCTGGCGCAGACGCTTAATACCGTCTGGTCAGGCACGACGGTCACATCGCTGAGAGACAATGACCGGCTGGTTGATGTGGTGCTGCGGGCGAACGACAGCGAGCGATTGAATCTTGCCACCCTGTCATCGCTGACGGTTGAAGGGCCCGGTGGAGAAAAAGTTCCCCTCAGCGCGGTGGCCACGCCGACCTGGGGAGTGGACGATCCGGTGCTCTGGCGTCGGCAACGATTGCCGTTTATCACCGTACAAACCGACCTCGCGCCGGGAATGCGGGCAGAAGGCGTATCGAACGGTCTGCGCCCGACGGTGGATCAACTGCGCGCGGGTTTACCCACCGGTTACAGCATTGTCGAAGGCGGAGTGGTCGCGGAGTCCGAAAAAGGCAACAGCTCGGTATTGAATATTTTACCCGTCACCCTCGGCATTATGCTGTTATTGCTGATGCTTCAGCTGCGGCGCTATTCCCGTATGCTGCTGGCTCTGTTCATGGCCCCGTTCGGCTTGCCGGGGATTGTTATGGCTATGCTGCCGGGGGACACGCCAATGGGATTTGTGGCTCTGCTCGGCGTCATCGCGCTGGCGGGGATGATTATCCGCAATGCCGTGATACTTATCACTGAAGTCGACGGCAATCTGGCCCAGGGCATGGAAAGCGATGCCGCTATTATTGCCGCCGCAGAGCACCGGGCCAGGCCGATATTTCTGACCGCCTGCGCCGCGATACTGGGTATGGTCCCCATCTCTCATCAGGTATTCTGGGGACCGATGGCGTATGCCATCATTGGCGGGCTGATTGTCGCGACGCTCGTCACGTTAACCGTGCTGCCGGCGTCCTTTAGCCTGCTGCTGGAGAGGGGAGGATACCGGGAAAAACGTCCCGCCGCTTAATAACACTGGATGGCCGGGGGCGACCCCGGTCGGGGTGCAACAGGCGAAAAAAAAAGCCCGTACTTGCGTACGAGCTCTTCTTAAAATATGGCGGTGAGGGGGGGATTGACTCGCTGCGCTCGCCGTTACTCGGCCCGTCCCTGGGCCTCGCCCCTGCGGGGCCAGCGCAGGCGCTGTTCAAAATTGCTCCCGGCAATTTTGTCGGGGCAGATTCCTCGCAGGCTCGTCATCTGTCCAACTGGCTGGCGCCAGTTGTCGAACCCCGGTCGGGGCTTCTCATCCCCCCCGGCGGGGTGCTATATGCGAAAAAAAAGCCCGTACTTGCGTACGAGCTCTTCTTAAAATATGGCGGTGAGGGGGGGATTCGAACCCCCGATACGTTGCCGTATACACACTTTCCAGGCGTGCTCCTTCAGCCACTCGGACACCTCACCATATTGTTTTGTCGCTCACCTTGGGTGGGCAACGGGGCGCTACTATAGGGAGTTGCGCTAAAACGGTCAAGCAGTATTTATGCTTTCGCTATCGTTCGGTTAAGCAATGAACACTGCCCCGCCGTAGCACGGCGGGGCAGTCATTTTAACGCTGTGAATCAAGCTGTTCGTTATTCTTCACCACGTCCTGAGCTTTGGAGTAGCTCTCAATCAGCAGCTGGTATGCCGGGAAGACCTTGGTATACACCTCGGCCCACTCAGCGGCATCCGGGCGATTCCAGGTGCGCTGCAGTTCAGAAGCAACCGCTGCGGTATCCATCGGTACGACGCCAGCCTGGACGACGCGGGCGAGGGTGATTTCCTGCGCCATCTTGCTATAGGTACCGGAAGCATCAATGACGGCAAAAACCTTATAGCCATCGGCGACGGCGGCAATGGACGGGAACGCCATGCAGACGCTGGTAATGGTACCGGCGATAATCAGCGTTTTACGCCCGGTTGCTTTTACTGCGGCAACAAATTCCGGGTTATCCCACGCGTTAATCTCTCCTTTACGCGCAATATATTGCGCATGGGGCGCGTTCGCATGAATCTCAGGGATCAGCGGGCCGTTTGGTCCCTGCGGCACTGACGCCGTGGTGATCACCGGGATCCCGGCTAATGAAGCCATCTTCGCCAGCGCGGCGGCGCGCGCCCGCAGCTCCGGCATCGGCATATCACCCACGGTCTGGAACAGACCGCTCTGGTGGTCAATCAGCAGCATGGCGGTATCATTGACATCAATAACCGGACGAGAACCATTAAAGTTAGCTGGGGTAGACATATTATTCACCTCATTCAATATCAGATTTGGCCGAAGTGGCCGCTATTAAAATCACGAACCGCTTCCGCGATTTGTGCTTTGGTATTCATCACAAAGGGGCCGTAGCCCACGATCGGCTCCTGCAGCGGTTCACCGGCCATCAGCAGTACTTTTGCGTTGCTACTGGCCGAGAGGTGGAGCGCTTCTCCTTTCTGGCTGAGCACCACCAGCTGACCCTCGCGGGCGCTACCCTCGCCGTTCACCACCACTTCACCTTCCAGAACGACCAGCGCCGTACTCCAGCCGGCAGGCTGATGCAGCGTGATTTCCTGGCTCTGGTTAAGCTGCAGGTCCCAGACGTTAAGCGGAGAAAACGTGTGCGCAGGGCCGACAATATCTCCGTAGCGCCCGGCAATAACCCGCATATGGCCCGCATTATTCGGCAGCTCAACGTCAGGAATCACATCAGCAGTGATGCTCTGGTATCCCGGCTGCGTCATTTTGTCTTTCGCCGGGAGGTTGACCCAGAGCTGAATCATCTTCAGCTCGCCGCCGGTACGGGTAAATTCCGCCGAGTGGAACTCTTCATGCAGGATCCCGGCGCCTGCGGTCATCCACTGCACATCGCCCGGTCCAATGACGCCGCCTCTGCCGGTAGAGTCACGATGTTCAACTTCGCCGGAATAGACCACGGTGACGGTTTCAAATCCGCGATGCGGATGTTCGCCGACGCCGCGTTTGCCTGTCCCCGCCGGGAAGTGATGGGGGCCTGCGTAGTCGAGCAGCAGGAAGGGGCTTAGCTGTTCGCCATGCGTCTGGTAAGAGAACATTGAGCGAACCGGGAAACCATCGCCTACCCAGTGCTGTGAAGGTGCGGTGTAGATACCTGTAATTTGTTTCATGGCAGTCTCCTGAATAGCTGTTTCTGATGTGAATAAGCATATATTCGCCACTAATAGTCCGCTAGATAGCAAAAATGACCTATACTGTTCTAAAAATGGAACGATGGGGGAAGGATGCAGGATCTCAATGACTTAGCCTGGTTCGTACAGGTGATCGATCACGGTGGTTTTGCCGCGGCGGGCAGGGCGCTCGATCAACCCAAATCCAAGTTGAGCCGTCGTATCGCCCAGCTAGAAGAACGCCTCGGCGTCCGTTTGATTCAACGTACAACCCGGCAGTTTGCGGTAACGGAAGTTGGCCTGACCTTTTATCAGCACTGCAAAGCGATGCTGATCGAGGCGGAAGCGGCAGAACAGGCGGTGGAAACCCTGCGTTCCGAGCCGCGCGGGAGCGTAAAGCTGACCTGCCCGGTAACGCTATTGCATGCGCATATCGGGCCGATGCTGGCACGGTTTATGGTGCGCTATCCGGGCGTGAATCTGCAGCTGGAAGCGACTAACCGACGCGTTGATGTTGTTGGAGAGGGCGTCGACGTCGCGATTCGCGTACGTCCAAGGCCGATAGAAGATAGCGATCTGGTGATGCGTGTTCTGGCCGATCGCGGGCACCGTCTGGTCGCCAGCCCACGGTTGGTGGAGCGGCAGGGGCAGCCTCAGGTTCCTTCAGCGCTAAGCGATTGGCCGGGGTTAAGCCTGGGGGCGGGCAAGCATCAGCATAAGTGGCAGTTGACCGGCCCGGAGGGGGCAAGGGCGGAAATCTACTTTACTCCCCGGCTGGTCACCACGGATATGCTGGCGCTCCGTGAAGCGGCCATTGCCGGCGTTGGGGTGGTACAGCTTCCTTTATTAATGGTGCGCGATCAGTTGGCCGCCGGAGAGCTGGTGGTTGTCCTCGATGAGTGGCAACCGCGCAGGGAGGTGATCCATGCGGTGTTTGCCTCTCGTCGCGGATTACTCCCCTCGGTCAGGGCGCTGGTGGATTTTCTCAGCGAAGAGTATCAGCGGATGGAAGAGGATTAGCATTTGCCACAATCCCGGCGGCGGCGCGATGCGCCTGTCCGGGCTCGGATTACCGGCAATCTGCGGCCCGGTAGCCCGGCTAAGCGCAGCGCAAGCCGGGAAGAAGCCACAGCAATACCGCGTCACGGCATATTCCCCGGGTTGCGGCGTAAACGCCTTACCCGGGCTACGGGCTATCGGCAATCTGCGGTACTGTAGCCCGGGCACGCGCATCGCGCAGCCCCCGGGAGAAGAGCATGGAGTAGCAGAATTTCCCGGAGGCGATGCTGCGCATCTGTCCGGGCTACCGGACGGGGTGCTATATGCGAAAAAAAAGCCCGTACTTGCGTACGAGCTCTTCTTAAAATATGGCGGTGAGGGGGGGATTCGAACCCCCGATACGTTGCCGTATACACACTTTCCAGGCGTGCTCCTTCAGCCACTCGGACACCTCACCATATTGTCTTTCCCGTTGTTGCCGGGAACGGGCGCTAATTTAGGGAAATACGTATCTCCCGTCAATCAACTTTTTTAAAAAATCGCGCGTTTAGCCAAACTTCAAGCAACTTGCTCCCTAAATGGGCGAAAATCGATTTTTTTATCGCCATTCCCTTTTTCGCACGCTCGGCGAATGAAATTTGCTATGCTGGCAATCCAATAGAAAACAACGAGTAAAACGCGACGCTAACCTAACCTGCCAGCAGCGTCGGCTATCAGGAGCCTTTATGGATATCATCTTTTACCACCCCACGTTCGACACCCCTTTCTGGATTACGGAACTGGAAAAACAGCTGCCCGGCTCGCGCGTCCGCGAGTGGAAACCCGGAGATAATCAACCCGCTGACTATGCGCTGGTCTGGCATCCGCCGGTAGAAATGCTCCAGGGCCGCCAGCTTAAAGCCGTCTTTGCCCTTGGCGCCGGCGTCGATTCAATCCTCAGCAAACTGCGGGAACACCCGGAAATGCTGCCGCTGTCAACTCCGCTGTTCCGTCTGGAAGACACCGGCATGGGGCTGCAGATGCAAGAATACGCGGTGAGCCAGGTGTTGCACTGGTTCCGTCGTTTTGATGACTATCAGGCATTAAAACAAGAGGCGCGGTGGCAGCCGCTGGAGGAGTATCAGCGTGAAGATTTCACCATCGGCATTATGGGCGCGGGCGTGCTTGGCGCGAAAGTGGCCGAAGCCCTGCAAAGCTGGGGTTTTCCGTTACGCATCTGGAGCCGCAGCCGCAAATCCTGGCCGCAGGTCACCAGCTTTGCTGGAGAAGAGGAGCTGAATGCGTTCCTCAACGGAACACGAGTGCTGATAAACCTGCTGCCCAACACGGCGGAAACCGTTGGAATTATTAATAGCGCGCGCCTGGCGCAGCTGCCGGATAACAGCTACGTGCTGAATCTGGCTCGCGGTGTTCATGTGGTGGAAGACGATCTGCTGGACGCGCTGAATAGCGGCAAGTTGAAAGGCGCGATGCTGGATGTGTACAGCCGCGAACCGCTGCCTGAAGCGAGCCCGCTTTGGCGGCATCCGCGAGTGGCGATGACGCCGCATGTTGCCGCCGTCACCCGGCCTCTGGAAGCCATGGCTTATATCGCCAAAACCATCGGTCAGTTAGAACGAGGTGAAACGGTCAGCGGGCAGGTCGATCGCCAGCTGGGATACTAAGCGACAGCCCCGCGTGAGCGGGGTTTTTGCTGATCACAGGCGCAGATTCCTGCTATTCTTGCCACAAACAGAGAAGGAGATTGTGATGTATCCTGTTGACCTGCACATGCATACCGTCGCCAGCACCCACGCCTACAGTACCCTGCACGATTATATTGCAGAAGCAAAGCGCAAGGGGATCAAACTCTTTGCCATTACCGACCACGGGCCCGATATGGCCGATGCGCCTCACTACTGGCATTTTATTAATATGCGTATCTGGCCGCGGCTGGTGGAGGGCGTTGGTATTCTGCGCGGTATCGAAGCCAATATCAAAAATACCCAGGGCGAAATTGACTGTACCGGCCCGATGCTCAACTCGCTGGACCTGATCATTGCCGGTTTTCACGAGCCGGTGTTCCCTCCAAAGGATAAAGCAACGCATACCGAAGCGATGATCGCCACGATAGCGAGCGGCGCGGTGCATATCATTAGCCATCCGGGTAATCCTAAGTTTCCCGTTGATATCCCGGCCATTGCCGCGGCAGCGGCGAAGCACCACGTGGCGCTGGAAATCAATAACTCATCCTTTGTTTCGTCGCGCATTGGCAGCGAAGATAACTGCCGTGCCGTTGCCGCGGCCGTACGCGATGCCGGCGGCTGGGTTGCGCTGGGTTCGGATTCCCATACGGCATTCACGCTTGGTGAATTTAGCGAATGTCGCAAAATCCTCGATGCTGTTGATTTTCCGGAAGAGCGAATTCTTAACGTGACGCCGCGGCGTCTGCTTAATTTTCTTGAATCGCGTGGGATGCCTGCGATTCCTGAGTTTGCTGAACTTTAATTTGAATAACTGGAATAAATGAATGAACGAGTTTTCAATCCTCTGCCGCGTGCTGGGCTCTCTCTATTATCGTCAGCCGCAGGACCCGCTGCTGGTGCCGCTGTTTACCCTTATTCGCGAAGGGAAGCTGGCAGCGAGCTGGCCGCTGGAGCAGGATGAACTGCTGGAGCGTCTGCAAAAAAGCTGCGATATGCCGTCTCTGGCCGCCGAATACAACGCGCTGTTTGTCGGTGAAGAGTGCCGCGTGGCGCCTTACCGTAGCGCATGGGTAGAAGGCGCTACGGAAGCTGACGTTCGTACTTTCCTCAGCGCGCATGGTGTCCCCACGGGGGAGGGCGCGGCGGATCATTTAGGCTCCTTGCTGCTGGCCGCTTCGTGGCTGGAAGATCACGCGCCGGAAGATGAAAGCGACGTTCTGGAAACCCTTTTCGCTGAGTATATTCTGCCGTGGTGCGGCGAGTTCCTGGGCAAAGTTGAAGCCCATGCAACCACGCCGTTCTGGCGCGCCATGGCCCCGCTGACTCGTGAAGCCCTCTCCGCCATGTGGGATGAGCTGCAGGAAGAAAATGAGCAATAAATTGTGATTAAAGTCACAATTTAGTTGCAACAAAACATTCTGAATTTCATTTAGTGTGTTCTGTGTCGCATTTGACGGGCGCGTTTCTGCTATGATACGCGCCATGAACATACTCTTCGCAATCGCATTAACGACGGGCATTCTCTCCGGTATCTGGGGATGGGTGGCGGTCGCATTGGGTCTGCTGAGCTGGGCAGGTTTCCTCGGCTGTACGGCTTACTTTGCCTGTCCGCAAGGTGGGTTAAAAGGGCTGCTTATTTCGACCTGTACGGTCATGAGCGGCGTGGTGTGGGCGCTGGTGATTATTCACGGTAGCGCGCTGGCGCCGCAGCTGGAAGTGGTTAGCTATATCATGACCGGCGTCGTGGCGTTTTTGATGTGTATCCAGGCGCGTCAGCTGATTCTCTCTTTTGTGCCGGGTACTTTTATCGGCGCGTGTGCGACGTTTGCCGCCGGCGGCGACTGGCGTTTAGTTGTGCCTTCACTCGCGCTGGGCCTGGTATTTGGCTATGCCATGAAAAATAGCGGCCTGTGGCTGGCGACCCGGGCGGAGAAAAATAAATCTCTGGCTAATCAAAGTCGCGAATCTTTTTAACTTATCCCACTTTTCATCACCAAAGAGCCCGTCGGGCTCTTTGGCTGTTTTTGCTGCCAAGTATTACCTCATCATAAATCTTCCCGCCATTTTGTTTTTCCTTATATATCCGCAACTTTAACTGTACCGGGAGTTAGTGAATCGATTTTGTTAGCACATTTAAACAAATGATATTTTTTGTTTTTAAATTGTTAATATAATTAAATTGAAGTAAAAAAAATTAACTCGTCGCACTCATGGATGGCTGGTGCTCTTCAGTAGCTATACCGATATGCAGAGGAGTTTTATAATGAAAACAATTAGATATGCTTCGCTTGCAGCCCTGTTTATATTACCCTCGTTTATTAGCCCTGCGATCGCCGAACAGACCGTGGCTGGCGTCGTCCATTTTTACGGACGGGTGGTGGAAGCACCCTGCCAGCTCGATGCAATCAATAATCAGGTTATTATGGATTGCCCGCGGGCGGAGACGATTAAAATTTCCGCTCAGCAGCTTGAGAAAGGGAATATCCGCAACGAAAATATCCGTTCTGCGCAATTACGCTATATTAATCCGCAACGGACCCTCGCCATTCTGGATGTTGATTATCGGTAACCCTCTGCCCCCGGGCTTTCGCCCCGGGAGCTATCGTGCCATATTATCCTCCTGTATTCCTTTCAAGACGTATGCCGACAGGAGGAGAAATGGCTGTTCAACCTGAAGTGGTTCTCGGCGATATTACCAGGCTTGAGGTCGATGTTATCGTCAACGCGGCTAATCCGTCGCTGCTTGGCGGCGGCGGGGTGGACGGGGCGATTCACCGCGCGGCAGGGCCGGAACTGCTGGCTGCCTGTAAAGTTGTGCGGCAACAGCAGGGAGAGTGTCCGCCGGGCCATGCGGTGATTACGGCGGCAGGAAATCTGCCCGCCAGCGCGGTGATTCACGCCGTAGGGCCGGTCTGGCACGGCGGTGACAGGCAGGAGGCGGAATTACTGGCTGACGTTTACAAAAATAGCCTGCTGCTGGCCTCGGCAAATAATTACCGATCCATCGCATTTCCTGCTATCAGCACCGGCGTATATGGTTACCCTAAACAGGCCGCCGCGGAGATAGCCGTGCGGACGGTAACTGCCTTTCTCACTCGCTACAATCCGCTGGAGCGCGTTTATTTCGTTTGTTTTGATAGCGAAACCGCCGGCATCTATACCCAATTACTCGAGGCGAGTCGCGCGCAACTCGGCCATCAGAATAAGATATGATAGTTTCCTGCGAAGACGGGAAACTATCATAACGGGAGAGTCATCGGTGACTGAAGGGAAGGTTCTACAAAAACAACGGCTTCGCCGGATGGAAATTGTTGCCGCGGCACAAAAATGTTTCGCGGAAAAGGGCCTGCATGGCGCCTCCGTAGCGGATATTGCGCGTCAGGCTGGCCTTAGCGTAGGCCAGCTATATCGCGTTTTCGCCAGCAAAGAAGAGATCATCGAAGTTATCGTCAGCGAGATCGTGAATGCCAGAGTGGGCGAAATGGTTGCCGGGAATCATGATTTAGCCCGCATGGCTTCAGTTTTAGCCGGCGTGCTCCCCGCGACCGAGTCTACGAAAAACGATAATTATCTGCTGATGGAAATTAACGCCGAGGCGTCCCGAAATCCGCGCCTGCGTGAAATTATGATCCAGGCCGATCGTCGCCTGAAAGAGGAGGGCGGACGGCTTACCCGCCACTACCATCCTGAGATGACCGCGGAGCAAATTAGCGTCGCCTGCGAATTTATCGCGATATTAACGGAAGGGGCGGCATACCGTTGCGACCTGGCGACGGCTCCGACGGTAGATAAAGCGGCGATGGAGAGCCTGTACCGCGATGTCTTTCAGCTGTTGTTTGCGCAAAAATAGCGCTGCTATGTGCGTTCCACACAGCAGCTCCCTGTTTTAACTGGCGGAAATTTGCGGCTTAGCCGTCTTTTGCTGGAATTTTCCGGAAAAAAGAAAGCGCAACAGCGGTATCCGCAGATGAATTTCATACAGCACCAGTGCAATCCCGACAACAAAAACCAGCCCGGTGATAAATCCAAGGGTATTTGATTGAATGACCGGGGTTATCCATGCCCCGTAGAGCAGGGTCAGAGGGTGGTGCACCAGGTAGATAAATAGCGATGCGTTGACGAAGTAGGTCACCCGCGCGGACTGGAAATTCAACAAACGGTGGCCAAGCGAAAAGACCACGTTGACCATCCATAGCCCCAGCACCATCGTAATCACGTACTCCGTTTCGTACATCCAGCCATCGCCCGAGCCGTACTGCTGATTCAGTCGGTAGGCGATAAATCCCAGTAAAGCCGCCACAAAGCACCACGGCGAGGGGGTCGTGAACATCGTCTTCAGCCGCGCGTTAATAAACGTCTGGGCGCCCAGGATAAAGAAAGGCAGGTAGAACAGCGTCTGCATCACGATAAAGTTGAACAGACCGTTGCTGAGAATGGGCGGATAGAGGATAAAAATAGTGCGGCGGATGACCGCATACAGCACGCCCAGCGCGAGAAAAATCATCGACAGCTGGCCTAATGTGACGGTGTCACCAAAGGTGGGCGCAGCGGCAGAACGCGGTCGCGTCAGCCATTTGAACATCACCACGCCCAGCGACGTCAGGACCACCAGCACCAACAAAAACCACAGATGAGAGATCAGCTCCCAGGCGAGGGTGTTGAACTTGTCATAGCCTGACAGCGTATGCCAGTTATCCGCTTTACCGTTGATGTACTGCAGCATAATAAACTGCGGCAGGGTCAGGAGCGGGATCGCCGTTAACATGGGAATGCCGACGCGCTCAACGCGTACTTTCCACCATTTTTTCAGCGGATAGCGCAGAAAAAGCATGTAGGAAAAATAGCCGGAAATCACAAAGAAGACCTGCATGCGAAAGGCATGGATGAAGTCGTTAAATAACGTCAGCCACCACGAGGGCTCGGCGCTGTTAACATGCCAGCTGTGGCTGGAGTAAATGAGCGAAATGTGAAAAGGGATGCCCAATAGCATCAGCCAGGCGCGGATGCTATCGAAAAAATATTCACGCTGTACCGGAGTATTATTCATACAATATCACTACATTCTCAGACAATTCGTCTTATCACTCAACGTGATAACGTTTAAATTCTCTGCAACCCTACATGAACTCTGGTTAACTGTCTCCAGGATAAGCACGCAAAGTGCAAACGGGGCAGTAACTGTGTATTCCCTGTGCCGCGATGCCGAACAATGCAGGGATTATGTTGTCGGAATGCCTGAGTTTCCATTAAAATAGATCGGATCGATTTAAGCACACAAAGGGGGAAGTGCTTACTTATATGAAACATAAACCACAGATGATGAAAATGCGTTGGTTAAGCGCAGCCGTAATGTTGTCCCTGTGTACTTCATCTGCATGGGCATTCAGCATTGATGACGTCGCAAAAGAGGCACAAACGTTAGCCGGCAAAGGCTTTGAAGCGCCTAAAAGTAACCTGCCCTCTGCCTTCCGCGACATGAAGTATGCGGACTATCAGCAAATTCAGTTTAATCACGACAAAGCCTATTGGAATAATCTGAAAAGCCCGTTCAAGCTCGAGTTTTATCACCAGGGAATGTATTTCGATACGCCGGTCACCATTAATGAAGTGACGGCAACCAGCGTACGTAAAATTAAATATAGCCCGGACTATTTTAATTTTGGCAACGTTCAGCACGATAAAGACACGGTTAAAGACCTCGGTTTTGCGGGCTTTAAGGTTCTGTATCCGATCAACAGCAAAGACAAGAACGATGAGATCGTCAGCATGCTCGGAGCCAGCTATTTCCGCGTGCTCGGTCAGGGCCAGGTATATGGGCTTTCTGCCCGCGGACTGGCTATCGATACCGCGCTGCCGTCCGGAGAAGAGTTCCCGCGCTTCCGTGAGTTCTGGATTGAGCGCCCTAAAGCCACCGATAAACGCCTGACGATTTATGCGCTGCTTGATTCCCCGCGCGCAACCGGCGCCTATCGCTTTGTGATCATGCCCGGTCGCGATACCGTGGTGGACGTGCAGTCTAAGGTCTATCTGCGTGACAAAGTCGGTAAACTGGGCGTGGCGCCGTTAACCAGCATGTTCCTGTTCGGGCCGCATCAGCCGTCTCCGACCACCAACTACCGCCCGGCGCTGCACGACTCCAACGGGCTGTCCATTCTTGCCGGTAACGGTGAGTGGATCTGGCGTCCGCTCAATAACCCGAAACACCTGGCCGTCAGCAGCTACGCAATGGAAAACCCGCAGGGGTTTGGCCTGCTGCAGCGCGGCCGTCAGTTCTCGCGTTTTGAAGACCTCGACGACCGCTACGAGCTGCGCCCAAGCGCGTGGATTACGCCGAAAGGTGATTGGGGCAAAGGGAAAATCGAACTGGTCGAGATCCCAACCAACGATGAAACCAACGATAACATCGTCACCTACTGGACGCCGGATCAGCTGCCGGAACCCGGCAAAGAGATGAACTTCAAATACACCATCACTTTCAGCCGTGACGAAGACAAACTGCATGCGCCGGATAACGCTTACGTTATGCAGACCCGCCGTTCTACCGGCGACGTCAAGCAATCGAATCTGATCCGCCAGCCTGATGGCACCATTGCCTTTATTGTCGATTTCACCGGCGCCGAGATGAAAAAGCTGCCCGCAGATACGCCAGTAACTGCCCAGGCCAGCATCGGCGATAACGCTGAAATCGTCGAAAATACCGTGCGCTACAACCCAGTAACGAAAGGCTGGCGTATGATCCTGCGCGTCAAAGTGAAAGATCCTAAGAAAACCACGGATATGCGCGCAGCCCTGGTCAATACCGACCAGACGCTGAGCGAAACCTGGAGCTATCAGCTGCCTGCCAATGAATAAGATAACGAAGTACATCGACGCATTGCCGCTGTCGGATGCAGAAAAACGCGCGTTACCTGACGCAAGTCTGCAGGCCGTACATAAAGCACTGGACGCTGAACATCACGTTTACCACCGTGAAGACGACTCCCCGCTGGGGTCGGTAAAATCGCGGCTGGAGCACAGCTGGCCAGATTCACTGGCCGGTAACCAGCTGGTTAACGATGACGAAGGGCGCACTCAGCTCAACGCCATGCCGAAAGCAAAACGCTCCTCCATGTTTCCGGACCCCTGGCGGACTAACCCGGTCGGGCGCTTCTGGGATCGGCTGCGCGGACGCGACGTGACGCCGCGCTATCTTTCTCGCCTCAGCCAGGAAGAGCAGGAGAGCGAGCAGAAATGGCGTACCGTCGGCTCTATCCGCCGCTACATTCTTCTGCTGCTGACGCTGGCGCAGACCGTGGTGGCGACGTGGTATATGAAAACCATTTTGCCCTACCAGGGCTGGGCGCTGATTAACCCGGCGGATATGGTGGGGCAGAACCTGTGGATCTCCTTTATGCAGCTGCTGCCCTATGTGCTGCAGTCGGGGATCCTGATCCTGTTCGCCGTGCTTTTTTGCTGGGTCTCAGCGGGATTCTGGACCGCGCTGATGGGCTTCCTGCAGCTGCTCATCGGGCGTGATAAGTACAGTATCTCAGCCTCGACCGTCGGGAATGAGCCGTTGAACCCGGAGCATCGCACGGCGCTGATCATGCCGATCTGCAACGAAGACGTTGACCGCGTATTCGCCGGCCTGCGTGCGACCTGGGAGTCGGTAAAGGCCAGCGGCAACGCCGAGCACTTTGATGTCTATATCCTGAGCGATAGCTACAACCCGGATATCTGCGTGGCAGAGCAAAAGGCGTGGATGGAGCTCATTGCCGAAGTGCAGGGCGAAGGGCAGATCTTCTATCGCCGCCGCCGCCGCCGCGTGAAGCGCAAAAGCGGTAACATTGATGATTTCTGCCGCCGTTGGGGTAGCCAGTATAGTTACATGGTGGTGCTGGATGCCGACTCCGTCATGAGCGGTGAGTGCCTGAGCGGCCTGGTGCGCCTGATGGAAGCGAACCCGAATGCCGGTATCATCCAGTCATCGCCTCGCGCGTCGGGCATGGATACGCTGTATGCTCGCTGTCAGCAATTTGCCACCCGCGTCTACGGCCCGCTGTTTACCGCCGGGCTGCACTTCTGGCAGCTGGGTGAGTCGCACTACTGGGGACACAACGCCATTATCCGGGTGAAACCGTTTATTGAGCACTGTGCCCTCGCGCCGCTGCCGGGTGAGGGTAACTTCGCGGGTTCCATTCTGTCGCACGACTTCGTCGAAGCCGCATTGATGCGTCGCGCCGGATGGGGGGTCTGGATTGCTTACGATCTCCCCGGATCTTATGAAGAGCTGCCGCCGAACCTGCTGGACGAGCTGAAACGCGATCGCCGCTGGTGTCAGGGGAACCTGATGAACTTCCGCCTGTTCCTGGTTAAAGGGATGCACCCGGTTCACCGTGCGGTGTTCCTGACCGGCGTGATGTCATACCTGTCGGCGCCGCTGTGGTTTATGTTCCTTGCGCTCTCAACTGCCCTGCAGGTGGTGCATGCGTTGACCGAACCGCAGTACTTTCTGCAGCCGCGGCAGCTGTTCCCGGTCTGGCCGCAGTGGCGTCCGGAGCTGGCCATTGCCCTGTTTGCTTCCACCATGGTGCTGCTGTTTCTGCCGAAGCTGCTGAGTATTATCCTGGTGTGGTGTAAAGGGCCAAAAGAGTACGGCGGATTTATCCGCGTGACCCTTTCTCTGCTGCTGGAGGTGCTCTTTTCGGTGCTGCTGGCGCCGGTGCGTATGCTGTTCCATACCGTGTTTGTGGTCAGCGCGTTCCTCGGCTGGGAAGTGGTGTGGAACTCGCCGCAGCGTGATGACGACTCTACCCCGTGGGGCGAAGCCTTTATGCGTCACGGCTCGCAGATGCTGTTGGGTCTGGTCTGGGCGGTGGGCATGGCATGGCTGGATCTGCGCTTCCTGTTCTGGCTGGCGCCGATTGTGGTGTCGCTGATTCTGTCGCCGTTCGTGTCGGCTATTTCCAGCCGCGCCACCATCGGCCTGCGCACTAAACGCTGGAAGCTGTTCCTGATCCCGGAAGAGTACTCCCCGCCGCAGGTGCTTAAAGATACTGACGCTTACCTGACGCTTAACCGTCAGCGTTCGCTGGACGACGGCTTTATGCATGCGGTATTTAACCCGTCGTTTAACGCGCTGGCAACGGCGATGGCCACCGCGCGCCACCGTCACGGGCATATTCTGGATATCGCCCGCGAACGTCACGTTGAGCAGGCGCTGAACGAGACGCCGGATAAACTAAACCGCGATCGTCGTCTGGTATTGCTGAGCGACCCGGTCACGATGTCACGCTTGCACTATCGCGTGTGGGCCGCGCCGGAGAAATACTCTTCGTGGGTAGGCGCCTATCAGCAGCTGACGTTGAATCCGCTGGCGTTAAAAACGAAGTAAGCCGTACGTTAAGGAAAATACCGGCAATGGTGCCGGTATTTTTTTACCTGAAAATCGAGGTTGTTGATGAGAGTTTTACTGGTTATCGCAATGACGCTGTTTCTCAGCGGCTGCGGGAGTATTATCAGCCGCACAGTGCCTGGCCAGGGCCATGGAAACCAGTACTATCCCGGCGTTCAGTGGGATGTTCGTGATTCAGCATGGCGCTATATCACTATTCTCGATCTGCCCTTTTCGCTGGTGTTTGATACGCTACTGCTGCCGCTTGACGCCAGCCACGGCCCCTATAACTAATTAGCGTTCATCCCATTCATCGGCGGCAGCCTGGCCCTCCTCGGTATCGAGAGAGGGTTCAAGCTGAAACTCGCCTTCATCCCATTCATGCAGCGTGTTTTCTTCCAGCCACTCCTGGCGAAGCTCAATCTCATCATAATCGCCGTCAAAGACGCTCTGCGCAGCCTGACCGCTGAGGACCGGCAGACATTCGCCCTGTTCATCCTCGTCGGCGAAAAATTCGGCCTGCCAGGCAATATCACCGTCCTGGAGTACGTACTTCTGGATATTTAGCTGCTCAATGCTGGCGCTCTCTTCGTCGCTATCGGGATTATTAGCCAGAAACTCCTCGCGGGCTGCATCGATTGCTTCTTCAAGCGTGGCATAGAACATCGAATCCTTTGGCATGGCTAACCTCCTAAGATGAATAGAAATGAACACGATTCAATCTATAGAAGGCGGTTGGCAATGCGTCAAGGAGGTGAACGCCACACGGACATTAATTTACCGAATGCGTGCCGGAACCCGGATTGTCCGTTGCCCGGGGGCGGCGGGAGCGACCGAGGGTCAGGGTCGAGTAGACCGCATTGAACAGCACCACACCGGCGGTGACTAAAAAGACTGCCCGGAAGCCGTAGTTGGCGGAAACCGATGCGCCGATGAGCGGGCCCGTGACGTTGCCGATATCGCGGAACGACTGGTTATAGCTGAATATTCTGCCCGAGATTTGGCTGGTGGAGTTGTACACCAGCAGCGTTTGCACTGCCGGCAACAGCGCGCCGTCGGCGGCGCCTAACAGGAAGCGCAGGATCCCCAGCTGCAGCGGCGTCTGGACAAACGACATGGGAATCAGGAGCAGGACAGAAATCACCAGCGCAACGATCAGGATCTTTTCCGGACCGATACGGTCGCCGAGTTTACCGAGGCGAGGGGCGCTAAGCAGGGCGGCAATACCGGGGACTGAAGCTATCATGCCGCTGATAAACGCAATATTACTGACGTTGCCGGCGAGATCGCGCACGTAAAGCGTCAAAATCGGCGCGATAGAACCGGTAGCCACCTGGATAATCAGCGATGTCACAAACAGACTCAGCACCAGCTTCGGATTTTTAAGCGACGTGAAAACGTCTTTCGCGCTGAGCATCTCTTTTTTACTGACGGCGACAAAATTTTCGCGGATGAGAAAAAGGGTAAATAAGAAACAAATAAACAGCACGCCTGCCGTCATAAAGAAGACGGTACGCAATCCCCAGTGATCGGCCAGGAAACCGCCGGCCAGCGGCCCCAGCAGCGCGCCGCTGACCGCCCCGGTAGAGAGAGTCCCCAGCGCCCAGCCGCTCTTATGACGGGGAATTTGCGTCGCTATCAGCGCATTGGCGTTAGGAATAAATCCGCCGAGCAGACCTAACAGCGCGCGCAGGATCAGAAACTGCCAGATATTCTGCGCCAGGCCCATCAGCAGCATAACGATTGCCATACCGAGGGCCGAGCGCAGCAGCATAATTTTGCGCCCTTTGCGGTCCGCGAGACCGCCCCAGAAGGGGGAGGCCACGGCGGAAAATAAAAAGGTAATGCTGAAAACCAGCCCTGACCACATATTGAGGGCGCTATGGCCGGTTACGCCGAGTTGTTCGACGTAGAGCGGGAGGAACGGCATCACCAGGCTAAAGGCGGCGCCGGTTAAAAAGCAGCCGAGCCAGGTGACGGTGAGATTACGTTTCCAGTTAATGGGGGTATCAGCAGAGGGCATAGGATTCCACTGGCCTGCCGCGCAGGTCAAATAATTGAAAATATGAGCCTGCTAATTATGCGCCTGAGAAATGGTTGCCGCAATGGAGGAGAGCTTTTAAAGCTAAAGGAGGGCTCTGAACGGTGGGGCTTACTCCGCATCCGGATTCAGATGCGGAGCCATTGCGCGAGCGCGCGCCGGGAGGCGCTAGTAACGAGAAGGAATGCCTTCAGGACGCGTTTTAAAGCGGCGATGCATCCACATATACTGTTCCGGCGCCATCAATATGCACTTCTCTACCACTTTGTTCATCCAGACGGCGGTAGTCTCCGCATCGTCCAGCGGCGGATCGCACTCCGGCGGCAGGATAATCAGCTCATAGCCTTTACCGTCCGGTTTACGGCGCGGCACGAACGGCACAACGCAGGCTTTAGACATCTTTGCCAGCATCCAGGTGCCCGAAGTGGTCGCGGCCTGGTCAACGGCGAAAAACGGCACAAATACGCTGGCGGCCGGGCCATAGTCGTGATCCGGCGCATACCAGATCACTTCACCCTTTTTCAGCGCGCGGATCATGCCTTTCAGATCCTTACGATCGATCATGTCTTTGTTGGAGCGCAGGCGTCCCCATGTCTGCAGCCAGTCGATAACCGGGTTATCGTTTGGACGATAAACGCCAATGCCCGGCTCGTTGATACCGAACATGCGCGCGCCCATCTCCAGCGTGAGGAAATGAATGCCAATCAGCAAAATGCCGCGCTTTTGCGCCTGAACATCACGGATATGCTCGACGCCGATGGAGTCAGTCCAGCGCGCAATACGCTTCGTCGGCCAGAACCAGGCCATGCCGGTTTCCATTAACCCCATGCCAACGGATTCAAAGTTTGCCACGACCATGCGGTGACGCTCTTGTTCGCTCTTATCGGGAAAACAGAGCTCCAGATTCCGGTTGGCTATTTTGGCCCGGCGCTTCATTAGCCGCATGGCGAGGCGGCCAAGACCGGTTCCGAGGCGATAAATCAGCGGATAAGGCAGCTGAACAACCAACCAGAGCAGGCCGATCCCGAGCCAAAGCAACCAGTAACGCGGGTGCAGCAACGCTGCGGAAAATTTAGGTAAATGGGTCATCTCATACCTGTTTAATTAAGCAACGTGTTCTATTATCGCATTTTTTTATGCCTCAGCCAAAATACCGGCCGCAGATGGCATTTAATGTTAACGCAAGCAAATATGGGTGAGAAAAATGTAGCGCAAAATGTGGGGATGTAAATTAAGCGTGTTTGCTATATGATGCCCGCCGTTTATTTTACTCATTGACTATGCCGAGCAGGTACACCATGCCAGTGTTACATAACCGCATTTCAAATGAGACGTTAAAGGCGCAAATGTTGGCTGAGACCGAGCCGCGCACGACGATCTCGTTTTATAAATATTTCACTATTATCGACCCAAAAGCCACGCGCGATGCGCTGTGGATTGCGTTGACTAAGCTGAACGTTTTTGGCCGAATTTATCTGGCTCACGAAGGTATTAACGCGCAAATTAGCGTTCCGCAAAGCCGGGTCGATGCGCTGCGCGAATTCTTATACGCTTTTGATCCCGCCCTGAATGGCCTGCGCCTGAATATCGCCCTCGATGATGACGGTAAATCCTTCTGGGTTCTGCGTCTCAAGGTACGCGATCGGATCGTCGCGGATGGGATTGACGATCCGACGTTTGATGCATCGGACGTGGGCGATTATTTAAAGGCTGCGGAAGTCAACGCGATGCTGGACGACCCGGATGCGGTCTTTATTGATATGCGTAACCATTACGAATATGAGGTCGGCCATTTCGAGAACGCGCTGGAGATCCCGGCGGATACGTTTCGCGACCAGCTGCCGAAGGCCGTTGAGATGATGCAGGAACATAAAGATAAAAATATCGTGATGTACTGCACCGGCGGTATCCGCTGCGAAAAAGCCAGCGCGTGGATGAAGCACAATGGGTTCACTAAGGTCTCGCATATTGAGGGCGGGATTATCGAATACGCGCGACGCGCGCGCGAACAGGGGCTGCCGGTTCGCTTTGTCGGTAAGAACTTTGTATTCGATGAGCGGATGGGAGAGCGTATCTCAGATGATGTTATCGCCCATTGCCATCAGTGCGGCGCTCCCTGCGACAGCCATACCAACTGCCTGAACGATGGTTGCCACCTGCTGTTTATTCAGTGTCCTGCCTGCGCGGAGAAATTCGCCGGCTGCTGTAGCGAAGCCTGCATGGAAGAGCATAAGCTGCCGGAAGAGGAGCAGCGAAAACTGCGCGCTGGCCGCGAGAATGGCAATAAGATCTTTAATAAATCTCGCGGTCGGTTGAATACGAAGCTGGGGATCCCGGATCCTGAGCCTTCAGAAAAACCATAGCCAGATAAGATCGATAAACGCCAGCAGAAGCCACAGCGCCAGATAAATCATAAAATGTTCGCGGACGTTGTTAACCAGTAATTCGAACAGGCGACGCATCATCTCTCTCATCATTCACGGCCTCAAGCGAGGCCGTTTCTTTAGCGTGGTTGTCAGGTTGTACGGCGGGCGATTATTTCTTAAACCGCGCCAGTGAAAACGGGGATAGATCAAACCCAAAGGGTTCTTCAAGCGCGAAACGTGTGGCCAGTTCACCGAGTACCGGTGCGAACTTAAAGCCGTGTCCGCTCAGGCCGGTAATCAATAGCGTATCCGGCTGGCCGGGCAGCGTATCAATGATAAAGTCCTCGTCGGCGGTGTTGTCATAGGTACAGGATGCGCCATGCAGGCAGCCGCCGATACCGGGCAACACATTACGCAAGAAGCTAAAAGCTTCAGAGCCGTCCGTTGCAACGGCACCAAACGGCTTACGTTCTTCCGGCGTGGAAATAGGCTGCCCGCCGTTATGCTTGCCGATTTTCAATTCGTTATCTTCTGCCGGGAAACCGTAAAACTGATCGCCATTCGCTAACTCACCGGTAAACGCCGGGAAATTATTTTTGCTGCTGTAGCGGCCATCCGCCTGAAACCAGGCGAAAATTTTACGTACCGGCTGGACAGGGAGTTCTGGCATCAGCCGGGTAACCCAGGTACCGGCGCTAACCAGCAGTTTTTTGCCGCTGTACTCACCATCAAGCGTATCGACGGTTACGCCGTTCGGCGTGTGGTGAATGGCCGACACCGGGCAGTTGAAGAGCTGTGCGGCGCCCGCTTCGCGTGCCAGACGGATCCAGCTTTCAACGGCCAGTTCGCTGCGCAGTATGCCGGATGCGGGTTCAAATATCGCCCGATAATCATCAGGAATACGAATTTCCGGCCAGCGAGTCATCACCGTCTGCGCATCCATTTCTTCGATATTGAGCTGGAACTCGCGCGCGCTGCTGGCAACATTGCGCAGAAAGTCGGAACCGGCAGGCCCGAGGTTAATCACTCCTGTACGTTCAAAGACGGCTTCACCGCTGGCGGCGGCAAACTCATCCCATAGCTGTTGCGCGCGCAGTACCAGGGGGACATATCTTTCGCCTTCGCCGTAGGCGTGACGAATGAGGCGGGTGCTGCCGTGATGGCTGCCTTCCTGATGCGGCGGCTGATGGGCATCAATCATCAGTACATTGAGCCCTGCCTGCCGCGCATAATAGCCTGCGGCAGCGCCGACCGAGCCGCTACCGATAATGATAAGATCGTATTGCATGGTGAGTTCCAGGTTATTGCTTTATTAGCAGGGTAATTAACAACCTGCTGTTATACAAGCCCGAAAATAATTCAGGCACCCGAGGGTGCCTGTTAAGTGAATATTCTGACATTAGCGCTAAATTTTAATGCCTTCGATACTCATTTTCCTGGTATTCGCCAGATTCAATCTTCGCAATACCTGCTTCCAGAATCGAAATAAACTGACGTGCGACGTCCGTCGTTAGCCATAGCGTCTGGCCAATCTCTGCGTCTCTACTGCTTTCTTGAGCGGGGTTTTGGTAGTGCAGGCGCAACATCAGCGCATCGTAACTATCAACGGTGCTGATGTCCCATCCGACGAGGGGATGGGTCTGGATGACTTCATTATTCTTTTCCATCATAACCCCTTATTCATATGTTAAAAGACAACAGTTCTCGAGGTTTAATGCGTGTTTTTTGAAGCAAGTTAATTATATCAGTAGTCAAGAATAAACTCGAGAAATTAAATGAAATAGAGATACATACGCGCCCATTTGCTGATTTTTTAGGCAAATCAGGGAGGGTTAATTGTTATTTATGAAGGTGCTAAGGAAAAGCAATAGGGGAGAGTCTGACTATGAAAAAAATAAAAAAGCCGGGGCGACCCGGCAAAAAATTGCACAATGAGGGAGCAAATTTAATTGACTAGTCGCGGACAAACCAGTCGTCAGCGCTTTCCCAGGTTTCTTGCAGGATTTCGCTAATCCGGTCTTTGTCTTCTTTCAGGCCGCCGATAACCGACAGATTGTTATTAGCCGCGTACCGAACCGTTACCTGACTTGAGGTAGAGGGAAACTGCTGTTCGATACGACGCGAGAGTTCATTGTTCAGCGCATCTAAGGCGCCGTTGGGTAAGGCTGTTGATTTGGCGATAGAGACTTCAATACGCATAATTGCCCCCTGGATAATGTACTGTTTATTTATACAGTACACTCTGAAGATTTACAACAGGGGGCAGGCTATTTATTTTTTCATCGTCCAGCGCACGGTTTCCCCGGCAAGGAACGGCACCAGCGCGTCGCCTGGCAGGGCGATACTCTCGACCACCTGGCTCTCTTCGCGCACCAGCTCCACGTAGCCCTCATTGACCGGCAGGCCATAGAAGCGGGGGCCGTTAAGCGAACAGAAGGCTTCAAAGTGTTGCAGGGCGTTCATCTCCTCAAATACCGTGGCGTAGCTGCCCAGCGCGGTCGGCGCGTTAAAACAGCCTGCGCATCCGCAGCTGGCTTCCTTACGATGGCGGGCATGGGGAGCGGAATCCGTGCCGAGGAAAGCGCGGTCAAAACCGCTGGCAACCAGTTCGCGCAGCGCTTGCTGGTGAATATTGCGTTTCAGGATCGGCAGGCAATAAAGGTGGGGACGCACGCCGCCAACCAGCATATGGTTACGGTTGAACATCAGGTGCTGCGGGGTGATGGTGGCCGCCAGCAGCTCGTTACCGTCGCGTACGTATTCAGCGGCATCTTTGGTCGTGATGTGTTCGAAGACCACCTTCAGGCCGGGCAGGCGCTGACGCAGCGGCTCCATGACCGTTTCAATAAAGCGCGCTTCCCGGTCAAAAATATCGATATCAGCATGGGTGACCTCACCGTGAACCAGCAGAGGCATCCCCAGCTTTTCCATGCGTTCCAGCACCGGCATAATGGCATCCGTACTGGTGACGCCGTGGCTGGAGTTGGTGGTGGCGTTGGCCGGATAGAGCTTGGCGGCAGTGAATACGCCTTCGTTAAATCCGCGCTCCAGCTCAGCCCGGTCGAGCGTATCCGTCAGATAGCAGGTCATCAGCGGCGTAAAATCATGGCCCGCAGGGATCGCATCAACGATACGCTGGCGATAGGCGAGGGCGGCTTCGACGGTAGTGACAGGCGGTACCAGGTTTGGCATCACGATTGCCCGGCCATAAAATTCACTGGTATAAGGCACGACGGTTTTTAACATATCGTCATCGCGCAGATGGATATGCCAGTCATCAGGGCGGCGGATTTTCAATACCTGGGATTGTGCTGTCATGGAAGGCTCCGGCTAATAGGTTCAGTCATCAGGGCTGTTTTTGCCGGGCACTAAGGATAAGCGTAAACGTTTTCCTTTGCATCAACTTCCGTAAAAAATCGGGCGCTTCAGCGCCCGAGCCATCAGTTGGTGAACGGGATAATAATCTCGCCGGGCTTCACTTCAATCCCTTTAGCATACTTTTTCGCCAGCGCTTCACCGGTGCTGGCATCCTCGCGCAGGACGTAGGCAGGCTGCTGATTGAAGTAGCTACGCAGGGACTGATTCAGGTAAGGGATCAGCGTCTGTACGACAGACTGGAGCTTTTCCGGCTGAACTTTAGCATCGACGACTTCCATCTCCTGCAGGAAAATGGCCCCCTTTTCTTTATTGAAAGCCGGCAGCGCTTTGAGCTTCAGATCGATGGTCGCTTTCTGGTTCCCGAAAAGTGAATTCAGATCTAAATTGGCCACGCCGCTTAACGTGACTTTGTTTGGTTCTTCACGGCCAATAGCGCTGGTAAGATTTTGCAGTTCAATATGGGCATCCGCTACGCCTGGCAGGCCAATATCCTTAGCGAAGTGGTTACGTTTCTGCAGCGCCTGATTGATTTCCTGCTCGCTCACGGAATATTGCGTGAGCTGATTACAGGCGCTAAGCAGGCCGCTAACGATAAGCGCGGCCGCGATAAACATCTTTTTCATTGGATTCCTTAATGTCATGCCATGGGTTCATCCTGACACAAAGCAGCATGGCCCGCCAGCGCAGGAGGTGCTAGCGGAAAAGACTGAAAAAGAGGCGTTCGGCAGCGAAGGGCCAAACCATCCGCTGCCTTGAGGTTAAATAGCCATTGAAGAAAGCAGGTTGATCTGCGTCTGTTTGGCCATGTTGTCACGATAGGCGGCCACCCGACTCGGCCAGTTCACGCCGGCAACCAGCGTCAGATTCCTCAGCAGAGGAAAGAGCTGAATATCATCTTCAGAGAGTTCTCCGTTGACGGCGTTTGGCTGGACAATCAGTTTATCCAGCGCCCGCAGATCGTCGCTGATGTTCTTCACCAGACCGGGGGAATGGGCGAGATGGTCGGCAAAGCTGCCGATAGCCGCCTCTTTCTTTTTCACAAAATAGGCGCGCGCCTCTGGCGTGGCGAATTCATCAAACGCGGATTTGGCAAAGCGGGGGATCAGCAGGCGGTTCGCGTAGCCGTTGACCTTCCGCAGCCAGGTTTCCACCGCCGGATTACGCGGGCCGGTAAGCAGCGGTTTGCCGTCCAGCTTATCGACATAGTGCACGATATCCATGCTTTCCGGCATATAGCGGCTATCGTCTTTTTGCAGGATTGGCGCCATTTTCTGGCCGATCATTCGGGTGGGGGTTAATTCATCATCGTTCAGGAGCACAATCAGTTCGACGGGGATATTTTTCAGGCCGAAAATCATGCGGGCTTTAAGGCAGAACGGGCAGTGATCGTAGATATATAACTTCACGTTTCTCCTCCATTGTTGCTGAACATCCTCAATTCAGTATGGAGGAGAAACGAAGGCCCGGCAAATCAGGTTCGCGGCTCCAGCATTCCGGAGGCCGAACGTTTTGGACTGAACTGCCACCACAGCGCAATAAACGTCGCGAGGCCGATAATGCCCAGCATCAGCCACGGCAGCTCAGGCTGACCGACGGCCTTACCGGCATCGAACAGCCAGCCGCCGCCTGCGTAGCCGAAAGCGCCGCCGAAGGCCAGGCCTAACCGGCTAAAGCCCATATAGCTGCCGCGCGCTCTCGCATCCGCCAGCGACGCCCCCAGCGTTTCACGCGCGGGTTCAGCGATGATTGACCCCATATAAAATACGCAGATCAGCGTAAACAGCTGCTGCAAATTGCTGCTCAGGCCAATTGGCATCATCGCGAGCGTCATGATCAGCAGGCCGGCCATCAGGCGCTGCTCCAGGCGAAAACGCTTTTCGCTCCAGCGGGCAATCGGATACAGCAGCGTTAGCGAAATGGTGGCTTCAATGGCGTACATCCATTTGACCGCCGCCGGA
This sequence comes from Klebsiella sp. CN_Kp113, assembly GCF_040064585.1. Taxonomy (NCBI): domain Bacteria; kingdom Pseudomonadati; phylum Pseudomonadota; class Gammaproteobacteria; order Enterobacterales; family Enterobacteriaceae; genus Klebsiella; species Klebsiella sp. CN_Kp113. Next base: position 354,743 of record NZ_JBEAID010000001.1, on the reverse strand, counting down.
GAACCCGCAATATCATTAACCATAATCGGCAGCATCAGCATCACCTGCACCGCCAGCATATAATACCCGGTCAGCGTCAGCACATAGGTGACAAAGCGTTTGTCGCGCAACACGCGCCCCAGTCCTTCACGAACCGGCGTTTTGACCGTCGACAGCTTCCAGGCGGGAAGATACCAGGCGTTGAATGCCGCGCAGGCGATAAACAGCGCCGCTCCGGCGCTGCACACCAGGCGAAAATCATATTGCAGCAGCCAGCTGCCCAGCAGCGCGCCGATCACCGCTCCTGCGCTGTCCTGCATCATCAGGATAGAGAAGAAACGTCCGCGCTGGTGCGGGCGTACCAGCTTGACCACCAGCGCCGCCCGCGGGGGATCGAATAGCGTGCCGCCGAGGCCAGAAAGAATACAGGAGAGCCACAGCACCCAGGGTTCATGGGCAACGGCCATCGCCGCGAAGCCGGCCGCGCGCATCAGCATACCGGTAACGATCATCGGTTTGGCGCCAAAACGGTCGGCAATGGCGCCGCCAAATATTCCTAAGCCTTGCTGCACCAGCTGACGCAGGCCGAGCGCAATCCCGACCATCAGCGCAGCCCATCCCATCTGGTCGACAAAGCGAATGGAGATAAGCGGAAACACAACGAAAAAGCCGAGTACGACCAGCATGTTATCGACTAACAGGAAATATTTACCCAGGCTCCTTGCCTGCGATACGCGGGACATTTCCCCTCCAGGGAAAAATAAGAATAAGCTCTGACATTTTGCGGGGTTAATGGCTATTTTCCCAGCGCGCTCGCGACAATATTTTTTTATCAAAATGCAAGAACGATAGAGGCTATTCATCGAAAAGCAGAGATGGTGCAGAAAATGGTATGTTGCTGTTTTCACACCGCCGTGCAGGACAGGTATAGTAAAGTCAGCAAGTATTGCGTCAGGGGAACAGGAGAGGGGAATGTTTGGCTATCGCAGTAACGTACCGAAGGTGCGTTTGACGACGGACCGGCTGGTGGTTCGGCTGGTGCACGATCGTGACGCCTGGCGTCTGGCCGATTATTACGCGGAAAATAAAGGGTTCTTAAAACCCTGGGAACCGGTGCGCGATGACAGCCACTGTTATCCTTCCGGCTGGCAGGCGCGTTTATCGATGATTTCTGAGTTTCATAAGCAGGGCTCGGCGTTCTATTTTGCTCTGCTTGACCCGGAAGAAAAAGAGATCATCGGCGTGGCGAATTTTTCGAACGTGGTGCGCGGATCGTTTCATGCCTGCTATCTCGGCTACTCCATCGGGGAGAAATGGCAAGGGCAGGGGCTGATGTATGAAGCGCTGACGTCGGCCATTCGCTATATGCAGCGCACGCAACATATCCATCGCATAATGGCAAACTATATGCCGCATAATCAGCGCAGCGGCGATTTGCTGGCGCGTCTGGGCTTTGAAAAAGAGGGTTACGCCAAAGATTACCTGCTCATTGATGGGCAGTGGCGCGATCACGTACTGACGGCGTTGACGACACCGGACTGGACCCCGGGTCGCTAAGGAGACATCATGAAATATCAGTTAACCGCGCATGAGGCGCGGGTCATTGGCTGCCTGCTGGAAAAGCAGGTCACCACGCCGGAGCAGTACCCCCTGTCGGTCAACGCGGTGGTCACCGCCTGTAACCAGAAAACAAACCGTGAACCGGTAATGTCGCTCAGCGAAAGTGAAGTTCAGGATCTGCTCGATACGCTAGTCAAACGCCATTATTTGCGTACGGTCAGCGGTTTCGGCAATCGGGTGACCAAGTATGAACAACGCTTCTGCAACTCTGAATTCGGCGATCTGAAATTCACGCCGGCGGAAGTCGCTATCGTGACCACACTGCTGCTGCGCGGGGCGCAGACGCCTGGCGAACTCCGCGGTCGCGCGCAGCGAATGCATGAATTCAGCGATATGGCCGAGGTTGAAAGCGTCCTCGAAAACCTGGCTTCGCGAGAAGATGGCCCCTATGTTGCGCGTCTGCCGCGGGAGCCTGGCAAGCGTGAAAGCCGCTATATGCATCTGTTCTGCGATGATATGGATTCACTGATTACCGTCGTGGAGGCCGTGTCGCCGCCCGGCGACGATCTTCAGATGCGCGTTGAGGCGCTGGAGGCGGAAGTTGCCGAGCTAAAAGCGCGTCTCGATTCACTGCTGGCTCACCTGGGAGATTAAGCATGTCGGCGAAACTACGTATAGGAGTGGTTGGCCTGGGCGGTATCGCGCAAAAGGCGTGGTTACCGGTGCTGGGGGCCGCAGATGACTGGACGCTGCAGGCGGCATGGTCGCCCGGGAAAGAGAAAGCGCTGCGTATCTGTGAAACCTGGCGTATTCCCTATGCGGATTCTCTGGAACAGCTGGCGGCGCAGTGTGATGCCGTATTCGTGCATACTTCAACGGCTTCACATTATGAAGTGGTTTCCCGCCTGCTCAATGCCGGAGTGCATGTCTGCGTTGATAAACCGCTGGCGGATAAACTCAGCGATGCGGAGGCGCTGGTTGAGCTGGCCGCTCGCCGTCATCTCACGCTAATGGTCGGGTTTAACCGCCGTTTTGCCCCCCTCTATCGCGAGCTGAAGGCCCAGCTCGGGAGCGCTGCGTCGCTGCGGATGGATAAGCACCGTAGCGACAGCGTGGGCCACGATCTGCGCTTCACGCTGTTGGATGACTATCTGCACGTCGTCGATACCGCGCTATGGCTGGCGGGCGATAAAGCGCGTTTAAGCGGCGGTGCGCTGCACACCACCGCTCAAGGGGAGATGCTGTATGCCGAACACCATTTCAGTTGCGGAATGATGCAGATAACCACCAGTATGCACCGGCGCGCCGGAAGCCAGCGGGAGTGGGTACAGGCGGTAACCGACGGCGGATTATATGAAGTCCGGGATATGCGGGAGTGGCAGGAGGAGCGGGGGCGCGGCGTGATCCAGCGCCCGATCCCTGGCTGGCAGACCACCCTTGAGCAGCGTGGATTTACCGGCTGCGCGCGGCATTTTATCGAATGCGTGCAAAATCAGACGGTTCCTGAAACGTCCGGCGAGCAGGCGCTGCTTGCTCAGCGCGTTATAGAGAAACTCTGGCGCGAAGCGATGAGCGAATAATCCGTTGTAACAACTGACAGTAGTAATTCATTATGAACCCGGTAGACTATCGCCACTTTCCAGCGCCCGCATTTGCGGGCGTTTTACTCCAGGGTTGTGGAATAACACGTTAATGAATCTTTTAAAATCACTGGCGGCCGTCAGTTCGATGACCATGTTCTCGCGCGTGCTGGGCTTTGCGCGCGATGCGATTGTGGCGCGTATTTTTGGCGCGGGGATGGCCACCGACGCCTTCTTCGTTGCTTTTAAACTCCCGAACCTTTTACGGCGTATTTTTGCTGAAGGCGCTTTCTCACAGGCTTTTGTGCCGATTCTGGCGGAGTATAAAAGCAAGCAGGGTGAAGATGCGACCCGGGTTTTCGTCGCCTATGTTTCGGGGCTGCTGACGCTGGTTCTGGCGCTGGTCACCGTCGCCGGTATGCTGGCGGCACCGTGGGTGATTACTATCACCGCGCCGGGATTTGCCAATACGCCCGAAAAGTTCGCCCTGACCACGCAGCTCTTGCGCATCACTTTTCCCTATATTCTGTTGATCTCCCTGGCTTCACTCGTGGGCGCCATCCTGAATACCTGGAACCGCTTTTCGGTGCCTGCTTTTGCCCCGACCTTCCTGAACGTCAGCATGATTGGTTTTGCGCTGTTTGCCGCGCCCTATTTTAATCCGCCGATGCTGGCAATGGCGTGGGCGGTAACGGTTGGCGGTATTTTGCAGCTCGCCTGGCAACTGCCGCATCTGAAAAAAATCGGCATGCTGGTGCTGCCGCGGGTCAACCTTAAAGATGCTGGCGCGGTGCGGGTGGTGAAACAGATGGGCCCGGCGATCCTCGGCGTCTCCGTCAGCCAAATCTCGCTGATCATTAACACGATTTTTGCCTCATTCCTCGTTTCCGGCTCCGTATCGTGGATGTACTACGCCGATCGTCTGATGGAGTTTCCGTCCGGCGTACTGGGCGTGGCGCTGGGGACCATTTTGCTGCCTTCGCTGTCTAAAAGCTTCGCCAGCGGCAATCACGATGAATATTGCCGTTTGATGGACTGGGGATTACGCCTGTGCTTCCTGCTCGCGCTACCGAGCGCGGTGGCGTTAGGGATCCTGGCCAAGCCGCTGACGGTCGCGTTATTCCAGTACGGGAAATTTACCGCTTTTGATGCCGCGATGACCCAGCGCGCGCTGGTGGCATATTCTGTCGGGCTTATGGGGCTCATCGTCGTGAAGGTGCTGGCTCCCGGATTCTATTCGCGGCAGGACATTAAAACGCCGGTGAAAATTGCCATCGTCACGCTGATCATGACGCAGGTGATGAACCTCGCCTTTATTGGCCCCCTGAAGCACGCTGGTCTGTCGTTGTCGATTGGTCTGGCGGCCTGCCTGAACGCCGCGCTGCTCTACTGGCAGCTGCGGAAACAGAAAATTTTTACGCCTCAGCCGGGCTGGTTCCTGTTCCTGCTGCGCCTGGTCATCGCGGTGATTATTATGTCAGCGGCGCTGCTGGGTGTGATGTACCTGATGCCGGAGTGGTCGCAGGGGACGATGCCGTTCCGCCTGCTGCGCTTGATGGTGGTCGTGGTGGCCGGCGTTGTCGCCTATTTCGCGACGCTGCTGCTGCTGGGCTTTCGCGTGAAAGAGTTTGCTCGCCGCACGGTTTGAGTTGTTCTGATGAAAGAAAAGCCGCTCTGCAGGAATTGCACAGCGGCTTTTTTTACCTGACGGTTCGCTCTTTATCTGGCGGTTCGCTGCGCCGATACGACCCTGGCGCTTTCCAGCAGGCGGATCCCAAGGGCAATCGCACCGGTTACGACGGCGAGGGTCACCACGCCGCTCCAGCCTGCGAGCACATACAGTTTGCTTCCCAGTACTGAACCCAGCGACATCCCAATAAACACGCCGGTGAACAGCAGCGCGTTGAGGCGTCCGCGCGCCTGCGGCTCCAGGCCATACACCAGGTTCTGGTGCGCTACGAGGCTGGATTGCAGCCCCAGGTCAAAACCGACGGCCGAGATGGCAATCAGGATTAGCTGACCATGCGGCGGTAGCGCAGGCAGCAAAAACATCAGGGCAAACGAAACCGTCACCAGCGCCGCGCCCATTTGCGTGACTTTTTCTGCGCCGAACTTGTCGGCCAGGCCGCCTGCCAGCGGGGCGGCAAGCGCCCCGGCAGCCCCTGCAATACCGAAGCCACCGGCTACCGCGCTGCCCATCTGATAGTGCGCCAACAGCATGACCGCAAGCGTAGACCAGAAGGCGCTAAAGGCGATAGAGAGGAATCCCTGGGCGAATGCGGCGCGACGGAGTGCCGGATAGCGTTTCCACAGATGCGCCATCGATTTCATCAGCTGCGGGTAGCTGAGGGTTGAGTGAATTTCGAAGCGCGGCAGCACGCGCCACATCACCACACCAATCATCGCGATGCTGACCGCAGCCGCCTGATACATTACCCGCCAGCCGAATAGCGCCCCCACCAGACCACTAACGGTTCGCGACAGCAGGATCCCCAGCAGCAGGCCGGTCATCACCGTACCCACCATTTTCCCCTGCTTGCCCGCGGGAGCCAGAATCGCGGCTGCCGGTACGATATCCTGTGCCATGGTCGCGGCCATACCGATAAGCAGGCTGACAATCAGCAGAGAGCTTAGCTGACCGGTAAGGCTGCAGAGCAGCAACAGGACGGCCAGCGCGGCGCTTTTCATCAGGATCAGCTTTCTGCGGTCGTGGCGGTCGCCAAGCGGGAGAAGGAAAAGTATGCCCAGCGCGTAGCCGGCCTGGGTCAGGGTCGGAACCAGACCCATACCCTCAACGCTCAAATGGAGGTTAGCCCCCATCAGCGGCAGCAGCGGTTGCGCGTAATAGATTGAGGCGACGCTGAAGCCTGCGCCCAGCGCAAGGATGAAAATGACCCACCCGGCGGCGCGGGAGGTGAGTGGAGTTGGTGTCATGGTGGATTCCTCTTAGAAGCGATGGCGCTATTTTTCCCGTAATCCGGCTGGCGCGGTAGATAGCCCGGTGGTAAAACGGTTATACGCTAAACGTATAGGCAAAATATAAATGAAGAAGCAAGAGCGTATAGATCGTATCGAACTGATGCGTACGTTCATTCGTATCGTGGAGGCCGGGTCTCTCTCCGCCGCCGCGGTACAGATGAATACGACCCAGGCGACGGTAAGTCGACGGCTTCAGTCTCTGGAGGGGCTGCTTGGCGCAAAGCTGATTCTGCGCACGACTCACGCGATGAAGCTGACCGATGACGGTGAGCGCTGTTATCAGCATGCCCGCCAGGTCGTCGATGCCTGGCTGGCGCTGGAGGACGACCTGCGGATCACCGATGACCGGCCGGTGGGGATTTTAAGGGTGCGGGCCCCGCATGCGTTTGGTCAGCAACAGCTGCTGGGACCGCTGGTGGATTTTTTGCAGCGCTATCCCCAGCTGGCGGTTGAATGGATGCTGAACGATAAGACGGTCGATTTTCTGAGCGATGGTATCGACTGCGCGATTCGCGTGGGGGCTGAGGTGGATCCGGCTACGGTATCGGTACTGCTGGCCGAGGTTCCCCGCAGCGTGGTGGCATCCCCATCGCTGCTGGCAAACTTGCCGCCGTTAAGCGCGCCGCAGGAGATGTCGTTGCTGCCGTGGATAGCCATCAGCACGTTCTATCAGCATGAGGTGAGGCTGCAGTCGCAGGTGGATGAGCAGCTTATTACCTTTGCCATCGCGCCGTGTCTGAGTACCGATAGCGTGCATGTGGCGCGTAATACCGCGCTGGCGGGGCTGGGCGCGGCGATTGTGTCGAGCTGGGCGGTAGCGGACGATATTGCCGCCGGGCGGCTGGTGGAGCTGTTCCCGCAGTGGCGAGCCTCACCGCTGCCGGTACACCTGGTGTATCCCTGGGCGCGCTACTATCCGACGCGGTTGCGTAAGTTTCTCGATCTGATGCGTGAGGTCATGCCGCAGATTGCGGGGATGCAGCGTCCGGAAGGGGAATAAAAAAAGACCGGCCGCGGGGGCCGGTCTTTTCGAGGTGACGTTACTCTACGGGCTGCGGACGGGTAGGTCCGGCAGCGGCTTTGTGCGTGGCGCTATGACCGCCAGCAGAACCTTTACCGTCAAAATCAAAGTTCGGGCGAACCCACTCGCTTTGACGAGGCGCTTCAGGTACGTAGTCTGGCGCTGGGGCGCGGGTCATCGGCGCCGTGGCGTGACGATTGGCGACCTTAACGACCGGCGCAGCCGTGACAACAGGTTGAGTCGCAACGACCGGCTCCGCCGCTGGTGCAGGTTCAACCACCGGTTCGGAAACAACAGGCGCTTCCTCAACAACCACCGCAGTCTCTTCAACCGCAACAGGTTCAGCGACCGCAGCTTCCGGTTCGACAGCCTCTTGCGCAACGACGTCAACGGCTTCTGCGACAACTTCTTCGGCCACGGCTTCATCGGCTTCGGCAATCAGCTGCGGCTGTTCATCAACCGGGGCGGCGATAGCCTCCGGATGCGTGGTTTCTACGACCGGAACTTCAGGTTCGTTAATCACCGCCACAGGCTCGGTAGTAGCCACTGGCTCGACTGCGCTTTCTGCGGCGACAGCCGGGGCAATGACGTCAGAGACAGCCGGCTCAGCGGCAGCCACTGGTGCGACGACGGGCTCAGCCGCAGTGGTTGAGAACTCCTGAACCTGCACGTCTTCCTGCTGCTGGTCCTGAGGGCGAACGACCGGGTAGCGGATCCACACTTTACCAGACGCCATTTCCGGCGATGCGCAGGCTACGGTCAGCGGCATCGGGGATTGCGTCGGGTAACGCTCATCACGGTAGCGACGACGGCGCTGGCCGCTGACGCGCAGGTGACGAGGGGAACGACGTGAACGACGCGGCATACCGTTGGATTCGCGGGCTTCACCGTTCTCATCATGTTCCGCAGCGGTTTCAACAACCGCCGGCAGGTCGACTTTCGCCAGTTCAGTGCGCGGCGCTGCGGCTTCCGGCTGGACGACCGGCGCTTCGGCGACCTGAGGCGCGGCTACCGGCTCGACAACCTGTTCAGCGGCGGCGGATTCAATACGCACCTTCTGCGCCAGCTGGCGAGGTTTACGACGCGGCATCGTCTGCACGCGCTCTTCCTGCTCGCTCTCCTGAACAACCGGCTCTTCGCGGGTTTGCGCTTTGGCTTCCTGCTGAACCTGACGTTTATCATCGTTACGACGGCGATTACGTTCGCGGCGCGGCTGCTGCTCGTCGCGCGCTTTGCCTTTTTCGCTATCTTCGACCGTTGTCTGGCGGATTTCGCGCGGCTCAGCGTTCTGCTGCTGCTTCTCACGACGGTTGCGGCGGTTTTCTTCACGAGACTCGCGGCCTTCGCTGTTCTCGGCACGACTATCGCGGTTCTCGCGGCTATCGCGATTATCCCGGTTGTCGCGGCGGTCATTGCGATCGCGGCGGTTGTTGGAGCGCGGTTTACGACGATCCTGCTGACGCTCGGATTTCTCTTCCGCTTTTTTCTCAACCTGAACTTCTGCCGGTTTAGTCTCTTCCTCGCTGGAGAACATATTTTTCAGCGCGCTGAAGAAGCGGGCAACCAGGCCAGGCTGCGCCGGCGCTGCCGCTTTCGGTGCGGATGCGGCAGGCGCAACGGTAGCCGCGGCTCTGGCCGGCTCTTCCTGGGCCGGAGCCGGAGGCGCGTCAGGCATGACAAAAGCAGCCAGCGCCGGTTGTTCCGGGAGTTTACGCTCGGCCGGCTCTTCATCAGAAGGCATGGCCATCTCTTCTTCGTGCAGTTTCGGCAGCAGATAGCTCAGCGTGGAGGTCTCTTCGCCCTTACGCACGCGCAGAACAGAGTAGTGCGGCGTTTCCATCTGGTCGTTTGGCACGATAATAACGCGCACATCGGCCTGACGGGTTTCAATCGCGCTTACCGCGGCACGTTTTTCGTTCAGCAGGTAAGAGGCAATCGGCACCGGTACGATAGCGTGAACTTCTTTGGTGTTCTCTTTCAGCGCTTCTTCTTCGATCAAACGCAGAATAGAAAGCGACAGCGATTCGTTATCGCGCACGGTACCCGTTCCGCTACAGCGCGGGCAGACGTGATGGCTGGACTCCCCGAGCGACGGGCTCAGGCGCTGACGCGACATCTCCAGCAGTCCAAAGCGGGAAATATGGCTGATCTGGATGCGCGCTCTGTCCTGACGGACGGCTTCGCGCAGGCGGTTTTCTACCGCACGCTGGTGGCGAACCGGGGTCATATCGATGAAGTCGATAACGATCAGGCCGCCAAGGTCGCGCAGACGCAGCTGACGAGCGATTTCATCGGCTGCTTCAAGGTTGGTATTAAACGCCGTTTCTTCGATGTCGCCGCCGCGGGTGGCGCGTGCGGAGTTGATATCGATAGCGGTCAGCGCTTCGGTGCTGTCGATAACGATAGAACCGCCGGAAGGCAGACGCACTTCACGCTGGAAAGCGGACTCAATCTGCGATTCGATTTGATAGTGGCTGAACAGCGGGATTTCCCCGGTGTACAGTTTGATTTTGCTGCTGAAATCCGGACGACCCAGCGCCGCAATGTGCTGGCGAGCCAGCTCAAGCACCTTCGGGTTGTCGATAAGGATTTCGCCGATATCCTGACGCAGATAGTCGCGGAAAGCGCGCACGATGACGTTGCTTTCCTGATGGATCAGGAACGGAGCAGGGCGGCTGTCTGCGGCTTTCTGGATGGCTTCCCAGTGCTTCAGGCGGAAGCTTAAGTCCCACTGCAGCGCTTCGGCGGATTTGCCGACGCCAGCGGTGCGGACGATAAGTCCCATGCCGTCCGGCAGCTCAAGGCTGGCCAGCGCTTCTTTGAGTTCGGTGCGATCGTCACCCTCGATGCGGCGTGAAATACCGCCAGCGCGTGGGTTATTCGGCATCAGCACCAGATAGCTACCCGCCAGGCTGATAAAGGTGGTCAGCGCGGCGCCTTTATTGCCACGCTCTTCTTTATCGATCTGGACAATCACTTCCTGGCCTTCACGCAGCACGTCCTTGATGTTTGGACGACCGTGAGAATTGTAGTTGGCAGGGAAGTATTCGCGGGCAATTTCTTTGAGAGGGAGGAAACCATGACGCTCGGCACCATAATCAACAAATGCGGCTTCGAGGCTAGGTTCAATACGAGTGATTTTGCCTTTGTAGATGTTCGCTTTTTTCTGTTCGTGCCCGGGGCTTTCGATATCCAGGTCGTACAGGCGCTGCCCATCAACAAGGGCGACGCGCAACTCTTCCTGCTGAGTTGCGTTGATTAACATTCTTTTCATCGTAACTTACTCATTATTCTTACATTGACGACTAAGCTACGGGCAGAGTAACGCCTTACCGGGGAAAACCGATGGCCTCGTGTCTGTTTCACGTCGCCAACCTCACGGCTGTCGCGCGCTTAAGAGGCGCAGAGTGTCGGTCGCCTGTATTTCAAACGGAAACACAGCGCACTTATCAGGGGAACTGCCTGGGATGTATCACCAGAGAAGATTCCATTTATACCCATCGTTTTTCATGCAGCAGGCGTGGCGGCTTAACCTGCTCATCTTAATCATTTGATCCAGATGAGCGCCGGGATATCCCAGTGTGAACGCCTTCCTGCGACGTGAAATCCATAGAGCCTGTACCGGTAAGGACTGCAACCCGCAGCCCGCTAACTGTCTGAAAGATCAATACGTCTTACGCCATTGCTGCGTTGATGATCGGTCAGACAAAATTGGTCATTCCGCTAATTTCTTGTTCTAACAAGTTTCAGCACGGAATACTGCATCATTATTCCATTGCTAAGCTCGTTATAGCAAGTTGACTTTCACCTTTTATCACCCGGTTACTCACAGTTTTTTCACCCGCGTATACAGATTGTTCTAATAACAAACAAAACGATGATGAAGCGTACTGTGAAATCCGGATGATGATAAATATAAGCATATAAAAATGAGTGGCGCTAATGCGTCGGGCTATTTAGAATCGCGCACCATGAAAACTGAGATCCCAAGCGTAAAAATGGTTGCCATTGCTGATGATGAAGCCGGGCAACGTATCGACAACTTTTTGCGTACGCAGCTGAAGGGCGTACCGAAGAGCATGATTTATCGCATCTTGCGTAAAGGCGAGGTGCGGGTTAACAAAAAGCGCGTGAAGCCGGAATATAAACTGGAAGCCGGCGACGAAGTGCGCATCCCGCCGGTTCGCGTCTCTGAGAAAGAAGAAGAGGCGGTCTCTCCACACCTGCAAAAAGTGGCCGCGCTGGCCGATGTGATTTTATATGAAGACGATCATATCCTGGTGCTTAACAAGCCTTCCGGAACGGCGGTACACGGCGGCAGCGGATTGAGCTTTGGCGTAATTGAAGGTCTGCGCGCGCTGCGTCCGGAAGCGCGTTTCCTGGAGCTGGTGCATCGCCTGGATCGCGACACCTCCGGCGTGCTGCTGGTCGCCAAAAAGCGCTCCGCGCTGCGTTCCCTGCACGAGCAGCTGCGCGACAAAGGAATGCAGAAGGATTACCTGGCGCTGGTGCGCGGGCAGTGGCAGTCGCATACTAAAGTGGTGCAGGCACCGCTGCTGAAAAATATTCTGCAGAGTGGTGAGCGCATTGTGCGGGTTAACCAGGAGGGGAAACCGTCGGAGACGCGCTTTAAAGTTGAAGAGCGTTATACCCATGCGACGCTGGTGCGCTGCAGCCCGGTGACCGGTCGTACGCATCAAATCCGCGTGCATACGCAATACGCCGGCCACCCTATTGCTTTTGACGACCGCTACGGCGACCGTGAATTTGATAAGCAGCTGGCGGGCACCGGCCTTAACCGGCTGTTTCTGCATGCGGCGGCGCTGAAGTTTACCCATCCGGGTAGCGGGGAGATTATGCGCATTGAAGCCCCCTTAGATAATCAGCTTAAGCGCTGCCTGCAGGTCTTGCGTAACGCGAAATAACCGCGCTCAGGCTCAGGGTTTGAGCCACCTGGCAAGCCAGGGGAAAACTTCTTCCTGCTGTTGTTGATTAAAAACGTGGCCCACTTCCGGCCACGTTTTTGTTTCCAGCTTATCCTGCGCGTTTTGCGACGCCCACACTTTATGTACTTTTGCGAAGGCCTCGTTAACGGCTTCCGCCGGGAAGAGCTTATCTTGTCCGCCGCTGTAAATAAGCATCGGTTTTGGCGCGGCAATGCTGGCGATATCGGGAATATCGAGGCGTCCGGATAAGCCAGGGTGAAGCATATAAAACGCCGACTGGCCGCGCAAAACGTTGTTGCCAGGCTGCATCAGGCCGTTCCAGGTTCCAAACCAGGATATAACCGCAGTCGCGGCGACTTTGTCAGACAGGGCTGCCAGCTGCCAGGCGCGAAAACCGCCCATTGAGAAACCCACGACCCCAATGCGTTGACTATCAACCGTTTTTAAAGTGCTGAGGAAATCGACGGTACGCAGATCTTCATAGGCGACTTCACCAGCCAGCGAGCGCCCCAGGTTAAAGTAGTTGCTGGCGAGGGCCTGCTGCTGCTCGTAGACCATCGGCCCTCGGTCCCCCCAACCCGGGCTATCAATGGCGATGACGACATAGCCGCGCTGCGCCAGTTCATCGCCGATAAACCGACCGCTGAAAAATTTATCCGCCCACGCCTCAGCGCTGGCCAGCCGTGCAGCGTCGTTCCACGGACGGATTAGCTTCTCCTTACCGATATCAAACTTTGAGCCATGGTCGTGCAGCAGAACAATTGCCGGGTGAGGGCCGGGGGAATTTGGCGTCAACATCAGCGCGGCAATCCTGTTATCGTCGGTTACGTTGAAGGCCAGCTTCTCGGCGGTATACGCGCCTCGATTTTCTCTCATCAGCGTTTGCGGCGCGAAGGGGAGTGTCGACGCCGGGGTTAGCAGAGACTGCCGAAGCAGCGTACGGGCCTGCTGTCGCCATTGCTCAAAATCACGGTAGTGGCCAGAGAGCCACGAGTCCGGGTAGGTCATCTGCGCTTTCAACTGCTGCCAGGAGGCGGGGAGATTGCCCTCTACGATGCCCTGGCGCTGCCAGTCATGGGCATTAACGCCGGCGGCGGCCAGCAGGGTGAGGGTCAAAAGCGTAGCGCGGGTTGGCATAGTGGCTCCATTTAAAAATAAAACAACGTTTCATAATGGATTCTAATGGCGCGGGTAAAATAAACTGTGACAGGCGATGCATTAATTAAGTTGGGGTAAACCTGCTCTGCTCCGTTGGGCAGCGGGTAAAACGCGTTGTAAAGTGGCGGCACGCGGCCTCAGGAAGAGACCGCGTGGGATCGGGAGGCCTTTATCATGTTTACGTGAGCAGGGGATTCAACGCTTCCCGGCGCAGCATCTGGCACAGGGCAATGAGCGGCAAACCGACCAGCGCGTTGGGATCGCGCCCCTCAAGCCGTTCGAATAGCGTGATGCCTAAACCTTCGCTTTTAAAGCTTCCGGCGCACTGCAGCGGGTTTTCCTTGCGGATATAGCTCTCAATTTCCTGGTCGCTTAAACGGCGGAAATGAACGTCGAAAGGTTCGCATTCCGTTTGTAGATGACCGTTGGCGGAATTGTACAGCGCCAGGCCGGTATAGAACGTGACGATGGTGCCGCTGGCCTTTCTCAGCTGGCGATGGGCGTTTTCTTCCGTATGCGGTTTGCCGGTAATTTCACCGTCCAGGACACAAACCTGATCGGAGCCTATAATGAGGTGCTGTGGGTAGCGTGCGGCAAGGGCCTGCGCCTTTGCCTGCGCCAGACGCATCACCAGCTGGCGGGCAGGTTCGCCGGGCAGCGGGGTTTCATCAACGTTCGGCGCAGCGCATTCAAAAGGCACCGACAGTTTTTCCAGCAGCATTCGCCGCCACGGCGAGGTTGACGCGAGGATTAGTTCAGACATATTTTTTCATCCACATATAGCGCTTCGCAGAGCATCATTTTAAACTATGCGCCGCAATGTGTGCGAATAAATGGCAAAAGGCAACCTGAGGCTGCCTTTTTCTTTGACTCTATGACGTTACAAAGTTAATATGCGCGCCCTATGCAAAAGGTAAAATTACCCCTGACTCTCGATCCGGTTCGCACGGCTCAAAAACGCTTAGATTACCAAGGTATCTATACCCGTGATCAGGCTGTGCGTGTCGCTGATTCTGTTGTCAGCGTGGACAGCGATGTGGAATGCAGCATGTCGTTCGCTATCGATAACCAGCGTCTTGCCGTTTTAAGCGGCGATGCGACGGTGTCGGTAACCCTCGAATGTCAGCGTTGCGGGAAACCGTTCCCCCATCATGTTCACACAACGTATTGTTTCAGCCCCGTCAGAAATGACGAACAGGCCGAAGCACTGCCGGAAGCGTATGAGCCGATTGAGGTTAACGAATTCGGTGAAATCGATCTGCTGGCGCTGGTTGAAGATGAAATCATCCTCGCCTTGCCCGTAGTTCCGGTGCATGATTCTGAACACTGTGAAGTGTCCGACGCGGACATGGTCTTTGGTGAACTGCCTGAAGAGGCACAAAAACCAAATCCATTTGCCGTATTAGCCAGCTTAAAGCATAAGTAATTGAGGAGTAAGGTCCATGGCCGTACAACAGAATAAACCAACCCGTTCCAAACGTGGCATGCGTCGTTCCCATGACGCGCTGACCGCAGTCACCAGCCTGTCTGTAGACAAAGCTTCTGGTGAAAAACACCTGCGTCACCACATCACTGCCGACGGTTTCTACCGCGGTCGCAAGGTTATCGCTAAGTAATCACGCATTACTCCATGGATTTCGCGTTGCAAGAAGACGCAAGCGAGAGAAGCACCAGGAGCATAGCTCACTATGTGACTGGTGTGAACGAGCGTAGTCAACGCACTTGCCGCGTGAAAGACGAAGAGTAAAAGCGTGATGAAGCTTAGTGAGGATCTCCCCGGGTAACTGGGGAATAACCGAACCGAGCAGCGACGATACCTTGACACGTCTAACCCTGGCGTTAGATGTCATGGGCGGGGATTTTGGCCCTTCCGTGACAGTGCCTGCAGCATTGCAGGCACTGAACTCTAATTCACAACTCACACTTCTTTTAGTCGGCGATCCCGACACTATCGCGCCATTACTTGCCAAAGCTGATTTTGAACAACGTTCACGTCTGCAGGTTATCCCTGCGCAGTCAGTTATTGCCAGTGATGCTCGACCCGCGCAAGCGATTCGCGCCAGTCGCGGTAGCTCAATGCGCATTGCGCTTGAGTTAGTGAAAGAAGGGCGGGCGGAGGCCTGCGTCAGTGCGGGTAATACCGGAGCGCTGATGGGGCTGGCGAAGCTGCTGCTTAAGCCCATTGAGGGGATCGAGCGCCCTGCGCTGGTTACTATGTTGCCGCATCAGCTGAAGGGCAAAACGGTGGTGCTGGATTTAGGCGCTAACGTGGATTGCGATAGCACAATGCTGGTGCAGTTTGCCATCATGGGGGCGGTTCTTGCCGAAGAAGCGATCGGTATTAAGGATCCCCGCGTTGCGCTTCTGAATATCGGCGAAGAAGAGATGAAAGGTCTCAGCAGCATTCGCGACGCGGCGGCGGTTTTGAAGACTCTGCCAACCCTCAACTATATTGGGTATCTGGAAGCCAACGAATTGTTGACGGGCAAGACGGATGTTTTGGTTTGTGATGGATTCACGGGCAACGTCACATTAAAAACGATGGAAGGTGTTGTCAGAATGTTCCTTTCACTGTTGAAATCACAGGGAGAGGCGAAAAAAAGGTCGTGGTGGCTGCTTTTATTAAAGCGTTGGTTACAAAAAAGCCTGTCGAGGCGATTCAGTCACCTCAACCCCGACCAGTATAATGGTGCCTGTCTGTTAGGATTACGCGGTTCCGTGATTAAAAGTCATGGGGCTGCCAATCAGCGCGCTTTTTGCGTCGCGATAGAGCAGGCAGTGCAGGCTGTGCAGCGGCAGGTTCCTCAGCGAATTGCCGCTCGCCTGGAATCTTTATACCCTGCAGGTTTCGAATTGCCTGAAGGCGGCAGAAGCGGAAATTCCAGGCCTCAAACCCGGATGACCGGCAACGACTGACGCCTCGCAGTTTGAGTTAACCCGGTATATTACCCAAGAGTGACTGAGCGTACATGTATACGAAGATTATTGGTACCGGCAGCTATCTGCCTGAGCACGTGCGTACGAACGCTGAACTGGAAAATATGGTCGATACGTCTGACGAGTGGATTGTTACTCGTACCGGTATCCGCGAGCGTCGTATTGCCGCACCGAATGAAACAGTTGCTACGATGGGCCTTGAAGCCGCTAAGAATGCGCTGGACATGGCGGGCGTCAAGCCGGAGCAAATTGGTCTGATTATTGTTGCGACCACCTCCGGTACCCATGCGTTTCCTAGCTCGGCATGCCAGATTCAATCAATGTTGGGTATTAAAGGCTGCCCGGCGTTTGACGTCGCTGCGGCCTGCGCGGGGTTCACCTACGCGCTCAGCGTTGCCGATCAATACGTGAAAAACGGTGCGGTGGATTACGCGCTGGTGATCGGCGCTGACGTGCTGGCGCGCACCTGCGATCCTGCCGATCGCGGAACCATTATTATTTTTGGCGATGGCGCCGGTGCCGTGGTGCTGGGCGCTTCTGAAGATCCGGGCATCATCTCCACCCATCTGCACGCGGATGGCAGCTACGGCGAGCTGCTGACGCTGCCGAACGCCGATCGCGTCGAACCGGAAAACCCCATCTATCTGACGATGGCGGGTAATGAAGTCTTTAAGGTGGCGGTAACCGAGCTGGCGCACATCGTGGACGAGACTTTAGCTGCGAACAACCTCGAGCGCTCTGCGCTTGACTGGCTGGTGCCGCATCAGGCCAACCTGCGTATTATCAGCGCCACGGCGAAGAAGCTGGGCATGTCGATGGACAACGTGGTCGTCACGCTCGACAGACACGGCAATACGTCGGCGGCATCTGTTCCCTGTGCGCTGGATGAAGCCGTTCGCGATGGCCGCATTCAACGTGGTCAGCTTATTCTGCTGGAAGCCTTCGGTGGTGGTTTCACCTGGGGTTCCGCGCTGGTTCGTTTTTAGGATAAGGATTTAAACATGACGCAATTTGCTTTTGTGTTCCCGGGACAGGGCTCTCAGAGTGTCGGGATGCTGTCAGACATGGCGGCCGCTTACCCGGTCATTGAAGAGACGTTCCGTGAAGCCTCTGCGGCGTTGGGTTACGATCTGTGGGCGCTTGCACAGCAGGGCCCGGCGGAAGAGTTGAACAAAACCTGGCAGACGCAGCCGGCTCTGCTGACCGCCTCCGTAGCGCTGTATCGCGTCTGGCAGCAGCAGGGCGGTAAAGCGCCCGCTTTGCTGGCGGGCCACAGCCTCGGCGAATACTCTGCGCTGGTATGCGCAGGCGTTATCGATTTTGCTGATGCCGTCCGCCTGGTTGAGATGCGCGGCAGGTTTATGCAGGAAGCGGTACCGGAAGGTACCGGTGCGATGTCCGCGATCATCGGGCTTGACGACGCTGCGATTGCCAAAGCCTGCGAAGAATCTGCTGAAGGGCAGGTGGTTTCTCCGGTAAACTTTAACTCGCCAGGACAGGTGGTTATTGCGGGTAACAAAGAGGCCGTCGAGCGCGCGGGAGCCGCCTGTAAGGCTGCGGGTGCGAAACGTGCCCTGCCGCTGCCGGTCAGCGTACCGTCCCACTGCGCGCTGATGAAGCCGGCGGCGGAAAAACTGGCGGTTGAGCTGCAGAAAATCACCTTTAACGCGCCGACGATTGCGGTGGTAAACAACGTCGACGTGAAAAGTGAAACGGCGCCTGATGCTATCCGTGATGCCCTGGTTCGCCAGCTGTATAGTCCGGTTCAGTGGACCAAAACCGTTGAGTTTATGGCATCACAGGGCGTAGAGCATCTGTATGAAGTTGGTCCGGGTAAAGTCCTCACCGGTCTGACTAAACGTATTGTTGACACCCTGACCGCTTCCGCGCTTAACGAGCCGGCGGCGATGTCTGCGGCGCTTGAGCAATAAAAGAGGAAAACCATGAGTTTTGAAGGAAAAATCGCGCTGGTTACCGGTGCAAGTCGCGGGATTGGCCGCGCAATCGCTGAAACGCTCGTTGCCCGTGGCGCGAAAGTTATCGGTACTGCGACCAGCGAGAGCGGCGCGCAGGCGATCAGCGATTATTTAGGTGCTAACGGTAAAGGTCTGCTGCTGAATGTGACCGATCCTGCATCTATCGAATCTGTTCTGGGAAATATTCGCGCAGAATTTGGTGAAGTTGATATCCTGGTGAACAATGCCGGGATTACTCGTGATAACCTGTTAATGCGCATGAAAGATGATGAGTGGAACGATATTATCGAAACCAACCTGTCATCTGTTTTCCGTCTGTCAAAAGCGGTAATGCGCGCTATGATGAAAAAGCGTCATGGACGTATTATCACTATCGGTTCTGTGGTTGGTACCATGGGAAATGCGGGTCAGGCCAACTACGCTGCGGCGAAAGCGGGTCTGATTGGCTTCAGTAAATCACTGGCTCGCGAAGTTGCGTCCCGCGGTATTACTGTAAACGTTGTTGCTCCGGGCTTTATTGAAACGGACATGACGCGTGCGCTGACCGATGAGCAGCGTGCGGGTACGCTGGCGGCAGTTCCTGCGGGGCGCTTAGGCTCTCCAAATGAAATCGCCAGCGCGGTGGCATTTTTAGCCTCTGACGAAGCGAGTTACATCACCGGTGAAACTCTGCACGTCAACGGCGGAATGTATATGGTCTGACCGAGATTTGTGCAAAACGCTCAGGAACCGCGCAGTCTGTGCGGTTCACCGTAATGTTTTGTACAAAATGATTTGCGTTATGAGGGCAAACAGCCGCAAAATAGCGTAAAATCGTGGTAAGACCTGCCGGGATTTAGTTGCAAATTTTTCAACATTTTATACACTACGAAAACCATCGCGAAAGCGAGTTTTGATAGGAAATTTAAGAGTATGAGCACTATCGAAGAACGCGTTAAGAAAATTATCGGCGAACAGCTGGGCGTTAAGCAGGAAGAAGTTACCAACAATGCTTCCTTCGTTGAAGACCTGGGCGCTGATTCTCTTGACACCGTTGAGCTGGTAATGGCTCTGGAAGAAGAGTTTGATACTGAGATTCCGGACGAAGAAGCTGAGAAAATCACTACTGTTCAGGCTGCCATTGATTACATCAACGGCCACCAGGCGTAAGTGAACATCTCCAGGCGGTCATTCGACCGCCTGAGTTTTATCTATATTTTGTCCCACAAGAATCTATTTTCCCTCCCTGGAGGACAACCGTGTCTAAGCGTCGTGTAGTTGTGACCGGACTGGGCATGTTGTCTCCTGTCGGCAATACCGTAGAGTCTACCTGGAAAGCTCTCCTTGCCGGTCAGAGTGGCATCAGCCTGATCGACCATTTCGATACTAGCGCCTATGCAACGAAATTTGCTGGCTTAGTAAAGGATTTTAACTGTGATGACTTCATCTCGCGCAAAGAACAGCGCAAGATGGACGCCTTCATTCAATATGGAATTGTCGCTGGCATTCAGGCCATGCAGGATTCTGGCCTTGAAGTGACGGAAGAGAATGCTACCCGCATCGGTGCCGCTATTGGTTCCGGTATTGGCGGGCTTGGCCTGATCGAAGAAAACCACAGTTCGCTGGTAAAAGGCGGACCGCGTAAGATCAGCCCGTTCTTTGTTCCTTCCACAATCGTTAACATGGTGGCCGGGCATCTGACCATCATGTTTGGTCTGCGTGGACCAAGCATTTCCATCGCAACCGCCTGCACGTCTGGCGTACACAACATTGGTCACGCCGCGCGCGTTATCGCCTATGGCGATGCTGACGCAATGGTTGCCGGTGGTGCGGAAAAAGCCAGTACCCCGCTGGGCGTAGGCGGCTTTGGTGCAGCGCGCGCGCTGTCCACGCGCAATGACAACCCGCAGGCGGCAAGCCGTCCATGGGATAAAGAGCGTGACGGTTTCGTGCTCGGCGACGGCGCCGGCATGGTCGTGCTGGAAGAGTATGAGCACGCGAAAAAACGCGGCGCGAAAATCTATGCGGAAATCGTCGGCTTTGGTATGAGCAGCGATGCCTACCATATGACTTCGCCACCGGAAGATGGTGCTGGAGCCGCGCTGGCGATGGTGAACGCCATTCGTGATGCTGGCATTGAAGCTAGCCAGATTGGCTACGTCAATGCCCACGGCACCTCTACGCCGGCAGGCGATAAAGCAGAAGCGCAGGCGGTGAAATCTGTCTTCGGTGACGCTGCCAGCCGCGTCATGGTCAGCTCGACTAAGTCAATGACCGGCCACCTGCTGGGCGCCGCGGGCGCAGTAGAGTCTATCTACTCCATCCTCGCGCTGCGCGATCGGGCGGTTCCGCCAACCATCAACCTGGATAACCCGGATGACGGTTGCGATCTGGACTTCGTTCCGCACGAAGCGCGTCAGGTTAGCGATCTGGAGTATACCCTGTGTAACTCCTTCGGCTTCGGCGGCACTAACGGCTCGCTAATCTTTAAAAGGGTGTGATGCGCGCCTGACGCCACGTCTTTGCTGACGTCAATGCTCATCGAAAAACTGGCCCGCTCGTCGGGCCTTTTTTTATTCAGTTTTCTCCGCTTGTTCAATGTATCTCCTCCTGCGAAACTAACCGGCCAGCGATAAGGAGACTTTTATGTATTTGATAAATGGCGCTGAAAGTGAAACGCTTGCGGTGAACGATCGCAGCGTTCAGTTCGGCGATGGCTGCTTTACCACGGCGCGCATCGTCAGAGGCCGGGTTCAGCTGCTGTCAGCCCATCTGGCCCGCCTGCAGAAGGCCTGTGAACAGCTCTTTATCCCCTACGACGACTGGGCGCTATTAGCGCAGGAGATGGCGCATCTGGCACAGCCCCATCAGGATGGCGTGCTGAAGGTCATCATCACGCGCGGGGCGGGGGGGCGCGGATACAGCGCTGCCGGCTGCGTGAATCCCGTGAGAATCCTCAGCGTATCGCCCTGGCCGGAGCACTATCTTCGCTGGCGCGAGGAGGGGATCTCCGTGACGTTGAGCCCTGTCAGGCTGGGACGCAATCCCTCGCTCGCCGGCCTCAAACACCTTAATCGGCTGGAGCAGGTGCTGATTCGTTCTCATCTTGAGCAGACGGACGCCGATGAAGCGCTGGTCCTTGACAGCGACGGGTGGCTTACGGAATGCTGTGCCGCGAACTTATTCTGGCGTAAAGGATCCGACGTCTTTACCCCGCGCCTCGATCAGGCGGGGGTCAACGGTATTATGCGCCAGTACATTCTCGCTAAGCTGGCACCATCGCCGTTTCGCGTTGTCGAAGCCACCATGCGCCCCGAGGCGTTACGCGAAGCCGACGAGGTCCTTGTCTGTAACGCATTAATGCCGCTGGTGCCTGTTCGCCGCTGGAACGATAAACGTTGGTCCACGCGCGAGCTTTACCATTTTTTAGCCCCCTTGTGTGAGCTGTCTGATTAGCCATGAAGAAAATGTTACGTTTCATTCTGCTGTTGGTGGTGGTGCTGGGCATCGCCGCGGGCATCGGTATGTGGAAAGTTCGCCAGCTGGCGGACAGTAAGTTACTGATTAAAGAAGAGACCATCTTTACCCTTGAGGCCGGAACGGGGCGCCTGGCGCTTGGGCAACAGCTGTATAGCGATAAAGTCATTAACCGCCCTCGGGTGTTCCAGTGGCTGCTGCGCATCAAGCCTGAGCTTTCCCACTTTAAAGCCGGGACCTATCGCTTCACGCCTGATATGACGGTACGCCAGATGCTGCAGCTGCTGGCCAGCGGTAAAGAGGCGCAGTTTCCGCTGCGCTTCGTTGAAGGTATGCGGGTGAGTGACTACCTGCGTCAGCTGCGCGATGCGCCTTACGTCAAGCATACGCTGGCGGATGACAGCTATGAAACCGTGGCGAAGGCCCTTGAACTGGAACATCCCGATTGGGTCGAAGGCTGGTTCTGGCCGGATACCTGGATGTATACCGCCAATACCAGCGATGTGGCGATCCTTAAGCGCGCGCATCAGAAGATGGTTGCCGCGGTCGATAAAGCCTGGGAAGGGCGGATGGAGAATCTGCCGTATCATGATAAGAATCAGCTGCTGACGATGGCCTCTATCATTGAAAAAGAGACGGCGCTGCCGGAAGAGCGCGACCGCGTCGCATCGGTATTTATCAATCGTTTACGTATCGGCATGCGTTTGCAAACCGATCCCACCGTGATTTACGGGATGGGGGAGAGTTATAATGGCAAATTGACGCGTAAAGACCTGGAAACGCCGACCGCTTACAATACCTATGCCATTAACGGTATGCCGCCCGGACCCATCGCCGCACCGGGCGAGGCCTCGCTGAACGCCGCCGCGCATCCGGCGAAAACGCCGTATCTTTATTTTGTCGCGGACGGCAAGGGCGGGCATACGTTTAACACCAACCTGGCCAGCCATAACCGCTCGGTTCAGGATTATTTGAAAGTACTTAAGGAAAAAAATGCGCAGTAACTATATCGTCATCGAGGGCCTGGAGGGCGCAGGGAAAACCACCGCGCGTGAATGTGTGGTAGAGACGCTAAAACAGCTGGGCGTTAGCGACATGGTGTTTACCCGCGAACCGGGCGGCACCATTCTGGCCGAGAAGCTGCGCAGCCTGGTGCTGGATATTCAGTCCACCGGCGATGAAGTGATTAATGATAAAGCGGAAGTGCTGATGTTTTACGCGGCGCGCGTACAGCTGGTAGAGACGGTGATTAAACCCGCTCTGGCGCGCGGTCAATGGGTCATTGGCGATCGTCACGATCTCTCTACCCAGGCCTATCAGGGCGGCGGTCGCGGTATCGACCAGACGATGCTGGCGACCCTGCGTGACGCGGTACTGGGAGACTTTCGTCCCCATCTGACGCTTTATCTTGATGTGACTCCGGAGGTGGGCCTGAAGCGCGCCCGCGCCCGCGGCGAACTTGACCGAATTGAGCAGGAGTCGCTGGATTTCTTTAATCGAACTCGCGCGCGCTACCTTGAACTGGCGGCGCAGGATCCCACCATCCGCACCGTTGACGCCACCCAGCCGCTGGAGGCCGTCGAGCGCGACATCCGTGCGGTGGTGAATCAGTGGGTTGCGGAGCAACTCCCATGAAATGGTATCCGTGGTTACGCCCGCCCTTTGAACAGCTGGTTGCCAGCTATCAGGCGGGACGGGGCCACCATGCGCTGATGGTCCAGGCGCTGCCGGGCATGGGGAGCGATGCGCTGATTTACGCGCTTTGTCGCTTTCTGATGTGCCGCCAGCCGGAAGGGCATAAAAGCTGCGGTCATTGCCACAGCTGTCAGCTGATGCAGGCCGGTACCCATCCTGATTATTATGCGTTGGCCCCGGAAAAGGGGAAGAGTTCGCTCGGGATCGATGCCGTGCGCGAGGTGAGCGAAAAGCTTTATGAGCACGCCCGGCTTGGCGGCGCGAAGGTGGTGTGGATCGGCGATGCCGCTATGCTGACGGATGCGGCGGCAAACGCGCTGCTGAAAACGCTGGAGGAGCCGCCGGAGAATACCTGGTTCTTCCTGGCCTGTCAGGAGCCAGCGCTCCTGCTGGCAACGCTGCGCAGCCGCTGTCGTTTGTATCACCTTGCTCCGCCTTCAGAACGCTACGCGCTGGCGTGGTTAGAGCGGGAAGTGACGATGTCACAAGACGCGCTGCTCGCGGCGCTGCGGCTGAGCGCCAACGCGCCAGCGGCAGCGCTGGATCTGCTGCAGGATGCTCACTGGGCACCGCGCCAGCAGCTTTGTCAGATCCTGGGTAATATTTTAACTCACGGCGACTGGCTGACGCTGTTGCCGATTTTGAACCATGAACAGGCCGCGATTCGCCTGCACTGGCTGGCATCGCTGCTGGTCGATGCGCAAAAAAGGCAGCAGGGGATTACGCTTATCAGCAATCCGGACGCCTGGCCACTGGTCAATCAGCTGGCCGCTGCGCTGCCGGCGGCGCGCCTGCAGGCGATTGCGCGTGACGTCAGCGCCTGCCGCGAACAGCTGTTGAGCGTTGTCGGCATTAATCGCGAACTGTTGCTAACCGAGCGCCTTCTGCGCTGGGAACATTACCTGCAACCCGGGGCGGTTCTTCCCGTATCCCACCTCTGAGAGAGACATTATGTTTTTAGTCGACTCCCATTGCCATCTCGATGGCCTGGATTATCAAACGCTGCATAAAGATGTGGACGATGTACTGGCAAAGGCTTCCGCGCGCGATGTGAAATTTTGCCTGGCGGTGGCGACGACGCTGCCGGGATACCGCGGTATGCGCGAGCTGGTGGGGCAGCGTCACGACGTCGTTTTTTCCTGCGGCGTCCATCCGTTAAACCAGGATGAAGAGTATGACGTTGAAGAGCTGCGCAAACTCGCAGCAGAGGACGGCGTCGTCGCGATGGGCGAGACCGGGCTCGATTATTTCTACACGCCGGAAACAAAAGCGCGTCAGCAGGCGTCGTTTCGCGATCATATCCGTATAGGCCGGGAGCTGAATAAGCCGGTTATTGTTCACACCCGCGATGCCCGCGCCGATACGCTGGAAATTTTACGCGAAGAAAAAGTGACGGATTGCGGTGGCGTACTACACTGTTTCACTGAGGATAGGGAGACAGCGGGTAAGCTGCTGGATATGGGGTTCTATATCTCGTTTTCCGGCATTGTGACGTTCCGTAATGCGGAGCAGCTTCGCGATGCTGCGCGCTATGTACCTCTCGATCGCCTGCTGGTGGAGACCGATTCGCCGTATCTGGCGCCGGTACCGCATCGCGGCAAAGAGAACCAGCCGGCGATGGTCCGGGACGTCGCCGAGTATATGGCGGTCCTCAAGGGCGTATCGCTGGAGCAGCTGGCACAACAGACGACTGAAAATTTCGCGACGCTTTTTCATATTGACCCCTCCCGGCTGCAACCTCTCTGATATTGCTTATTATTTTAAGGCTCGTAATTAATAGCTAAAGCGAGTAAAGTTCACCGCCACAAATGGGGCGGTGAAGGTTTTTTGGCAACATTCAGACACGAGTTATGTAAATCAATGTCAGTTTTTAATGGGTGTCTGATTGAAACGTGATAGCCGTCAAACAATCATCCCGGTAATTATTTTACTCTGTGTAATAAATAAAGGGCGCTTAGATGTCCTGTCCACGGCGCGGTTCTCCCCCCGGGCCAATGCGTGAAAACGTAAAAAAGCACCAAATACTCAGGAGCACTCTCAATTATGTTTAAGAATGCATTTGCTAACCTGCAGAAGGTCGGTAAATCGCTGATGCTGCCGGTATCCGTACTGCCTATCGCAGGTATCCTGCTGGGCGTCGGTTCCGCAAACTTCAGCTGGCTGCCAGCCGTAGTTTCCCACGTCATGGCGGAAGCGGGCGGTTCGGTCTTCGCTAACATGCCGCTGATTTTTGCTATCGGTGTCGCACTTGGCTTCACCAATAACGACGGCGTATCCGCTCTGGCATCGGTCGTCGCTTACGGCATCATGGTGAAAACCATGGCCGTGGTTGCACCTCTGGTTCTGCATTTACCTGCTGAAGAGATTGCGGCTAAACACCTGGCGGATACCGGCGTCCTCGGCGGTATCATCTCCGGTGCCATCGCAGCCTACATGTTCAACCGCTTCTATCGCATTAAGCTGCCTGAGTATCTGGGCTTCTTTGCGGGCAAGCGTTTTGTGCCAATTATCTCCGGCCTGGCAGCGATCTTCACTGGCGTGATCCTGTCCTTTATCTGGCCACCGATCGGTACCGCAATCCAGACTTTCTCCCAGTGGGCCGCTTACCAGAACCCGGTTGTCGCGTTCGGTATCTACGGCTTCATTGAGCGCTGCCTGGTGCCGTTTGGTCTGCACCACATCTGGAACGTTCCTTTCCAGATGCAGATTGGTGAATACACCAACGCAGCAGGTCAGGTCTTCCACGGTGATATTCCGCGCTATATGGCAGGCGACCCGACTGCGGGCAAACTGTCCGGCGGCTTCCTGTTCAAAATGTACGGTCTGCCGGCCGCCGCTATCGCTATCTGGCACTCTGCCAAACCAGAAAACCGCGCGAAAGTGGGCGGTATCATGATCTCCGCAGCGCTGACCTCGTTCCTGACCGGTATTACCGAGCCGATCGAGTTCTCGTTCATGTTCGTTGCGCCGATCCTGTACATCATCCACGCGATTCTGGCAGGTCTGGCCTTCCCGATCTGTATCCTGCTGGGTATGCGTGACGGTACGTCGTTCTCTCACGGCCTGATCGACTTCATCGTTCTGTCTGGCAACAGCAGCAAGCTGTGGCTGTTCCCGATCGTCGGTATCTGCTACGCGATTGTTTACTACGTGGTGTTCCGCGTGCTGATCAAAGCGCTGGATCTGAAAACCCCGGGTCGTGAAGACGCCACCGAAGACAGCAAAGCTGGCGCGACCAGCGAAATGGCTCCGGCTCTGATTGCCGCGTTCGGCGGTAAAGAGAACATTACTAACCTCGACGCATGTATCACTCGTCTGCGCGTGAGCGTGGCGGATGTGGCGAAAGTTGATCAGGCTGGCCTGAAAAAACTGGGTGCCGCAGGCGTGGTTGTTGCAGGTTCAGGCGTTCAGGCTATTTTCGGTACCAAATCCGATAACCTGAAAACTGAAATGGATGAATACATCCGCAACAGCTAAGTTGTGATATGGGGAGACTAAGGCAGCCTACGGGCTGCCTTTTTTAATGGCCGCAGGCGTTAAAAGCGCGCCCGCGGCTTTTGTCACGTTAAGCAGAGATCAGAACTGATAGCTGGCCGTAATGCTGACGTTGCGCGGTTCGCCGTAGACGATGGAACCATCGACGTTGGTGTCGTAGGTTTTGTCGAACAGGTTATTGACGTTACCCTGCACAGCAAAATTTTTAGTGACCTGGTAGCGAGTGAACACATCCACCAGCGCGTAGCTGCCTTGTTCCGCACGGAACGTCCCGTACGGCGTCGCGGTATCTTTATACACCCGGTTCTGCCAGTTAACGCCGCCGCCGACGGTCAGTTCAGGCATTACCGGCAGATGGTAGCGGGTGAACAGCTTGACGCTGGTACGCGGCAGGTTGGGATTCACCGCATTGCCTTCATTGTCTTCAGCGACAAAACGCGTCGCCCCAAAGGTCATCTGCCAGTTATCGGTAATCGCCCCGTTGATTTCGAACTCCACCCCTTTGCTGACGGTACCGTCGACGGTTTTATAGGCTGCTTCGCCGTTGCTGCCGGGGATTTGCCCGCCGGTCGCCTGGCCGAGGTTATCCTGCTCGATGCGGAATAGGGCGAGCGTCGTCGTTAACCGGCTGTCCATCCAGTCCGACTTCAGGCCCACTTCATAGTTGTTTCCGGTAACCGGGGTCAGGTATTTACCGGAACTATCGCGCTTATTCTGCGGCTGGAAGACCGAGGTATAGCTGGTGTAGGCCGACCAGCTGTCGTTGATGTCGTAAACCAGCCCGGCGTACGGGGTGGTATGGTTTTTCTCCATCGTGTAGGTCAGCGTCTCGATGCTCCAGTTGTTATAGCGGACGCCAAGAATCAGATGCAGCGGGTCAAGCAGGGAAAAACGCGTCGCCGCATACAGCGACTTCATTCGCGTGGTATCGTCCTGCGCCAGGCTCTGCGGGCCCCAGCTGGTTTCCGGGAATGTCGCGCTATTGAAGCTATAGAAGCTGCCAACCTCATCGGGAAAGACGTTTGCCCACGAACTGAAATAGCGGTTGTTTTGTTTACTGTAGCTGGTGCCGATCATCAGGTTGTGCTGGCGACCAAACAGGTCGTAGCCGCCGTCGGCGAACAGGTCAACGGCGTCGACTTTACGTTTGCCGCTATTCCAGCCGGTACCGCCGACGTAATCATAGCCCGGGCCGTAGCTGCTATAGGGGCCCACCAGCATTCCGGTCGCTTTGTTGACGTACGCGTCCACGTACATCATCTTGCTGTCGAACGTGATCTCAGAATGGGTGGCATTCAGCGTTGCCTGCCAGGTATCGGCAAAGCGCTGTTTCAGCGTGACGAAGACCTTGTTGATCTCTTTGTCGTTATAGGCCCAGTCGGGCGCGGTGCTGTGGGCGCGATTATAGTGGTTCTTGCTGCCATCGGTATTCCAGCGAGGCAGGCCACCCCATGTCGGGCTATTCACGTCGATACGCTGATACTCGTAGCCAGCGGATAAAGCGGACGACGTACCGAGATCGGCATCAAGAATGCCGGAGAAGAACGTTTTTTCGCTGTTATAGCGATCCAGCCACGAATCATTATTTTGATAACCGGCGATAATGCGCGCCCGTACGCTGCCATCGTCAGTCAGCGGGCTTTGCATATCAGCAACGTAGCGCTGCTTATTCCAGCTGCCGTACTCCGCAGAGACATTTCCCTTGAACTCCCGGCTGGTCGCGTGCTTGCGGATCATATTGACCGACGCGGCAGGGTTGCCGGTACCGGTCAGCAAGCCGTTGGCGCCGCGTACGACCTCAACCCGTTCGAAGAGGGCCATATCGGAAAGCGCGTCGCCCAGATTCCAGCGAGATTCAAACCAGGTCGGAATGCCATCGACCATATAATTGTCGATCTCAAAACCGCGGGAATAATAGCTGGTGCGGTCTGAGTCCGCCTGGCTGCTGCTGATCCCCATGGTATAGTCCATGACGTCGCCCAGCGTTTGCAGCTGCTGATCCCGCATCCGCTGTTCGGTAATGATACTGACCGATTGCGGGATATCGCGCTGGGCCATCTCCATTTTAGTCCCGGCTGAGGTGGTTCTGACGCTGTAGTCCTGCTCTTGTGTCTCCGAGGCGCTATCTGCGGAACCTTCTACAATAAGAGTGTCTTCGGACGTGCCGGCTGCCTGACTGAGGTTGGGAAAGATCGCCAGCGCGATACCCATAGCAAGCAGGGACGGCGCGTTACGCCCATCCCGAAAGTTGGTGGAGAGAGACATCATAAACCCTTGATCGTGTGATTGTTGTTATTTGCTGCGGCGCGATGGCCGCGGTAGATCGTCAGTGCACTGCATTTTATTTGAATACAAATGAGAAATATACGCATTAATATTTAATGTGTAAACAAGTGGGAAAACGGCTGTACCCGGGTCTTGTTGACCGGTACCGGGGGGCATACAGCGAAGAAACGCTTAATCCGTCAGCAGCTAAGCGCTTGGTCGCGTAAGAAAAAACGCATTCAGGTTGAAAGAGGGGGAGTAACTCGCTCATACTCTTAGGGGAATCCTGTGCATCCGCGTTTACCTGCAGAGGCAGGCCAGAGCACGGTATAAAAATTATTAAGGAATCAGTCATGGCAGAAGAAACGATTTTCAGCAAAATCATTCGCCGGGAGATCCCGTCGGATGTGGTTTATCAGGATGAGCTCGTGACCGCTTTTCGCGACATCTCTCCGCAGGCGCCAACCCATATTCTGATCGTTCCCAATATCCTGATTCCCACCGTCAACGATGTGACCGCAGAGCACGAGCTTGCCCTGGGACGCATGATGACCGTCGCGGCGAAAATCGCCCGCGATGAGGGGCTTGCCGACGATGGCTATCGCCTGATCGTCAACTGCAATCGCCACGGGGGCCAGGAGGTCTACCATGTCCATATGCACCTGCTGGGCGGCCGTCCGTTAGGCCCGATGCTGGCTCATAAAGGTTAACATTCATGCGCGCAGCCCACTTCGGCGCACTTCTGGCCGTGACGTTACTGGCCGGGTGCAGTTCGCATCCGGAAATTCCGGTCAGCGATCAGCAAAGTCTGGTGATGGAATCAAACGTACTGGCAGCGGGCATCAGTGCTGAAGTACCGACGGTGACCGCATCCGAGATTCAGGCGACGGCGACCACCCGATTGTTCAATGAACGCCAGGTACCGGTGACCGTGCATTATCGCTTTTTCTGGTATGACGCCAGAGGGCTGGAAATGCATCCGCTGGAGTCCGCGCGCAGCATAACGGTGCCTGCGCACTCTTCCGTTACGCTTTATGGCAGCGCCAATATTCTGGGGGCGCACAAGGCCCGACTTTATCTTTATCTGTAAGAGGTAATCGTAATGATTAAACTATGTCGCTATGCATTAGTTACCGCACTGGCGATATTCCTTGCCGGATGCGTGGGTCAACGTCAGGAACCCGCTCCCGTTGAGGAAGCGCAGCCGAAGCCGCAGCAGCCCGTTCAGCCGCAGCCGACTGTGCCGACTATTCCCGTGATACCTACGCAGCCGGGTCCGATTGAACACGGCGAGCAGCCAGCGCAGCCGGCGCCGCGCGTGCGTCATTTTGACTGGAATTCCGCGGTGCAGCCGATGATTGGGCAGATGCTGCAGGCCAGCGGCGTAAATGCGGGCAGCATTTTGCTGGTCGACAGCGTCAATAACCGCACCAACGGCACGTTGAATGCGGGAGAGGCCACCACGGCGCTGCGCAACGCGCTGGAAGGCAATGGAAAATTCACCCTGGTCTCGCAGCAGCAGCTGGGCGTAGCCAAACAGCAGCTTGGCCTGTCGCCGCAGGATAGCCTTGGCAGCCGCAGTAAAGCGATGGGCATTGCGCGTACCGTTGGCGCACAGTACGTGCTCTATTCCAACGCGACCGGCAACGTTAATTCCCCTGAGCTGAAAATGCAGCTAATGCTGGTCCAGACCGGCGAAATTATCTGGTCAGGCAAAGGTGCTGTTCAGCAACAATAAGCTCACGCGCGACGAAGTGCTGTCGCGCTTTTTCCCGCGCTATACGCCTGTCGCCGCGCCGCCCCAAAACGGGCTGAGCGGCGGCAGCTGCATTCTCAGCGATGGTCGGCAAAAGTGGGTGCTGCGCCAGCCGCACGATCCGCATGCGCCGGCCTGCGACTTTCGCCGTCTATATCACGTTCTGTCACGCCTTCCCGATTCGTTAGCGCCCGCGCCGGTGTTTTATTCTCCCGCCTGGATGGTGGTGGAATATTGCTCAGGCGATGTGGTTAACGCATTACCGGAGTGTCCGGCGCTCGCAGGGTTACTGTATCATCTGCACCGACAGCCGCGCTTTGGCTGGCGTATCGCGCTGCGGCCGCTGCTTGAGCGCTACTGGCAACAGTGCAGCCCCGCGCGGCGCACACCGCAGTGGCTACGTTGGCACAAACGGCTGCTGCGTCGCGGCGAGCCCCGGCCGCTGCGTCTCGCCCCGTTACATATGGATGTCCATGCGGGCAACATCGTTCACGGCGAGGCGGGGCTGCGGCTGATTGACTGGGAATATGCGGGCGATGGCGATGTTGCGCTGGAGCTGGCGGCGGTGTGGATCGAGCCCGCCGCGCATCGTCGGCTAGCCGCAGAATACGCGAGACGGGCGAGCATCGATGAGCTTCAGCTCTGGCGGCAAATTCAGCGCTGGCGTCCGTGGGTGCAGCTGCTGATGGCGGGCTGGTACGAGCGACGCTGGCAGCAAACCGGTGACCGACAGTTTATTGCGCTGGCGGATGAGGTATGGCGCCAGTTAGACAAAAAGTAAAAGGATAAGAGAGGTGGATGTGGGCCCGGTAATGTTGGATGTCGAAGGTTTTGAACTGGATGCGGAAGAGCGTGAGATTCTGGCGCATCCTTTGGTTGGCGGGCTGATCCTGTTTACCCGCAACTATCACGATCCGGCGCAGCTGCGTGAGCTGGTCCGCCAGATCCGCGAGGCCTCGCGCAACCATCTGGTGGTGGCGGTAGATCAGGAAGGCGGGCGCGTACAGCGTTTCCGCGAGGGCTTTACCCGCCTTCCCGCGGCGCAATCTTTCGCCGCGCTGCTCGGCATGGAGGAGGGCGGTAAGCTGGCCGCAGAGGCCGGCTGGCTGATGGCCAGCGAAATGATCGCCATGGATATTGATATCAGCTTTGCGCCGGTTCTGGACGTTGGGCATATCAGCGCCGCTATTGGCGAGCGATCCTATCACGACGATCCCGACAAAGCCCTGGCGATAGCTCGTCATTTTATTGACGGCATGCACGCCGCGGGAATGAAAACCACCGGTAAGCACTTTCCCGGACACGGCGCGGTGACGGCCGATTCCCATAAAGAGACGCCGCGCGATCCGCGCGCGGAAGCGGAAATTCGCGCCAGAGATATGGCCATCTTCCGTACGCTGATTGGCGAGCAGCGGCTTGATGCGATCATGCCCGCCCACGTCATCTACAGCGACGTTGACCCGCGTCCGGCCAGCGGATCTGCGCACTGGCTAAAAACGGTTCTGCGCGGTGAGCTGGGATTTGAAGGGGTGATTTTCTCTGACGATCTGTCGATGGAAGGGGCGGCGATTATGGGCAGCTACGCCGAGCGCGGCCAGGCATCGCTGGATGCGGGTTGCGATATGATCCTTGTCTGCAATAATCGTAAGGGTGCGGTCAGCGTGCTGGATAACCTGTCGCCGATCAAAGCAGAACGTGTTACGAAATTGTATCATAAAGGTTCCTTTAGCCGTCAGGCGTTAAGGGATTCCGCCCGCTGGAAGACGATCAGCGCGCAGCTTGAGCAGCTTCACGCGCGCTGGCAAGAGGCGAAATCCGCGTAATAAACCTGAAAGGCGTTGTTGTCTGGTGAGGATGCGATGATTATCTATTTACATGGTTTTGACTCAAACAGCCCCGGTAACCATGAGAAGGTGCTTCAGCTTCAGTTTATTGACCCCGATGTTCGGTTGATTAGCTACAGCACGCGGCATCCCAAACATGATATGCAGCACTTATTAAAAGAGGTCGATAAGATGCTGCAGCTGAGCGCCGACGATCGGCCGCTGATTTGCGGCGTGGGTCTCGGCGGCTTCTGGGCGGAGCGAATTGGCTTTCTTTGCGATATCCGCCAGGCCATTTTTAACCCGAACCTGTTTCCCAATGAAAACATGGAAGGGAAAATTGATCGGCCGGAAGAGTATGCGGATATTGCCACCAAATGCGTGAATAATTTCCGCGAAAAAAACCGCGATCGCTGCCTGGTGGTGCTATCTCGTCAGGACGAAGCGCTGAATAGCCAGCGTTCGGCGGACCTGCTGCACCATTACTATGAGATAATCTGGGATGAAGAACAGACCCACAAGTTCAAGAATATCTCCCCGCATCTCCAGCGCATAAAAGCCTTCAAAACCCTCGGCTAAACGCGCGCCGGCCCGCAATGTGAAAACATCGCGGGCTTTTTTTATTCATTTTTGCGATTCTGCGCTCAAAAAATATGCGGTAAAACTTGATGCATATCAATTTTGGTATGACCAATGCACCGTTCATGTTATTCTCGATCTCGCTGAATGGTTTCACTGCCGTAACCTGTTGTTAATTAAAGGTTATATGTATAACTTTTAGTTAACAATTGGTTAATAATTTTAGGGGGTCGCGTGACTACGCCATTGAAAAAAATAGTGATTGTGGGTGGTGGTGCCGGTGGGCTGGAGCTGGCTACCCAGTTGGGTAAAAAGCTGGGCCGTAATAAAAAGGCCAAAATCACGCTGGTTGATCGTAACCACAGCCACCTGTGGAAACCGCTGCTGCATGAAGTGGCGACCGGTTCACTTGATGAAGGTGTAGACGCGCTGAGCTACCTTGCTCACGCCCGTAACCACGACTTCCAGTTCCAGCTGGGATCGGTGGTGGATATTAACCGTGAAACCAAAACGATCACCCTCGCCGAGCTGCATAACGAGAAGGGCGAGCTGCTGGTGCCCGAGCGTAAGCTGCCGTACGACACGCTGGTCATGGCGCTGGGAAGTACGTCGAACGACTTCAACACGCCTGGCGTGAAAGAGAACTGCATCTTCCTCGATAATCCGCATCAGGCGCGTCGTTTCCATCAGGAAATGCTGGATCTGTTCCTCAAGTATTCGGCGAACCTCGGGGCGAACGGCAAGGTGAATATCGCCATCGTCGGCGGCGGCGCGACCGGCGTTGAGCTGTCGGCCGAGCTGCACAATGCGGTGAAACAGCTGCACAGCTACGGCTACAAAGGTCTGACTAACGAAGCTCTGAACGTGACGCTGGTTGAAGCTGGCGAGCGTATTCTGCCCGCGCTGCCGCCGCGCATTTCCGGCGCCGCGCACAGCGAGCTGACCAAGCTTGGCGTCCGCGTATTGACCAAAACCATGGTCACCAGCGCCGATGCAAACGGTCTGCACACGAAAGAAGGTGAATTTATCAACGCTGACCTGATGGTCTGGGCGGCCGGGATTAAGGCGCCGGACTTTATGAAAGAGATTGGCGGTCTGGAGACTAACCGTATTAACCAGCTGGTGGTCGAACCGACGCTGCAAACGACGCGCGATGCGGATATTTACGCCATCGGCGACTGCGCGTCCTGCGCCCGCCCGGAAGGCGGTTTTGTCCCGCCGCGCGCTCAGGCTGCGCACCAGATGGCGACCTGCGCCCTGCACAATATTCTGGCGCAGATGAAAGGTAAGCCGCTGAAAGCTTATACCTATAAAGATCACGGTTCGCTGGTGTCGCTCTCTAACTATTCCACCGTGGGCAGCCTGATGGGCAACCTGATGCGCGGTTCAATGATGATCGAAGGTCGCATTGCGCGCTTCGTCTATATCTCTCTGTATCGCATGCACCAGATTGCGCTGCACGGCTACTTTAAAACCGGCCTGATGATGCTGGTAGGACGTATCAACCGCATTATTCGTCCGCGCCTGAAGCTGCATTAATGTCTCTGGGCGGCAAAGCCAGAAGGTTTTGTCCGCCCGTTTGCTTTTCGCATTAAGAGACTCATAACCAGAATATCCTCCTTTCCTTGCCGGGAAACCCTCTCAGATTCCTCCGAATCCCGTTGATTTGCCACACGTTCACGCACTTTTCATCCGCTTTCTTATTTGCAAGCCTGATGCCTGGATTGCAAAATTACGGGCAATAGCAACGAAGGAGGAAGTCCCGTGAATAAATCAATGTTGGCGGGTATAGGAATTGGCGTGGCTGCCGCGCTGGGCGTCGCAGCCGTTGCCGGTCTTAACGTGTTAGATCGCGGCCCGCAGTATGCACAGGTAGTATCCAGTACGCCGATAAAAGAGAGCGTCAAAACCCCGCGTCAGGAGTGCCGGAACGTCACCGTGACCCATCGTCGACCGGTGCAGGATGAAAACCGCATCGCCGGATCCGTGCTGGGCGCGGTGGCCGGTGGGGTTATTGGCCATCAGTTCGGCGGCGGACGCGGCCGCGACGTTGCCACCGTTGTGGGCGCGCTGGGCGGCGGCTATGCCGGTAACCAGATTCAGGGCTCAATGCAGGAAGGGGATACCTACACCACGACGCAGCAGCGCTGCAAAACGGTGTACGATAAATCAGAAAAAATGCTCGGCTACGATGTCACTTACAAAATCGGCGACCAGCAGGGCAAAATCCGTATGGATCGCGACCCTGGTACGCAAATCCCGCTGGACAGCAATGGCCAACTGATTCTGACTAACAAAGCGTAAAAAAGATGTGTATCTTTATTCGCCCCTCAGGCTCTCTGGCTGAGGGGCTTTTTTTATCAGAAGCTCAAAGCGTAGTTCAGGCCGAAGGTGCGTCCGCGACCTTTATACTCGTAGAGAGAGCTGCTGCCGTAGGTCGGGCTATACAGCAGCGGCGCGCGCTGGCCCCAGAGGGTGACATAATCTTCATTGAGCAGGTTCTCAATGCTGAAGGTCAGCTTGCCGAGAGGGAGCGCGTAGCTGCCGATAAAGTCTACCGTATTGTAGCCGTCGAGCTTATTGCCGCTGGCATCGCTGATATCAAACACCTGCTGGCTCTGCACCCGCAGCGACCACGGCTCCGGCGCCCAGCCAACCCACGCGGTGGCTTTTGACGGCGAGGCGAGAGTGACGTCCCACTTCTGCCAGCTACCGTCACTTTTCACCTGCGATTTCAGCACGTTAAAGTTAGCTCCGGCGCTCCAGTCGCTGTTCGGCAAGTAGTAGTCCACCGCGCCCTCTACGCCATAAATACGGCGTTTATCGGACTGCACATCGATGGTCATATCGGTACGGTTAACGACGATCGTTTTATCGGAGGTCGAGTAGTAAGCCGCCAGCTGAGTGCGCAGATTATCGCCGGTGTAGCGCCAGCCCAGTTCGTACGAGTTAACTTTAATTCCCTGCAGCGGCGAATCGCCAACGTTCACGCTTGAGAGAAGCGGAAGATGGCCGTTGACCGCCGCGCCGTACTTACCGATGCCGTAGTATTTGCCCGGATCCGGCAGCTCAACGCCCTGAGAGAAGTTAAACCAGGTCTGCTGACGATCGGTGAGATGGGCGACAATCCCGGCGTTAAACAGGAAGTTGTCGTAATCGGTTTTTCCGCCCGGAATGGCATCCGCAGAGCTGACCTTGCCGCTGGCGACATCCTGCTGCTGGGCATAGCCGACAAAATCATCGACCCGGTTTTCCGTCCACTGATAACGTACGCCGCCGCTGATAGTGAAGATGTCGTTCAGGTCATAGCTGGACTGCAGGAACGGCGCCAGGTTGGTAATGCTGTAGCCGGGATAACGGCCGGTGGTGTAGATAGCCTGGTTATTCAGACCGCCGGAAGACATAGACTGGCCCAAATCGAAGAACATCTGATTGGCGTTGAAGGTTTCGTGGTCGGCGTCCACTCCCCAGGTCAGATCCCAGCCATCCAGCGGCTGGCTATTCAGGGTGATCTTCGCGCCGTACTGATCGGTATCCTGTTTTGAAGAGGAGAAGCTGCTGACCTGGCCTTTGCTGAGCGTAGGGAAAGGGTAAAAAGTCAGGGATTCATCACGATAATAGACCTGGCTGACCAGATTCTGGCCGAGGAAATCGGCATCGGAATACTGCAGGCTTATCAGGTGACGTTCGGTGCCGGGGACGCGGTCGGAGTTCAGGCCATCGGTGGTAAAGGCTTTGCCGTCGCCGGTCACCGCCGACATATTTTTCCCGAGGTACAGACCGTAATCGTCGCCCTGGCTTTTATAGTACTGGGTTACCAGCTGCAGCTGACGGTTCTCGTCAATCTCAATGGTTCCCGTTCCCATCACATCCAGGCGGTCGGAATGCTGAAGCCCGGTCTGGGTATTATCAAGGATCAGCGCATCGTTATTGCCATCATACCAGCCGCCAAAACGCTGATAGGCGACCGATAAACGGCCGGAAGCGTGGTCGGTACCGCCGCTGACCGCTGCCGCCACGCGTTCATCATGATCGTTGCTGTTGGCAAAACCGGTTTTGCTCCCCAGCTCCAGGTCAACCTGGCGCTCCTGCTGGCCCTTTTTGGTGACGATATTAATAAGGCCGCCGGTACTACCGCCGCCGTACAGCGATGTGGCGCCGGAGATCACCTCGATATGCTCAATGTTAAACGGATCGATAGAATCCAGCTGGCGGCTATCGGTACGGGAAGAGTTAAGGCGAACGCCGTCAATCAGCAC
This sequence comes from Klebsiella sp. CN_Kp113, assembly GCF_040064585.1. Taxonomy (NCBI): domain Bacteria; kingdom Pseudomonadati; phylum Pseudomonadota; class Gammaproteobacteria; order Enterobacterales; family Enterobacteriaceae; genus Klebsiella; species Klebsiella sp. CN_Kp113. The sequence continues at coordinate 317,279 of NZ_JBEAID010000001.1, read as the reverse complement.
GACAATCGCGCGGCCGCGCATATTCATGCCGTAGTTGGTGCGTCCCTGGCTGCTGACGTCGATGCCGGGGATCAGCTGCGCCAGCACGTCTTTAAATTCTTTTCCGCCCTGAACTTGCTGTTCAATTTCCTGGCCTTCGATAACCCAGGTGGTCTGGGCCATTTCAGCGACGGTGCGGTGCGTTCGGTTTGCGCTGACGATCATGCTGTCATCAGCGGCCCAGGCGGGCAGGGCGGTTGCCAGCAGCAGTGGGTTAAGCACCCAGAGACGCTTGTTCATGCTCATTCCTTTTATGAGTTTATGCCCGTCATTCTTCAAGTTGCAGGTGTGTTGACTGCGGATTACTCGGCCCATCCATGGGCCTCGCCCCTACGGGGCCAGCGCTAGCGCAGATCAAGGCACAAGCGCCATGTCCTGCAACTCGAATTATTTAGGGCTTACGATATCGTTGTTTTCGTTATTCGGTACGGGCGTACCGGTTGTTACATGGTGAAATATACAGAAACGTTTAAGACTGAATTTTGCCCGTATTGATTATTGTTATCAATATCATTCTCGCGAAATGAACAAAATAAATGACTGAAAACATTGCGTTATGTAGGGATAAAGGGGAGGGGAACCGGTGGGGAGCCCACCGGTAAGCGAGGTCTTAGCGCTGAAGAACCTGGGGCCACAGACGCAGCGTGGTCTCGGCGATTTGCATGATTTTAGTGAAGTCGGCGCCTTCGCGGGCGCTGATCGACATGCCTTGTAATATGCAGTTGAGGAACTGCGCCAGCTGACGTACGTCACCGTCTGGCGGCAGCTCGCCGCGCAGCTGCCGCTGCTGGAGAAACTGCGTTAGCGTCTGTTCCTGCATTGCGTGCCGGGACTTAACGGTATTGGCGATATCGGTGGACGCCGCCGCCAGCGCTGCGGAGGTATTAATCATAAAGCAGCCTGCCGGCGTTTCTTTGCTGGTAAAGCAAGTCGCGACGGCGGTGAAGTAGTCGCGTAACGCCCGATCGACGCTTTTCTCTTCGTCAAAGAGGAGCGCTTCGTGCCTGGCGGCAAAACGCGCGATGTAGCGATCCAGCACCGCGCGAAACAACCCCTCTTTATTCACAAATTCCGCGTAAAGCGTAGGCGCTTTTGCGCCCGTCGCCTCCACTAAATCGGCGAGAGAGGTCGCTTCATAGCCGTGCTGCCAGAAGAGTGTCATGGCCTTATCCAGCGCCGCTTCCCTGTCGAACACTTTAGGTCGGCCACGGCTTTTTTTCGTGCAACTTTGAACGTCAGTTGTCATGGTGCCGCTGTACCTGTGTTGGTTTGTTGAAAGGGCATTATAAAAATAAACCTTACGTGCTACCAGCGATGTTGCTCTAAAAATAAATAATTCATATATGTATGAATTTTAAGCTGTTTATAAATAGTTAAACGGTCGTTATAAAAATAGTTTGACGTGTGATGTGGATCACATTATCATTTCCATATCGATCGTTAATTAAATGCGTTCGCCCCTACAAAAACATTCATCTGCACAGGTATAACAATCATGAAAAATGTTAAAACACTCGCTATCGCCGCTGTTCTTAGCTCACTCTCTTTCGCCAGCTTCGCCGCTGTAGAAGTTCAGTCAACGCCGGCGGGTCAGCATAAAATCGGTACCGTTTCCGCCTCAGCCGGGACCAACCTGGGTTCGCTGGAAGATCAGCTGGCGCAAAAAGCGGAAGAGATGGGCGCAACCTCTTACCGTATTACGTCCGTAACCGGTCCTAACACCCTTCACGGGACTGCGGTTATCTACAAATAATTTTTTGAACTACCCCTGTTATGCCACTGACCACGCGCGGATCTGACCCCCTTCAGCAGTCCGCGTAAAGTAAGAAGTACGTTGTTCTCTGACGAGAGGCGGTGCCCACCCCTTATATGGCGCCGCAACCCGCAGAAAAGCAGGACCCTGTTTGATTATTGCCATAAAAAAACCGCCTCAGTGAACTGAAGGCGGTTTTTTTCGTCGGCAGTTTAGCGAACTAGAGCGACTGCTCCGTTACGCGATGGTGGCGGGTGACGTCAATCGGCATGCCCGAACGCAGCATCATCGCGCGTTCCATTACCTCGGTGTCGGTCAACTGTGCCTGCTTAAACGCCTGCATGCTGTCGGTAAGGGTAATGGGCAGCGTCTGCGGGTCGTCATCAATATGTTTTGACAGCGGCTGATGGACCTCCACCAGACGGGTGCCGTTCGGCTCCACGGACACCTTGATTGGCGTATTGATAATCGTCACCCTGGTGCCAGGGGTGATTTCGTTGTACAACGCTTTGATGTCGTCATCGCGCAGGCGAATACAGCCGGAGCTGACGCGCATGCCGATGCCGAAGTCGGCGTTGGTGCCGTGCAGCAGATACACGCCGCCGTACGCCGCCAGGCGAATAGCGTGGTGCCCCATGGGATTATCCGGGCCCGCGGGCATGACGGCAGGCAGGTCAATGCCCATTGCTTTATAGCGGGCGCGAATATTGGCCGTCGGCGTCCAGGTCGGGTTGGCGCGTTTGTCGGAGACGGTGGTGACCATTGTCGGCGTGATGGTATCGCCGCCGAGCTGACCAATGCCGATAGGATAAACGGTCACTTCACTTCTTCCTGGCGGATAGTAATAGAGGCGAAGTTCGGCCAGGTTAAGGACTAATCCTTCGCGCGGCGCGTCGGGTAGCAGGGTTTGCAGCGGAATCGTCAGCACGCTACCGGCTCGTGGAACATACGGATCCACCCCGGGGTTAGCCTGGAGCAGGGCCAGAAAACCGACGTTGTACTTTTTGGCGATCGCTTCGAGCGAGCCGCCGTTATTCTCAACGACATGAAACTGGTTTTGCCCGACCAGACGGCTGCCCGGAGGCGGCAGGGGCCAGGTATTGGCGCGAGCGGGCAGCGCCAGCGCGGCGGCGATAGCCATCATCCCCAGCCAGAGAGAAATTCGCGTAAAGCTTTTCATCACCCTAATTCCATAATAAGTAAGTGGTTATTTTTATACGAAAAGTCCCTGAAATTATGGCGAAGAGAGTGTCTGGAAGTTCAGAGGGATTGCAAAATGTTTGTAAATTTTGCCGAACAAGTGGGGAGGGGCGGGATACGACGCACAGGCCGTATCCCGCCTGCTATCAGGCGGCGGCGTTCTCTTCGAGCTGGCGCATAAACTGGCGCACCCACTCCATCCGCGTTTTACGCTCGGCAAGGTCCTGCGTAAACTTGAGGCGCGTTGGGCCATCCAGGCGATAGTGCTGAGGCTGCTTTTGCAACAGGCCAATCAGCCACATCGGATTCACGTTATTCTTCTCGTTAAACTCAATGGTGCCGCCCTTTTCGTTGCTCTCCAGCTTGCGGATCCCCAGCTTCTGCGCCTGCTGGCGCAGTCGGGCGATATCGAGCAGGTTTCTTGCCGGGTCGGGCAGCAGGCCAAAGCGATCGATAAGCTCGACTTTGATCTCCTCCAGCTCATTCTCGTTCTTCGCGCTGGCAATGCGTTTGTAGAACGACAGGCGCGTATTCACATCCGGGATAAAGTCATCCGGCAGCAGCGACGGCATCCGTAGCTCAACTTCGGTCTGCTGACTGGTAAGATCCTCCAGCGAGGGTTCGCGGCCTGCTTTCAGCGCGTCAACGGCATTTTCCAGCAGCTCCATATAGAGGGAGAAGCCGATGGTTTCCATGGAACCGCTCTGATCCTCGCCCAACAGTTCACCCGCGCCGCGAATTTCGAGGTCATGCGTTGCCAGAGCGAAGCCAGCTCCGAGATCTTCCAGCGATGCAATAGCCTCAAGGCGTTTTTGCGCATCGGTGGTCATCGCCTTCGGATGCGGCGTCAGCAGCCAGGCATAAGCCTGATGGTGCGAACGACCGACGCGACCGCGCAGCTGGTGCAGCTGTGCGAGACCGAAGTGATCGGCGCGCTCAATAATAATGGTGTTCGCCGTTGGAATGTCGATCCCGGTTTCGATAATGGTGGTGCACACCAGCACGTTAAAGCGCTGGTGATGGAAATCGTTCATCACCCGTTCGAGTTCGCGCTCGCGCATCTGGCCGTGACCGATGGTAATGCGCGCTTCCGGCACCAGCTCCGCCAGCCTCTCGGCGGCTTTCTGGATGTTTTCCACGTCATTATAGAGGTAGTAAACCTGGCCGCCGCGCAGTACCTCACGCAGGATCGCCTCGCGGACCACCAGCGCGTCATATTCGCGGACGAAGGTTTTGACCGCCAGACGGCGGGCGGGCGGGGTGGCGATGATCGACAGATCGCGCATACCGCTCATCGCCATATTCAGCGTACGCGGAATAGGCGTGGCGGTCAGGGTCAGGATATCGACGTCGGCGCGCATCGCCTTGATGCGCTCTTTATGGCGCACGCCAAAGCGGTGCTCTTCATCAACAATCAGCAGGCCGAGATCGCGCAGCTTAACGTCCGGCTGCAGCAGTTTATGGGTGCCGATAAGAATATCGACTTTCCCTTCCGCGACCTGCTCGAGGATCTGCGCCTGCTCTTTGGCGCTACGAAAGCGCGAGAGCATCTCGATGCGCACCGGCCAGTTGGCGAAGCGATCGCGAAAGTTATCGAAGTGCTGCTGGGCGAGCAGGGTGGTCGGCACCAGCACTGCCACCTGCTTATGGTTTTCAACCGCCAGAAACGCGGCGCGCATCGCCACTTCCGTTTTGCCGAAGCCGACATCGCCGCACACCAGACGGTCCATCGCCAGCGGCTGACACATATCGCTCAGTACGGCGTTAATAGCCTGCGCCTGATCGGGCGTGGTCTCGAACGGGAAGCCGTCGCAGAACAGCTGATATTGCTCTTTATCATGTTTAAACGCGTAGCCCGCTTTCGCCGCGCGCTGGGCGTAGATATCCAGCAGTTCGGCGGCCACGTCGCGCACTTTCTCGGCGGCTTTCTGCCGCGCCCGCGCCCAGACGTCGCCGCCCAGTTTATGCAGCGGCGCATTCTCTTCCGCGCCGCCCGCATAGCGGCTAATCAGATGCAGCGACGACACCGGCACGTACAGTTTGGCATCGTTGGCGTAGGTCAGCATCAGGTATTCGCCATTGATGCCGCCCGCTTCAAGGGTGGTCATTCCGGCGTAGCGCCCAACTCCATGCTCAAGATGCACCACCGGTTGGCCGATATGCAGCTCCGCCAGGTTACGAATCAACGTATCGGGATTGATGGTTCGGCGAGAGTCCTGACGACGGCGCGCGACGCGCTCGCCCAGCAGGTCGCTTTCGCAAATCAGCGCCAGATTACGCTGGCTATCGACGAAACCATGCTCGGCGGCGCCGATCATCAGATAGCGGCCATTACCCGTCGCCTCTTCAAGACGCAGGATATGCTTTGGCGCGATCTTAATACGCGCCAGCATTTCGCCAAGCGCCTCTCGACGCCCCTCGCTCTCGACCGAAAAAATCACCGGCCCGCTGAAGGACTCGAGGAATCGGCGCAGGTTATCCAGCGGCGCTTTGTTCTGCGCCTGGATCGCCAGCTCGGGTAATTTCTGATAACCGAGATTGGTGTTGGCGGCTTTTTCCGCCAGACGCTCGGTTTTGAGCTGGACGCGCGGCCATTTTTTGAGCTCGCTAAACAGCTCATCGCTGCGCAGCCACAGCTGTTCCGGCGGCAAAAGCGGGCGCATCGGGTCGACGCCGCGGTTTTCAAAGCGGGCGCGGGTTTCGTTCTGGAAGCGTTCGGCGCTGGCCTCCAGATCGCCGGTATTAACGATCAGCGTTTTCGCCGGGAAATAGCTGAACAGCGGCGGCAGCGGCTCGTTAAAGAACAGCGGCTGCCAGTATTCGATTCCCGCGGGCAGCGTGCCTTTACTGACCTGCTGATAGATATGCTCGGCGTCGCGTTTGACCTCAAAGCGGTCGCGCCACTGGCTGCGGAATAGCTCGATAGCGGCCTGATCCGTCGGGAATTCGTGCGCCGGAAGCAGGTTAATGCTGGCGACTTCCTCCAGCGTACGCTGGCTGTCGACGTCGAACAGACGCAGGCTGTCTATCTCATCATCAAAAAAATCGAGACGGTAGGGCTGCTCGCTGCCCATAGGAAAAAGGTCAAGCAATGCGCCGCGCGTGGCGTACTCGCCGTGCTCCATCACCTGGTCGACGTGACGATAGCCGGCGCTATCCAGCTGGGAGCGCAGCGCATCCCGCGACAGGCGCTGGCCTTTTTTCATCACCAGCGCGTGGCCGTGAAGGAAATTATGCGGACAGACGCGCTGCATCAGGGTGCTGACCGGGATAATCAGTACGCCGCGTTCCATGGTCGGGAGCTGGTACAGGGTGGCGAGGCGGGAAGAGATAATGTCCTGGTGCGGGGAAAAGCTATCGTAGGGGAGGGTTTCCCAATCCGCCAGGCCCGCCACCATGCTATCGGTAAACTGCCTGATTTCATCATTCAGACGCAGGGCGTTTTGCATATCGGGGGCAATCAGTACCACCGGTCCGCCGTGGCGCTCGGCCATTTCCGCCACCAGAGTGGCGCAGGCCGCGCCGGTCAGTTCGCCAATCTGGCGCTGATCGCCGGCTTTAACCGGCAGAGAGTATCGGTATTGTTCAGGCATAGACGGTATCATGATCTCTTGGGTATTCGCTCTGCCGATATGGAGGGCAACTCGCTGATATTCAATAGTGAGATTATCCGCGATCGACCCGGATTCGCCAACCCGTATCGCAAACATCCTGTCGTGGCCAAAAATGTAACGAACTCCGATAAGCGTAAAGTTAAATAATGACTTACCTGTCTATCTTGTTGTTTATATTGATGTTTTGCTGTTTTTGTCAATAAAATCTACAGGTATCAGTCATTTACGCTGCCCATAATCGCTTATATACTCGGGCATCGGCTATCAGCAATCAGATGGATTACATGTATCAACCTGCCGCACTCTTTATCGGCCTTCGCTATATGCGTGGGCGCGCAGCCGACCGCTTCGGTCGTTTCGTCTCCTGGCTTTCGACCATCGGCATTACGCTTGGCGTGATGGCGCTGGTGACCGTTCTTTCGGTGATGAACGGCTTTGAACGCGAGCTGCAAAACAACATCCTGGGGCTGATGCCGCAGGCCATTCTTAGCGCCAAGCAGGGGTCTGTAAACCCGCAACAGCTGCCGGAAAGCGCGGCCAGATTACAGGGGGTCACCCGCGTGGCGCCGCTGACCACCGGCGATGTGGTGCTGCAAAGCGCCCGCAGCGTGGCGGTCGGCGTGATGCTCGGCATCGACCCGGCGCAAAAAGATCCCCTGACGCCCTACCTGGTTAACGTCAAGCAGAGCGATCTGCAGGCCGGCAAGTATAACGTCATCCTGGGTGAACAGCTGGCAGGACAGCTGGGCGTCAATCGCGGCGATCAAATCCGCGTGATGGTGCCTTCCGCCAGCCAGTTTACCCCGATGGGGCGGCTTCCCAGCCAGCGCCTGTTTAACGTGATCGGTACCTTTGCGGCCAGCAGTGAAGTCGATGGTTATCAAATGTTGACCAACATCGACGACGCCTCGCGCCTGATGCGCTACCCGCAGGGAAATATTACCGGCTGGCGGCTGTGGCTGAATCAGCCTTTACAGGTGGATACCCTCAGCCAGCAGACGCTGCCGGAAGGGACCAAATGGCAGGACTGGCGCGAGCGTAAAGGCGAACTGTTCCAGGCCGTGCGGATGGAAAAAAATATGATGGGCCTGCTGCTGAGCCTGATCGTCGCCGTCGCCGCCTTTAACATCATTACCTCTCTGGGAATGATGGTGATGGAAAAGCAGGGCGAGGTGGCGATTCTCCAGACCCTCGGCCTGACGCCGCGGCAGATCATGCTGGTCTTTATGGTCCAGGGCGCGAGCGCCGGGATCGTCGGCGCGCTGCTTGGCGCCGGGCTGGGCGCGCTGCTGGCCAGCCAGCTGAATAATTTGATGCCGATTATCGGCGCGTTCCTCGACGGCGCCGCGCTGCCGGTGGCCATTGAGCCGCTGCAGGTCATTGTGATTGCCCTGGTGGCAATGGTGCTGGCATTACTCTCTACGTTGTATCCTTCATGGCGCGCTGCCGCCACTCAACCCGCTGAGGCTTTACGTTATGAATAAGATCCTGCTGCAATGCGACAACCTGTGCAAGCGCTATCAGGAAGGCACCGTGCAAACCGACGTGTTGCATGATGTCAGCTTCAGCATTGAGGAGGGCGAGATGATGGCGATTGTCGGTACCTCCGGTTCCGGCAAAAGTACGCTGCTGCATCTGCTTGGCGGGCTGGATACGCCGACCTCCGGCGACGTTATCTTTTCCGGCCAGCCGATGAGCCAGCTCTCCGCCGCCGCCCGCGCCGATCTGCGCAACCGCGAACTGGGCTTTATCTATCAGTTTCACCACCTCTTACCGGATTTCACCGCGCTGGAAAACGTGGCGATGCCGCTGCTGATTGGTAAGCAGAAGGCGGCGGATATCGAGCGGCAGGCGAAAGCGATGCTGCGCGCCGTCGGGCTTGAGCACCGCAGCGACCACCGTCCGTCGGAGCTCTCCGGCGGCGAGCGTCAGCGCGTTGCGATTGCCCGCGCGCTGGTGAATAAACCGCGCCTGGTGCTGGCGGACGAGCCCACAGGTAACCTTGACGCCCGCAACGCCGACAGCATTTTTCAGCTGCTTGGCGAGCTGAACGTGGCGCAGCGTACCGCCTTCCTGGTGGTGACCCACGACCTGCAGCTGGCAAAACGCATGAGCCGCCAGCTGGAGATGCGCGACGGGCGCCTGACAGCCGAACTCTCCCTGATGGGGGCTGAGTAATGGCTTCTCCGTTATCGTTATTGATTGCCCTGCGCTTCAGCCGTGGACGGCGGCGCGGTGGGATGGTGTCGCTGATTTCGGTTATTTCGACGATCGGTATCGCGCTGGGCGTGGCGGTGTTGATCGTTGGCCTGAGCGCGATGAACGGCTTCGAACGCGAGCTCAACAACCGCATTCTGGCGGTGGTCCCGCACGGTGAGATTGAACCGGTGAACCAGCCGTGGAACAACTGGAACGAGGCGCTGGCGAAGGTTGAGAAGGTCAAAGGCATCGTTGCCGCGGCGCCATATATTAACTTCACCGGGCTGGTGGAGAGCGGCAGCAATATGCGCGCCATCCAGGTGAAAGGCGTTGACCCGCAGCAGGAGAGCCGTCTCAGTTCTCTGCCCAACTTTGTGCAGAACAATGCGTGGGCCAGCTTTAAAGCCGGCGAACAGCAGGTGATCCTTGGTAAAGGCGTCGCCGATGCCCTGCACGTTAAGCAGGGGGACTGGGTGTCAATTATGATCCCTAACTCCGATGCCGAGCATCAGCTGCTGCAGCCAAAGCGCGTCAGGCTTCACGTTGCCGGTATTTTGCAGCTAAGCGGACAGCTCGATCATAGTTTTGCCATGATTCCCATGCAGGATGCGCAGCAGTACCTTGATATGGGCAGCAGCGTGACGGGGATCGCCATCAAAGTGACCGACGTGTTTCATGCCAACACCCTGGTACGCGATGCGGGCCAGGTGACCAATAGCTACGTTTATATCAAGAGCTGGATAGGCACCTACGGCTATATGTACCGGGACATTCAGATGATCCGCGCCATTATGTACCTGGCGATGGTGCTGGTGATTGGCGTGGCCTGCTTTAACATCGTCTCGACCCTGGTGATGGCGGTGAAAGATAAAAGCGGCGATATTGCGGTGCTGCGCACGCTTGGCGCAAAAGACGGGCTGATCCGCGCGATTTTCGTATGGTATGGTTTACTTGCCGGTTCGGTAGGAAGCCTGATTGGGGTGGCGATTGGCGTTATCTGCGCCTTTAAGCTGACCGCAATCATTAACGGTATTGAGAGCCTGATCGGGCATAAATTCCTCTCCGGCGACATCTATTTTATTGACTTCCTGCCGTCTGAACTGCACTGGCTGGACGTCGTTTACGTGCTGGTGACGGCACTGTTGCTGAGTTTGCTGGCCAGCTGGTATCCCGCCCGCCGCGCCAGCCGCATTGACCCGGCGAGGGTGCTGAGTGGCCAGTAATTTATCGTCATGGTCGGCTTTGCTGACCAGTAAAGAGGAATTGCTGAAATGTACTATGGATTTGACATTGGCGGCAGCAAGATAGCGCTGGGCGTATTTGATAAATCGCGGCGGCTGCAGTGGGAAAAACGCGTCGCCACGCCGAAAGAGAGCTACGAAGCATTTTTGCAGGCGGTAGAGGAGCTGGTTGAGGAAGCCGACCAGCGCTTCGGCTGCCAGGGCTCGGTGGGCATCGGTATTCCGGGCATGCCGGAGACGGAAGACGGCACGCTCTACGCCGCCAACGTGCCCGCCGCCAGCGGCAGGCGGCTGCGGGCCGATCTGAGCGAACGTCTGGGCCGCGATGTGCGGCTTGATAACGACGCCAACTGTTTTGCCCTCTCCGAAGCGTGGGATGACGAGTTCACCCAATATCCGCTGGTGATGGGGATGATCCTCGGCACCGGGGTTGGCGGGGGTCTGGTGCTCAACGGAAAATCGATTACCGGGCATCGCTATATTACCGGCGAATTTGGCCATATCCGCCTGCCGGTGGATGCGCTGGAGGTGGTGGGGCGCGATTTTCCGCTTACGCGCTGCGGCTGCGGCCAGCTGGGCTGCATTGAAAACTACCTTTCCGGACGCGGCTTCGCCTGGCTGTATGAACATTTTTACCAACACGCTTTAACCTCGCCCGAGATCGTCGCGCTATGGCAGCAGGGCGACGCGAAGGCGCGCGAGCACGTCGAGCGCTATCTCGATTTACTGGCGGTATGCCTGGGCAATATTTTAACGATTGTCGACCCGGATCTGCTGGTGCTTGGCGGTGGATTGTCTAACTTTACAGCAATAACCGAAGGGCTGGCGCAGCGCCTGCCGCGACATCTGCTTCCCGTTGCCAGCGTGCCGCGCATTGAGCGCGCGCGCCATGGCGATGCCGGAGGCATGCGCGGTGCGGCCTTCCTTCATCTGACTCAATAACGACAGAGGTAGCTATGCAGTCGCGCCGCTTACATCGATTAAGCCGATTTCGCCGCAATAAGCGTCGGTTACGAGACCGTCTGCGTCAGCGGATTTTCTTCGGCGAAGATAAGGAGACCCCTGAAACGATGGAAAAACCAAGAGTCGTGGTGCTAACCGGCGCGGGTATTTCGGCAGAGTCGGGAATTAAAACCTTCCGCGCCGCCGATGGCCTGTGGGAAGAGCATAGGGTGGAAGACGTGGCGACGCCGGAAGGCTTCGCCCGCGATCCGGCGCTGGTGCAGGCGTTTTACAATGACCGCCGCCGCCAGCTGCAAGGACCGGACATCGTGCCCAACGCGGCACATCAGGCGCTGGCGCGGCTGGAAGAGGCGCTGGGCGATCGTTTTCTGCTGGTCACCCAGAATATCGATAATCTGCACGAGCGCGCGGGCAATCGCCGGGTGATTCATATGCACGGCGAGCTGCTGAAGGTGCGCTGCTCGTGGAGCGGCCAGGTGCTGGCGTGGACCGGCGATGTGACGACGGAGGACAAATGCCACTGCTGCCAGTTCCCCGCGCCGCTGCGCCCGCACGTGGTGTGGTTCGGCGAGATGCCGCTGGATATGGATGAGATCTACCTTGCGCTGGCCGAGTGCGATATCTTTATCGCCATCGGCACTTCCGGGCACGTTTATCCGGCGGCAGGCTTTGTTCACGAAGCGCGGCTGCAGGGCGCCCATACGGTAGAACTCAACCTCGAGCCAAGTCAGGTGGGCAGCGAATTTGCCGAAAAACACTATGGCCTGGCAAGCGAAGTGGTGCCGGAGTTTATAGGCAAGCTACTGAAAGCGTTTTAACGTTTTAGCGCAGCGGCTTTCTGCTGCTGGCGCGGACCTTCAGGCTGGAGGGGAGCTCAATGGCGCTCTCCAGCGTATTTCCAGCCAGTAAATCCAGCAGCGTTTTACCAGCAACGGTTCCCGCCTCGTTCCATGGAAACTCTACCGCAGTTAACGCCGGCGAGCAGACCGCGGCAAGCGTACCGCCGCTTAGGCTGGCCAACGCCAGGGTATCCGGAACCTTAATTCCCGCGTTATGACAGGCCATAATACAGCCGCAGGCCAGCTCGTCCGAGGTACAGATCAGCGCATCCAGCTCTGGCCAGGTGATGCGAATATCATTCAGCAGATTGAAACCGGTGGTGATCCCTGAAGGTAAATGCGGCGTCACTACCCGGTGCGGAGAGTGGTTGATTGAGAGCATTGCACTATTCCAGCCGCTTAATACCTGCCTGAACATGATGTTGTTTGACGCCGTGCAGAGTAAACCAAGGTTTTTATAGCCCGCCTGTGCCAGCGATGAGACCAGTTTTTTTAGCGCGGCGGAGTAGTCTACCCCAATGCTAATACCGGCCGTTTCGTGGTTAATCGCGCCGATTTCTACCATCGGTATACCGGCATTCATCAGCATCTGCGAACAGCTGTCAACGTTATCGATGTTGAACTGAACGATTGCCGCCGGATTATAGGCCAGCATCTGCCGAAAAGCCTTCTCTTCACTTTGCCCGCCCTGACCAGATTCGATAAACATCATGGTATAGCCCTGCGGCGCGAGGACGGTTTGTAGCGTTTCCGAGGCGGCGATAAAACCGGGCGATGAAAAAGAGGGGACAACGCCCATAACCAGCGTTGAGTCTGCTGAAGCCAGGCTTCGGGCCTGCAAATTGGGCACATAGCCGAGTTCGCTGACCGCGGCTTCGATGCGCGTGCGTAGTTCTGGGTTGACCTTTTCAGGCATACGTAACGCGCGGGATACGGTCATAGTACTGACGCCCACCAGCTTTGCGACTTCTGCCAGCGTGATTTTGCCGGTGTTCTTTCTGCGTTTTTCTTTTGCGCCGTCATCCGTTTGTAACGTCTGCACTGATTTCCTCCTGTTTACCCAATCGCACCGGTCTATTGTAAATGATGGCGAGCGACCAGGGCACTACTAATGCTCATGCGTAAAGCTCACCAGGAGTATGGTTAATAAAGTTAGCGGTAACAAGTATTTTAACATTTTATCGTGTTAGCGCTAACTTTGCGATGCAGATCACGGTAAGTCCGGAAAGTATTCCACTATAGTAGGCCCACATTGAAATAGAGCGGGGGATTTATGATTTCCACCTGGTTAACAGAAAAGAAGATTCAAATCGTTGATAGCGTCAGCGACTGGAAACAGGCGATTACTATTTCTGCGCAGCCGTTGCTAGTCGATGAATCAATTAATGAAAACTATGTTGAAGCTATTTTTCGTAGCCATGAAGAATTAGGTCCGTATTATGTTTTAGCCCCCGGTCTGGCAATGCCTCACGCACGCCCGGAGCAGGGAGCTAAAAAAAATGGGTTATCCTTATTGCACATAAAGGAAGGCGTTTCTTTTGATGCTGATGAAAATGATCCCATCTTTGTCGTGATTATGCTATGCGCGGTTTCTGGCGATGAACATATCCGAATGATTACCGCGCTGGCGGAAATTTTCTGCGACGAAGCGTGTCTTGATGGCCTGCTTAAGGCATCGACGAAAGAAAAAATAAACAATATTATCAATGGTTAATGAGGTTTGTGATGAAGAAGATTTTGATTGTATGCGGTAATGGCTTAGGCAGCAGCTTCATTGTTGAAATGAACGTCAAAAAAATCATTACTGAGTTAGGTAAAGAGGCGGAAGTCTCGCATACCGATCTCACTTCGGCAAAAAGCGAATCTGCAGATATTATTTTAAGCGCTAAAGATATCGCTGAGCACCTGACCGGGCACAGCGCTCAGGTTTTTGGTTTAAATAACCTGTTGGATAATAATAAAATTAAAGAAATTCTTGTGGCTAACCTTTAATTAATTCCTTGTGGCCCTACGGAGTCATTCTATGCTGCAGTTTATTATTCATGATGTGCTTGGCACACCAGCAATACTGGTCGGCCTTTTTTCTTTAATTGGTTTGCTATTACAGAAAAAGGCTATCTCTGATGTTATTTCCGGGACCCTGAAAACGATTATGGGTTTCGTCATATTAACATCAGGGGCGGCGATTATTGCCACGACGTTAACAACATTTAGCCAGCTGTTTGAACATTCATTCCATATTCAGGGCGTGGTGCCCAACACCGATGCGATGGCCGCGCTGGCGCAAAAAAACTACGGTACGGCGACAGCGATGATCATGGTGCTGGGGATGCTGTTTAACATCGTTCTGGCGCGCATTACTCCGCTGAAATATATCTTTTTGACCGGTCACCATACGCTGTATATGTCGGCAATGCTGGCAGTGATCCTGTCCGTTGGCGGCCTGACGCCTTTCTGGGTTGTTGCTCTCGGCGCGGCGATCCTCGGCGCGATGATGGTAGTTTCCCCGGCAATCCTGCAGCCCTTTACCTGTAAAATTACCGGCACTGACGATCTGGCTCTGGGACACTTTGGTTCCACCGGCTATCTGCTGTCGGCGCTGGTCGGTAAAGCGATAGGTAAAGGCAGTCCGTCGATTGAAGAATTGAAGGTACCGAAATCGCTGAACTTTCTGCGTGATTCATCGGTGGCCATCTCGCTGACTATGATGATTCTGTTCCTGATTCTGGTACTGGTGGCGGGGAAAAACTTTGTTGAAACCAGCATTAGCGGCGGTCAGAACTTCATTATCTTCGCCATTATTCAGTCGCTAACCTTTGCCGCAGGGGTATGGATCATTCTTGCCGGCGTACGCATGGTGATTGCCGAAATCGTCCCGGCCTTTAAAGGTATTGCCGATAAGCTGGTCAAAGACGCTAAACCGGCGCTTGATTGCCCAACGGTATTCCCGTTCGCGCCGAATGCGGTCATCGTCGGCTTCTTGTCGAGTTTTGCCGCTGGTCTGGTGAGCATGTTCCTGTGTCCACTGTTTGGCCTCAGCGTGATTGTTCCCGGCCTGGTTCCGCACTTCTTCTGCGGCGCAACCGCGGGCGTATACGGCAATATCTGCGGCGGCCGCCGTGGCGCCATTGTTGGCGCGTTTGCACAAGGCTTACTGATTTCTTTCTTGCCCGCCATTCTGCTGCCGCTGATGGGCGACCTGGGCTTTGCATCCACCACTTTCGGTGATGCGGACTTTGGCGTGGTTGGCATCGTGCTCGGACACGTTGTGGCCTGGTTTAATTAATTGATTTTTTTGGCGGAGGGATACGGCTGCTCAGTTTTCACCCTCGTTGATGTGCATCTGATGGTTAACCACCCGGAAGAGATTATTCCGCTGCGGCGTGGTACTGAGCCCGGCTACGCCTGGGATAATAGGATGACTCTCTTCGAGGGTGAGGTTAACGCATAAAATTTACAGCGTCCTCAATCGGCACGTCAATACGGGTTTAAGCAGAGGTCTATTTAACCGGTCCGGCTTTCTGTTTTCCCGCATTGCCGCAGTTGCGTTGGGGACGCTGTAACCTTTCTGTCTGCCAGGAGCAGTATGATGTTCGCAAGATGTGAACTTGCTAACGCTATTCGTACGCTGAGCATGAACGCAGTACAGCAAGCCAAAACCGTTCACCCGGGTGCCCCGATGGGTATGGCTGGCATTGCCGAAGTCCTGTGGCGTGCTTTCCTGAATCGTAATTCGCAGAACCTGTCCTAGAGCGACCGCGATTGTTGGCATGACCAGCTTCGGTGAGTCTGCGCCGGCGGAGCCGCTGTTTGAAGAGTTTGGCTTCACCGTGCATGGCACCGTTGCCAAAGCGGCAGCGCTGGTATTAATTTGGCCGTTAATATATTTCACATATATGTAACACTGTGATTAACAAAACAGTATCAGACAGACATTTGTGGCATGTTTCTTCACTCGGACAACAGAGAAGGAATAACTCCATGGCCACTGAATATGTTGACTACCTGATCCTCGGCGACGAGCATCACGGCGAAATCCACAGGGATATTAAAAGCCACTCTCTCCGGGTCCGTTCGAAATACGCCGCCTGTTCCGTCCGGGGAGACGCCTCTGCCGAGCAGCCAAAAATGGTGAACTACAACGTCCATGAATATCCGGCGCAGGATGGGCGATTTTATCTGGTGGCGACCAACTATCCCCTGGCCGATTTTGACGTTGAAGACGCGCTGGTTAAATCAAGAATTCATCCGTTGAGAAGCTAGAAACGCACTTCCCGAAGCGGTCGGGTAAGCACCATGCTACCCGACCTGTGAGGTGATTAACGACCCGCCTTCAGCTTCTGATAATACTCTTCATAAAGCGTACTGGCGCTGCCGACATCGTTCTGCCATTCGCCTTTCTGAATCGTTGCGGCGTCCGGGTAGAGCGATTTATCGTTGGCGACTTCCGGGCTTAGCATCTTCCGTGCGGCAAGGTTTGGCGTCGGGTAGCCGATGGTTTCCGCGACCTGTTTGGCGACTTCCGGGCGCAGCAGGAAGTTGATCAGCTTCAGCGCGCCATCGACGTTTTTGGCATTGGCCGGAATCGACAGGCTATCCATCCAGAAGATGCCGCCTTCTTTCGGCCATACGACTTCCAGCGGCGTACCGGCCTGACGCGCAACCCACGCGGAGCCGTTCCACACCATGCCGAGGTTGACCTCGCCTTCCATATACGGGTTCGCCGGGTTATCGGAGTTGAACGCCGCGACGTTCGGCATCAGTTTTTTCAGCTCGTTATAGGCCGCTTCAATCTCTTTCGGATCGGTAGTATTACCGGAGTAGCCCAGTTTACGCAGTGCGACCTGGAACACTTCGCGCGCGTCGTCGGTCAGCAGCAGGCTGCTCTTATACTCGGGTTTCCACAGATCCGCCCAGCTGGTGACGGTCTTCGGATCGATCTCTTCGCTATTCACCCCAATGGCCGTCGCGCCCCAGATGTACGGAATGGAGTAGTCGTTGTTGGGGTCGAACGGTTTGTTGAGCATTTCAGGGTCAAGATTGCTGAAGTTGCTCAGTTTGCTCTTGTCGATCTTCTGCAGCATGCCCTCTTTACGCATTTTGTCGACGAAGTAGGTGGAAGGCACGACCAGATCGTAGGCGCCGTCTTTATAGGTTTTGAGCTTGGCGTACATGGTTTCGTTCGACTCGTAGGTCGAATAGATCACCTTGATGCCGGTTTCTTTGGTGAACTGTTCCAGCAGCCCCGGCGGGACATACTCGGTCCAGTTGTAGAAATAGAGCGTTTTGCTATCGTCCGCGTGCGCGGCGCTCATACCGACTGCCAGAGCGCCCGCAGCGAGCAGGTGGCGTGACCATTTTTTCATTTTAACGTCCCCTGAGTTTTATCACGTGCAATTATCTGGCTGGCAATAACCATCACCAGCGACAGAACCAACAGAATGGTCGCCAGCGCATTAACCTCCGGCGATACCCCAACTTTAACCATCGAATAGATCTTCAGCGGCAGGATCTCATAACCCGGCCCGGTGACGAATGAAGAGACCACCACATCATCCATCGACAGGGTAAAGCTCAGCAGCCACCCTGCGGCCACCGCGGGCAGCGCCAGCGGCAAAATGATCTTTCGCAGAATGGTCAGTTCGCTGGCGCCGAGATCTTTCGCTGCTTCCAGCATCCGCACGTCAAAACCTTTCAGGCGCGAAAATACCGTGACCACCACGAAGGGCAGGCAAAAGGTGATGTGGGAAAACAGCAGCGACCAGAATCCCAGCTGAATACCGATCAGCATAAACAGCACCAGCAGCGAAATCGCCATCACGATATCCGGCGACATCATCACCACAAACAGCATCCCGCTGACGAACGGCTTGCCGCGAAAGCGATAGCGGTACAGCGCCACGGCGGTCAGCGAGCCGATAAGCGTAGCGAAGGTCGCCGAGAGCACCGCCATGGTCAGCGAGTGCTGCGCCGCCTGCAGCAGGCTGTCGTTGTTCATCAGCAGGCTATACCAGTTGGTGGTAAAACCCTGCCAGTTAATGCCAAAGCGTGAACTGTTAAACGAGTTAACGATCAGAATAATAATGGGAATATAGAGATACGCGTAAATAGCGGTCATAAAGCCGCCGCGCAGCAGTCGACCGATCATTCCAGCTCCACCTTTTTATTCAGTAAACGCGCCGCGCGCCAGTAAATCAGCAGCATCAGACCCATCACCAGCGTAAGCGTGATGCTGGTCGCCGCGCCAAACGGCCAGTCGCGGATGTTGAGGAACTGGCTCTTAATCACGTTACCAATCAGCAGGTTCTTCGCGCCGCCCATCAGGTCGGAAACGTAGAACAGCCCCATGGCCGGAAGCATCACTAGCAGGCAGCCGGCGATAATCCCCGGCATGGTCAGCGGAATGATGATACGGATAAAGGTTTGTAGCTTACCGGCGCCAAGGTCTTTTGCCGCTTCCAGCAGCGGGCGGTCGAGCTTCTCGATGCTCGAGTAGAGCGGCATCACCATAAACGGCAGCAGAATATAGACCAGGCCGATAATCACCGCCGAAGGGGTGTACATGATGCGCAGCGGCGTATCGATGATACCCAGCCACAGCAAAAATTCATTAAGGTAGCCCTTGGTGCTGAGGAAAATCTTCAGGCCGTAGATACGAATCAGCGAATTGGTCCAGAACGGCACGATCAGCAGAAACAGCATCAGCGGGCGCACCTTCTCCGGTAGCCTGGCCAGGAACCAGGCGAAAGGGTAGCCGAGCGCCAGGCAGGCCAGCGTCGCCAGCAGCGCCATATTTAACGAATGCAGCAGCACGTCGTAGTAGAGCGGGTCGAGCAGGCGCGCGTAGTTGTCCAGCGTAAAGACCAGCTTGACGAAGTTGGTATCGTCGCGGGTCAGAAAGCTGGTGGCGATGATCATCAGGTTGGGCAGAAAGACAAACAGCACAAGCCAGCCCACGATGGTGGCGATCGCCACATTCTGGAATTTACTGGTGTTCTTCATCGGCCAGCACAACCTCCCAGCTTTCTACCCAGTTAATGGCCATTTTCTGGTCGAGAGAGTGGTCAAAATCAGGATCGTCTTCATTAAAGAATTCGCTGACCATCACCATTTTACCGTTTTCCAGTTCAACCACCGATTCCAGCGTCATGCCTTTATAGTTGCGTTCGCGGATATAGCCTATCAGGCCATCGGCGTCATTACTGTCGTGGATCTCGTCCACGCGCAGGTCTTCCGGGCGCAGCAGAACGTTAAGCCGCTGGCCTTTTTCAACGGCGAAGTTGACGTAGATATTGCACTCGCGGCCTTCGACGCTGGCGCGCACCCGCCGATCGTCAATCCGTTCAATGACCGTGGCGCTGAAAATGTTGATTTCGCCGATAAAGCTGGCGACGAACAGGTTTTTCGGTTCTTCGTAGATTTCGCGCGGCGTACCGTCCTGCTCGATTTTACCCTCGCGCATCACCACGATACGGTCGGACATGGTCAGCGCTTCTTCCTGATCGTGGGTCACGAAGACGAAGGTGATGCCGAGCTTACGCTGCAGCGCCTTCAGTTCGTTCTGCATCTGCTTGCGCAGTTTATAATCAAGGGCGGAGAGGGATTCATCAAGCAGCAGCAGGCGCGGTTTGTTCACCACCGCGCGGGCAATCGCCACGCGCTGCTGCTGGCCGCCGGACAGCTGATGCGGTTTACGTTGAGCAAACGCTTCAAGCTGCACCATGCGCAGGGCATCGTGCACGCGGGGAGCGATGTCCGCCGTCGGGGTTTTCTGCATACGCAGGCCGAAGGCGACGTTTTCAAACACCGTCATGTGCGGAAACAGCGCATAGCTTTGAAAGACGGTGTTCACGTGGCGGTTTTCCGCCGGGATATGGGTGATATCGTGATCTTCGAGATGGATTTGGCCGCTATCGACGCTTTCCAGTCCGGCGATAAGACGAAGAACGGTTGTTTTACCGCAGCCAGAGGGGCCAAGCAGGGTGAGAAACTCACCGTTGTTGATGGTCAGATTGAGGTCGGAGATAACCGTTTTACCATCAAAGCTTTTGCGAATTCCCGCCAGCTGAACCAGCGGAGAACGCGAACGCGGTTGTGTATTCAATTTTCGACTCTGTCCCATGTAGACGCAGCGGAAAGCTTACCGATGCGGGGTTTGTGGTTAACCACCTTTGGTTTTGCACATAAAATAATAAGGCCGAGCATTCTACGGCAAACGATTGTAATCGCCAATGATTGATGCGCCATGATGAACTACCTTTACAACATTATCGTGTGAAATGTATTAAATTCTCATTTGCCGGGCTAAAAATGACCTGACGCAATATTTGGTTTTTCCGGCTTATCAATAATGTTGTCACAAAAAAAGAGGGTGGCTACATGGATAAATTGCTTGAGCGTTTTTTGCAGTACGTTTCTTTAGACACGCAGTCGAAACCGGGCGTGCGTCAGGTACCGAGCACGGAAGGTCAGTGGAAGCTGCTACGTCTGCTTCAGGCGCAGCTGCAAGAAATGGGACTGGTGAATGTGACGCTGAGTGAGAAAGGGACGATCATGGGCACCCTGCCAGCTAACGTTGAGGGTGATATTCCGGCCATTGGCTTTATTTCTCATGTCGATACGTCGCCTGACTTCAGCGGCAAGCACGTGAATCCGCAGATCGTAGAAAACTATCGCGGCGGCGATATCGCGCTTGGTATTGGCGATGAGGTTCTCTCGCCGGTGATGTTCCCGATACTGCACCAGCTGCTCGGGCAGACGCTGATCACCACCGATGGTAAAACGCTCCTCGGCGCCGATGATAAAGCCGGTATCGCAGAGATCATGACCGCGCTGGCGACGCTAAAGGCGAAGAATATTCCTCACGGCGATATTCGCGTGGCCTTTACCCCGGATGAAGAGGTGGGCAAAGGGGCGAAGCATTTCGATGTTGCCGCGTTTGACGCCTGCTGGGCCTATACCGTCGACGGTGGCGGCGTGGGTGAGCTGGAGTTCGAGAACTTTAACGCCGCGTCGGTGACGATTAAGATCGTTGGCAACAATGTTCATCCCGGTACGGCGAAAGGGGTGATGGTCAACGCGCTGTCGCTGGCGGCGCGCATTCATGCCGAAGTCCCAGCGGACGAAGCGCCGGAAACCACCGAAGGCTATGAGGGCTTCTACCATCTGGCCAGCATCAAAGGCACGGTCGATCGGGCCGATATGCACTACATCATCCGCGATTTTGACCGCAAGCAGTTTGAGGCCCGCAAGCGCAAAATGATGGAGATCGCCAAAAAGGTCGGCAAGGGGCTGCATCCGGATTGCTATATTGAGCTGGTCATCGAAGACAGCTATTACAATATGCATGAAAAAGTGATGGCGCACCCGCACGTGGTGGAGATTGCCCGTCAGGCGATGGTGGATTGCCAGATCGATCCACAGATGAAGCCGATTCGCGGCGGTACCGACGGCGCGCAGCTCTCCTTTATGGGTCTGCCGTGTCCGAATCTGTTTACCGGCGGCTATAACTACCACGGCAAGCATGAGTTTGTGACGCTTGAAGGCATGGAGAAGGCGGTGCGGGTGATTGTACGTATTGCGGAGCTGACGGCGAAACGAGGCGCATGAAGGCTATAAGCTACGGGCCCGGTGTGGCGTCAGCCGTCACCGGGCAGTCGAAGACTCAGTCCTCAAAGAACCAGTAGCCGCTGTTGACCAGCGCGGCCAGCAGGGCGAGGAAGGAGGGATCTTCCAGCGCATCGCCGAGATGCTCAGCGTTTAGCGTCAGGTGGGTTGCCAGAGCATCCAGCGCCGGACGGTGCGGAGAGTTGATCTTCTCGCCGTTGACGAATACCTGGCCATCAATCCGCAGCACGCGCAGGCCCCCAAGACGCGTCAGCTTATCTCCCTGCTGCAGGGCATCGTAAATTTCATCCGGCTGATACGGTGGCTCCGGCGGCGCCACGTCCAGCTCGTGCCGGGACTGGGTGATAAACTCGCCGAACCACTGCTTAAAGTGCTCCGGCTGATTAATCAGCCCCAGCATCATATCGCGCAGGCGATCCAGCTCCGCGGGCAGAATATCCGCAGGGTGCTCGCGAGACGGTACGTCCGGGTCGGCGTAACGCTGGCTGCCCAGTTCACGCTGCAAAATATAATCAGCAAAGCCGCTGAACAGCTCACGCGCGTTAGGCGCGCGATAGCCAACTGAATAGTTGAGCGAGTTTTCCAGCGAGTAGCCTTCGTGCGGGAACCCCGGCGGAATATACAGAATATCGCCCGGCTCCATCTCTTCATCAATGATGGCTTCAAACGGGTCGACCTGCAGCAGGTCCGGGTGCGGGCAGTGCTGTTTCATCGGCACTTTTTCACCCACGCGCCAGCGGCGGCGGCCGGTACCCTGAATGATAAACACATCGTACTGGTCGAGATGCGGACCGACACCGCCGCCGGGGACGGAAAACGAGATCATCAGATCGTCGATGCGCCAGTCGGGCAGGGCGCGGAACGGATGCATGAGCGCCGCCGTTGGCTGATGCCAGTTATTGACTGCCTGTACCAGCAGCGACCAGTTATTCTCGCTCAGGTGATCGTAGCTCTCAAAGGGGCCGTGGCTAACCTGCCATTTACCGTCCTGATGACTGACCAGGCGACTGTCGACTTCGCTCTCCATCGCCAGTCCGGCCAGTTCGTCCGGGCTTAACGGATCGACGAAATTAGCAAAGCCCCGTTTCAGCACCACCGGGCGTTTTTGCCAGTAGCGTTCGATAAAGTCGGGCCAGTTAAGCGTTAATTGATAATCCATATTTATATTCCACAGCAGGTGTCTGTTAGGGATTATAACGGATGCGGCACCAGCATGATGCAGGCGCCGTTAAAAAACCGACTGTTTTAGCTCTCTTTATCTTCCAGTGCCTGGCGACCAAAAATAACTTCCATGCAGGCGCCGCCGAGCAGGCTCTCTTCGGCGAGGATGCGGCCATCGTACTGGGCTACGATATCGCGGGCAACCGAGAGACCGACGCCCTGTCCGGGGCGCAGCGTATCTGCGCGCTGGCCGCGGTCGAACACCGCGCTGCGCATCGCGGCAGGGATCCCCGGGCCATCATCTTCAACCAGAATATGCAGATGGTTGTCGTTGGTCTGCCGGACGGAGACTTCCACAAACTCAAGGCAGTATTTACAGGCGTTATCGAGCACATTGCCCATAACCTCCATAAAATCATTCTTTTCACCGACAAAACTGATTTCCGGGGAGATATCCAGGGTAATGTTCACACCTTTACGTTGATAGACCTTATTCAGCGCCGAGGTCAGACTGTCGAGGAGCGGAGCGATGGGATGCAGCTCGCGACTGAGCAGCGAACCGCCGCTGCGCATGCTGGCGCGATGCAGATAGTAGCCAATCTGCTGCGAGATGCGGCTAATCTGCTCCAGCATCACCGGCTCTGCTTCATTGACGCTCATTTTCTCACCGCGCATGGAACGCAGCGTGCTCTGCATCACCGCGAGCGGGGTTTTCAGACTGTGGGTGAGGTCGGTCAGCGTCGTGCGGTATTTATCATAGCGTTCGCGTTCGCTTTTCAGCAGGCGGTTGAGGTTGCTGACCAGCCGCGTCAGCTCGCGGGTGGTATTCGGATTGAGCATCTCGCGGTGATGCTCCTCCAGTTCGCGCACCTCTTTGGCCAGCGATTCGATAGGGCGCAAGCTCCACCATGCTGCGACCCACAGCAGCGGGATCACCAGCAGCAGGTTGGCCGCGAGGACATAGATAAACCAGCTCCACACCATGTAGGAGCGCTTAAGCTCTACCGGAATGGTGTCGACAACCACGATACTGAGCTGCGGCATGGTGCTGGTGGCCGGATAGATATTGATCGCCACCGAGTGGGTCATTTCGGAGCCATCGTCCTCTTGCCGAATGGCGTCCAGCTGTTGTTGAATCTCATGGTTGTTGTGCTGCAGCATACTGCTGCTGTCAACGTCGGCCTCAATTTCGTGAAAGCCGTTGTTTTTGAGCCAGTCCGGTTGAATACGTTTTACCAGCCAGGGTACGTCGCGCTGTGCCCACAGCAGCTGGCCGCGGGCGTCGTAAATGAGCGTCACCGTGGGGCTTTGCATATTCAGGTTTTCGGGGATATCAACATCGATGGTGTTGTTTTCCCATTTCGCCAGCATATAGAACAGATTGCTCTCGCCGCGCAGCAGGCGGAAGGTGGTTTTATCGAAACTGACGCTATACCCCACCAGCGCGACCATGCCATAGGAGAGTGACAGCACCAGCACCACGGCGGCCGTCGCCAGCAGAAAGCGAACGCGTAACGACAGCGGCAGAATATGCCGCAGCACCCCTTTCATCCGCGCAGTTCGAACAGATAGCCCTGACCGCGCACGGTGGTAATCACATCCTGCGGATACTCAGCCTGTATTTTTTTGCGCAATCGTCCCATCAGCACATCAATGGTATGGCTTTCGCGCAGCTCGGCGTCGGGATAGAGCTGCAGCATCAGCGAATCTTTGCTGACCACTTTGCCCCGGTTGCGGATCAGGGTTTCCATAATGGTGTATTCAAATGCCGTCAGCTTGATGGGCTGGTCGTTGACCGACAGCTCGCGACGCGACAGATCCACCTGGAAAGGCGGAATGGAGATAACCTGTGATGCCAGGCCGCTATTACGCCGCAGAAGCGCCTGCATGCGGGCGGCAACCTCTTCGATATGGAACGGCTTAGTGACGTAATCATCCGCTCCGGCGCTCAGGACCTCAACCTTATCCTGCCAGCCTTCGCGGGCGGTCAGCACCAGCACCGGCACCGACACGTCGTGGCTGCGCCAGCGACGAATCAGCGAAAGGCCGTCTTCATCCGGCAGGCCAAGATCGACGATGGCGATGTCCGGAACGTGCTCACCCAGATAGTAATCCGCTTCCTTTGCGTCTTCCGCCGCATCGACCTGATGTCCCAGCTCCTGCAGCTGAACTTTCAGGTGGTGGCGCAGCAGAGCGTTATCCTCAACCACGAGTACGCGCATGCCAGTTCTCCATTTTATTTATGATATTGAACAGTTTAGCGTTTATTATACACCTTTAATATAAACAGCTGTTAAATAAAGAATTTTATTCGATTTTTTGTACCTCGGTCTCTTGGGCGGTGAGGACAAGTCCATCTTCGGCCGCGGGCGACATCATCGGTATCGGGCGCAGCGTACGTTTATCGATCAGTACGGAATGGGGTTCCCCATGGGCAAACAGATGCAGCTCTCCCCACTGGCGTAGCGCAACGACAACGGGGAACAAACGCTCTCCTTTTGCCGTCAGTACGTATTCCTGATAAGCCGTGCCATCCGAGGCGGATTGCATAGTGAGAATACCTGAGTTTACCAATTTGTGCAGACGGTCAGAGAGAATATTACGCGCCATACCGAGGCTTCGCTGAAAATCGCTGAAGCGGCGTATGCCATCAAAGGCGTCGCGTACAATCAACAAGGACCAGCGATCGCCGATAATATCCACGCTTCGGGCGACGGGGCAGGTTTCGTTTTTCATTTTTTCACGCGTTGGCATGGGCTCTCCGAACGGCCTGGTAAGTAGTTGCATTTTAAAACTTGATGTTTTAGCCTTCAACTGGTTTTATTTTGAAACCAGACAACCAAGGTGGGCATCATGAAAGCGACACTGATATCTCCAGTGCTAAGCGATCCGCAAACGGTTATGCCTCGCAGCCTGGTCTGGCTGTTTGCTATCGCCAGCGGCCTGAGCGTGGCAAACGTGTATTACGCGCAACCGCTGCTCGACGCGCTAGCGCGAGATTTTGCGATCGGCGACGCCGCGATTGGCGGGGTGATTGCGGCGACCCAGATTGGCTGCGCATTGGCGTTGCTACTGCTGGTGCCGCTGGGCGACAGGGTGAATCGCCGCCGCCTGATGGCGACGCAGGTGATTTTACTGATCGCTGCCCTGGCGGCGGTGAGTATGGCTTCCACCGCCGTGATGCTATTGGGCTGTATGCTTGCCGTTGGCCTGCTGGGTACCGCGATGACCCAGGGGCTAATCGCGTATGCCGCCAGCGCCGCCGCGCCCCATGAACAGGGACGCGTGGTGGGCGCTGCGCAAAGCGGAGTATTTATCGGGCTGCTGCTGGCGCGGGTATTCTCCGGGTCGATTAGCGATCTCTTCGGCTGGCGCGGGGTGTACATCTTGGCCGCTTTACTGATGCTGGGCATTGCGCTTCCGCTGTGGCGTCGGCTGCCGGTATTGGCGGCTGCGCCGAACCCTCTGAGCTATCCGCGGCTGTTGATATCCATGCTGGCTCTGCTGCGCCAGGAAAAAGTGCTTCAGGTGCGCGGCGTGCTGGCATTACTGATGTTTGCCGCTTTCAGTATCTTCTGGAGTGCGCTGGTTTTGCCATTAAGCGCTCCGCCCTTTCGCTTTACCCATACTGAGATTGGCGCCCTGGGCCTGGTCGGGGTCATCGGCGCTCTGGCAGCGGGTCGTGCCGGTAAATGGGCCGATCGCGGATATGGGCAGCGCACCAGCGCCGCGGCCCTGGTGATGTTGCTGATAGCCTGGTGGCCGCTGTCGCTGATGGCATGGTCGCCCGCGGCGCTGTTGGTTGGCATTGTACTGCTGGATCTCGGCGGTCAGGCGCTGCATGTCACCAATCAAAGCATGATTTTCCGTACCCGTCCCGAAGCGCACAGCAGGCTGGTCGGTTTGTATATGCTGTTTTATGCGCTTGGCAGCGGTTTGGGCGCGGTCAGTACGACAGCGGTATATGCGCGCGCGGGATGGCAGGGCGTTTGCCTGCTGGGGGCTTCGGTCAGTCTGCTGGCGCTGCTGTTCTGGTTAATAACCCGGGGGATGACGACGAGCAGATGAGGGGGAGGAAAAATAACCCTCTTTCCCGGCGGAAAGAGGGTGGAAAGGTTTACTTCAGTTCGTCAACCATGGTGGTCGCACGGCCGATATAGTTAGCCGGGGTCATGGCCTTCAGGCGAACTTTTTCCGCTTCCGGCAGCGCCAGGCTGTCGATGAACTGCTGCATGCCTTCGGCATCAACGCGCTTGCCGCGGGTCAGCTCTTTCAGCTTCTCGTACGGCTTCTCGATGCCGTAGCGACGCATGACGGTCTGAATCGGCTCGGCCAGAACTTCCCAGTTGTGGTCCAGTTCATCCAGCAGGCGGTCCTGATTCAGCTCCAGCTTGCTCACGCCTTTCAGGGTGGATTGATACGCGATCAGCGCGTAGCCAATGCCCACGCCGAGGTTACGCAGGACGGTGGAGTCGGTCAGGTCGCGCTGCCAGCGGGAAACCGGCAGTTTGCTTGCCAGATGCTGCATCACCGCATTGGCCAGACCGAGGTTGCCTTCGGAATTCTCGAAGTCGATCGGGTTCACTTTATGCGGCATGGTGGAAGAGCCGATTTCGCCGGCAATGGTCTTCTGTTTGAAATGGTTGAGCGCGATATAGCCCCACACGTCACGATCGAAATCAATCAGGATGGTGTTGAAGCGGGCGACGCAGTCAAACAGTTCGGCGATATAGTCGTGCGGTTCAATCTGGGTGGTGTACGGGTTCCACTGGATACCCAGCGAGGTGACGAACTCTTCGCTGAACTGGTGCCAGTCAACTTCCGGGTAGGCGGCGATGTGGGCGTTATAGTTCCCCACCGCGCCGTTGATTTTGCCAAGAATTTCAATCTGATTCAGCTGACGATACTGGCGCTCCATACGGTAAGCGACGTTCGCCATCTCTTTACCCATGGTGGACGGCGTGGCCGGCTGGCCGTGGGTGCGGGAAAGCAGCGGGATATCGCGATACTGTACCGCCAGGTCCTTAACCGCGTCGATCAGCTTGCGCCAGTATGGCAGGATCACTTCGTCGCGGGCGGTTTTCAGCATCAGCGCGTGGGACAGATTGTTGATGTCCTCGGAGGTGCAGGCGAAGTGGATAAACTCGGAGACCGCGTGCAGTTCTGCCACGTCGGCGACTTTTTCCTTGAGGAAATACTCAACCGCTTTGACGTCGTGGTTGGTGGTGCGCTCGATCGTTTTGATGCGCTCTGCATCTTCTACGCTGAAATCGGCGACGATTTTATCAAGGTAACCGTTTGCGTCGGCAGCAAAAGCAGGAACTTCCTTGATCGCTGCGTGCGCGGCCAGTTTTTGCAACCAACGCACTTCTACCTGAACGCGGAATTTCAGCAAACCGAATTCGCTGAAGATACCGCGCAGCGCGCTGACTTTGTCGCCGTAGCGGCCGTCGACTGGGGAAACGGCGGTCAGTGAGGATAATTCCATAGATCACAACTCCGGGGTTAAATGAGCAAGAATTTGTTTTGCCTGGTTAACCAGACGATTACGGGAAAACATCAGCTGCAGACGTCCGCCGCCGACCTGGTGCCAGAGCACCGCGGAGCGAATACCTGCCAGCAGGGCAGAGCGAACCTTCGCCTGAACCTGAGGGCTTTGCAGCACGGCTGGAGAGCCGGTCACCTGAATCCGCGGGCCCAGCGGGCTAATGACATCAACATAGATGCCGGCCATTGCGCTGAGCAGGGTCTCGGATTGCAGATCGAAATGTTCAAGCTGACGACGCAGGCCACCGATACGGTTGCCGAGGGTATCCATGGCCCCTTTGCTGGCGGCAAGCTTACGCTCGAGCACCATCAGGCTTAGAGTATAGCGGGTGAGTTCGGCGTTCAGTCCCTGGCGACTGCTGGTATTCAGCACGCCAATGAGAGTTTCCAGCCCGAGACGAAGATTGGCTTCACTACCACCGAACACCGCCAGCGTTGAATCCGGGTCGAGGTCGATGATGCTGTTCAGCGACACATGCAGGGCGTCGCTATCGCAGTGCCCCTGGTGCGCCAGTTCCTGAACCAGACGCGCGGCCTGGCAAACGCCGGCCAGCGCCAGCGTAATGTCATAATAATTCTTCGCCACACATTCTCCTTGTAAACCGCCGAATACCCGGTTGAGGCATTCCGCGGCTAATATGTCTGTCAAGCCTGCAGCGGCAAGCGCTGTTCGATAATCCCACCGCCGAGGCAGA
This sequence comes from Klebsiella sp. CN_Kp113, assembly GCF_040064585.1. Taxonomy (NCBI): domain Bacteria; kingdom Pseudomonadati; phylum Pseudomonadota; class Gammaproteobacteria; order Enterobacterales; family Enterobacteriaceae; genus Klebsiella; species Klebsiella sp. CN_Kp113. The sequence continues at coordinate 288,401 of NZ_JBEAID010000001.1, read as the reverse complement.
CTTCGTCGCGGTAAAAGACCGCAGACTGGCCAGGCGTGACGGCGGCAACCGGCTCATCAAAGATCACTTCAATGCGGTCGTCATCCAGCGCTTTTACGCTGCAGGGGATATCGGTCTGGCGGTAGCGGGTTTTCACCGTGCAGCGCAGCGTGCCGGTCAGCGGCTCGCGGTCTACCCAGTGCAGCTGTTGAGCAATCAACCCCACGGACATCAGACGCGGATGGTCGTGGCCCTGGGCGACAATCAGAATATTGTTTTCGACGTCTTTGTCGACCACGTACCACGGGTCTTCGCCGCCGTCTTTGATGCCGCCGATGCCCAGGCCTTTACGCTGACCCAGCGTGTGGTACATCAGGCCCTGGTGCTCGCCAACTTCGTCGCCGTCAACGCTGATAATTTTACCCGGCTGGGCGGGCAGGTAGCGGCCAAGGAATTCACGGAATTTACGTTCGCCGATAAAACAGATACCGGTCGAGTCTTTTTTCTTCGCGGTGATGAGATCCAGCTCTTCGGCGATTTTACGCACCTGCGGCTTTTCCAGCTCTCCTACCGGGAACAGGCTTTGCGCGATCTGTTCGTGGCTGAGAGTATAAAGGAAGTAGCTCTGGTCTTTGTTACCGTCGAGGCCGCGCAGCAGCTGGCTCTTGCCGTTAACGTCGGCGCGGCGCACGTAGTGCCCGGTGGCGATGTAGTCAGCGCCGAGGTCTTCTGCGGCAAATTCGAGGAAGGCTTTAAATTTAATTTCTTTATTGCACAGAATATCCGGGTTCGGCGTGCGGCCGGCTTTATATTCTTCAAGGAACAATTCGAATACGTTGTCCCAGTATTCTGCGGCAAAGTTGACGGTGTGAAGTTCAATTCCCAGCTTATCGCAAACGGCCTGCGCGTCGGCAAGATCCGCCGCTGCGGTGCAGTATTCCTCGCCGTCGTCCTCTTCCCAGTTCTTCATGAACAGGCCTTCCACCTTATACCCTTGCTGGAGCAGCAGGTAAGCGGAAACTGAGGAATCAACCCCGCCGGACATGCCGACGATCACTTTTTTCTGGCTTTCTGACATTGGAATACTCACTACATTGAACTTCGAGGCGGCGTATTCTAGCACGCGTCATCCGTCGAGGCACCCCCTGTAAACGGCCAGTTAAATTCGCCGATGAGCGACAGCGGGTAGCGCGGATCCTGCTGATAGCTGCGAATGCTCTCGGCAACCAGTTGAGAACGCAGGTTTGTTGCGTTAAGAATTTCCTCAGCACTGAGCCACAGGCAGCGATCGATATCGCTATCATGGGGCTCGGTGACGCACGTATCGTTAAGCTCGATAGTAAAGAGGAAGCGCAAAAACGGGGTGCGATCCGGGGCTATCCACTGATGCAGGCGAAGAAAGTGCTGCGGCGTCGCGCGAATGCCGGTCTCTTCCCAGAGCTCGCGCTCTGCGGCCTGAACCAGGGTTTCGTCGGCTTCGAGGTGACCTGCAGGCTGGTTCCACAGCGCTTTTCCGTTGATCGTTTCTTCAACAACCAGGAATTTGCCTTTCGCGTGAACCACGCAGGCGACGGTGACGTGCGGCTTAAACATTGTTTTTCCTTAGGCTACGGTTAATCAATTTTGCGCCATTCGCCGTTGGCCAGGCCATCCAGCGTATAGCCGCCCATCGCATAGCGAATCAGGCGCAGCGTCGGAAAGCCGACGTGGGCGGTCATCCGCCGTACCTGGCGGTTGCGTCCCTCATAGAGGGTGATTTTCAGCCAGCTGGTGGGGATAGATTTGCGCTCGCGGATGGGCGGATTCCGCGGCCACAGCCACTCTGGTTCCGCAACCCGCTCCACGCCGGCGGGCAGAGTAGGGCCGTCATTAAGCGTGACGCCGTCGCGGAGCGCGGCCAGCGCGTCCGCCGTGGGTTCACCTTCCACCTGAACATAATAAATTTTACCGGTGCGCTTACCCGGTTGAGTGAGCGCCGCCTGCAGCGCGCCGTCGTTGGTCAGTACCAGCAGGCCTTCGCTATCGCGATCCAACCGACCGGCAGCGTAGACGCCGGCAACCGGAATAAAATCTTTTAGCGTGCTGCGTCCGGCTTCATCGGTAAATTGCGGCAATACATCGTATGGTTTATTGAACAAGATCACAGTTTTTGGCTGGCGTTCTTTGCGTTGTCTGGTGACTTGTTGCGTGCTGAATCGCTCAACGCGATGTTTTCTAAATGAAGTTTTTTGCATGGTATTTTCAGACTTAATCAATTGCCGCATTATAGCCTAATTACGAATGCCTTTCATGGATGCAAACATTCAGGTAGTATTGACATGCTCATTACAACTTATTAACAAAAAGGTTGCTCAAACCGATTCGCATTACAGGAAGGCGACACGGACGCGAAATCTCCGGTTAGCGGCATATTCCGATGACGGGAGTGGGCGAGTAAAGCCAACGCCCGGCTAGCGTGAAGAGGGAAGAGCAGAACCAGAAGCGCTCGAAGGAGAGGTTAATGGAAAGCAAAGTAGTAGTTCCGGCGGAAGGTCAAAAAATCACCCTGCAAAACGGCAAGCTGAACGTCCCTAATAACCCGATTATCCCGTTCATCGAAGGTGATGGTATCGGCGTTGACGTGACTCCGGCGATGCTGAAAGTGGTTGATGCTGCCGTTGAGAAAGCCTATAAGGGCGAGCGTAAAATTTCCTGGATGGAAGTTTACACCGGTGAAAAATCGACCCAGGTTTATGGCCAGGATGTCTGGCTGCCTGCCGAAACTCTTGATCTGATTCGTGAATATCGTGTTGCTATCAAAGGCCCTCTGACCACCCCAGTCGGTGGCGGCATCCGTTCTCTGAACGTTGCTCTGCGTCAGGAACTGGACCTCTACGTTTGCCTGCGCCCGGTTCGTTATTATCAGGGTACCCCGAGCCCGGTTAAGCATCCTGAACTGACCGATATGGTTATCTTCCGCGAAAACTCTGAAGACATCTACGCCGGTATCGAGTGGAAAGCCGATTCTGCTGAAGCAGATAAAGTGATCAAATTCCTGCGCGATGAAATGGGCGTGAAGAAAATTCGCTTCCCGGAACATTGCGGTATCGGCATCAAGCCGTGCTCTGAAGAAGGCACTAAACGCCTGGTTCGCGCCGCCATCGAATACGCTATCACCAACGATCGCGATTCTCTGACTCTGGTGCACAAAGGCAACATCATGAAATTCACCGAAGGCGCGTTCAAAGACTGGGGTTACCAGCTGGCACGCGAAGAGTTCGGCGGTGAGCTGATTGACGGCGGCCCGTGGCTGAAGATTAAAAACCCGAACACCGGGAAAGAGATCGTCGTTAAAGACGTTATCGCCGACGCCTTCCTGCAGCAGATCCTGCTGCGTCCGGCGGAATACGATGTTATCGCCTGTATGAACCTGAACGGTGACTATATCTCTGATGCCCTGGCGGCGCAGGTTGGCGGTATCGGTATTGCCCCTGGTGCGAACATCGGTGACGAGTGCGCGCTGTTTGAAGCCACCCACGGTACTGCGCCGAAATATGCCGGCCAGGACAAAGTGAACCCAGGTTCCATCATCCTGTCCGCTGAGATGATGCTGCGCCATATGCAGTGGTTCGAAGCCGCAGACCTGATCGTTAAAGGCACCGAAGGCGCTATCGCCGCTAAGACCGTGACCTATGACTTTGAACGTCTGATGGAAGGCGCTAAACTGCTGAAATGTAGCGAGTTTGGCGACGCAATTATCGCGAACATGTAATCAGCCATCGCTGATTAAAGACAGAAGGGAGCCTGGTGGCTCCCTTTTTTACGATCGTTCAAAACCTTTCCCCAAAACTTTCCCCAAAATCCTTCCCCAAAACTGGCTTAAAGTCATACTGCTTTTTGACCTACAACGAGCCAGTCTTTACCCCGGTCATCGTTGTATTTATCCGTCATTTTTTTCGATTTGTGGCCCAATAATTTCTGAGTATCTAAGCCTTGCTCCCGGTATAGTCGTTCTGAAAGTGATCTCTGCTCGTGGAAAGTTGGGGCGGTGCCTTCATTCCATGCAAGACAACTTTTGTCTCGAGCTTTTTTAAATGTAGAAGTCAGAGTTTTCGTAGACACTTGATCACCACGGTTAGCCTGAGAAGTGGTATGTCTGAAATGGACCAGATATTTACTAACTACAGCATCTCTACATTTTGAAACGACATCGCGTAATGAAATATCTAGTACTTCATTTCTTAGTGAGAGCGGAATGGCAAGGCGAGTACCTGTTTTCTCCTGCACAATATGTAACATGTCATCCCAGATATCGGAGAATTTCATATTACAAATATCACCTATGCGCTGACCGGTTACAATTGCGAGTAACATTCCGCACTGCAAATATGGCTGTTGATGCTCAGCGTATTCATAAATAGTCTTCCACTCCTCTAGTGATAAACGTTGCCTGGTAATTTTGTTTCGGGGTTGTTTGGTAGCAAGTGCAGGGTTATATCCAGGAGGTACATGCCCTGCGTGCTGCGCCTCTTTGAATATATCGATAATGACCATACGAACAATTTGAGCCATTCTGTTATGTCCTTCAGACTTAACAGCATCTGTAATTTCGGCAATATCGAGTGCCGAAATATCTTTTAGATATTGCATACCACAATGCTCACGAAACAAACGTATGGGCTTTGCTTTCTGCCGGTACGAATTTGGCTTGAGCTCGTTGTGTTGCAATCTTTCCTCCTGAACGGACTCGTACTTATCAAGCCAGGCTGAAACAGTAATGTCAGAACGTTGTCCTTTCATGCGCGACAGGCGTTCATTTACACTCAGGATTTGCCTGGTGCGCTGCTCAGCAATGATAGTGTTCGCTTCACTTGCCACCTGTTTTGCCTCAGCCTCATCTGTGCCGAGACTATGAAACCGGCCTGTGGTCGGGTGTTTATATTGCCAATAAATCCTCCCTGTCCGCTTATCAAGCTTACAGTAAAGGTTTGGAATTGATATTTTATGAGACCGCGGTCTAGCTGCCATCGTTAATAATCCGTCTTAATCTAGGGTTGGAGTTTTTCGGAATTTGAGGTTCGGCAATTATCCCTACAAAGCGAGCTTCCCGGTCAACCATCCAGCGACGACCGACTCGCATTGCTGGTGGCGCTATCATTTGACCTTTAGCATATTTCTTTAAAACTCGCTCACTTGGGGCTTCACTACCGAATTCATCTTTCGCCCATTCGAGTAAAGAGACCATACGAGACATTTTTTTCTCCATACAGCCCGGCTGCACCCGGGCATTAGATTTATTCTTCGGTGCTGGTGGCTGGCAAAAGCTTCTGCCAGATTGCAGACACGTATTTTGCTTGGTGCCGGGCATCGGCCAGTGCGTTGTGGGCTACGCCATCAAAAGGCATATTCCGTTTGGGGTCGAAACCAAGTTCTTTGCCGAGCAACACCATGGTGCGCACGTCGCTGTCGTTCCAGAATTGCCACGGGCAGGTTTGGTCGGCGCGGTCGTAGGCTGAACGCAAAATTACGTTGTCGAAATTGGCTCCATTACCCCAGACTTTCAAGTAACTCGGATTGTCAGCGTTGCGACTGATAAACGAACTGAATTCGGAGAGCACATCAGCGATATGCTTGGTATCGTCGGTGCAAATAGCGGCACGGGCCTCCGCTGATTGTTTCAGCCACCATAGGATGGTGTCCCCGTCAGGTGTAGCACCCTGTTCCATGGCGCTGGCGAGGTTAACGGCCATATAGAACTCTGCGCCAAGACCTCCTGTTTGTGGATCAAAGAATACCGCACCGATCGTGACGATTGGCGCAGTAGGCTTATTGCCCATAGTTTCGATGTCGATCATTAAATGGTTCATGCTAAATATCCTTCTTCGGTCTAGCTTGTGGGCAAATATTGCGTATGTGTGGCTTTACCTTCTGCTGAGATTTAGAAATCAGTCCTCATCCTCCTCATCATCGCAACTTGCCAGTAGAGGGTTCATTCGTCGCCCGACCTGGTGGGCGTAGCCGCAGCGACCGAGGTTATGCAGTACACCGTAGATTTCGAACATCTCGGTACGCTCATCGCCGATATCAAGCTCACAGGCCAGCTCGTGGCACTCAGTAGCGAGCGCCGATATCTTCTGAAGCAATTCGACCTTATTCACCTTGCACCTCCTGCGGGGCGGCTGCGAAATGCTCAACGCCTTTAGCCCAGATTTCTTTGATATTCGTCCAGCTAACAGGCACTGTGATTTCAATTCTCCCGCTGCCGTCGCATGTTTCGCACTCATCATCACCAAAACACTCAGAGCAGTTTACGAATTTAGTTTCTGAAAACTCACCGGCCAGAGCGCCCTTTGCGCCGTTCTCAGCGGTTAACCTCATAGGTACCATCACGTAACCATCCGGAATTACCGGAGAGTTGCCAGCATTTGGATGCAGAGCACGAATGCCATCGGCCAATTCTTCCAGGGTGGATGAATATTCACGCTGGGCATCATTGCCGAACTCAAAAGAACCAGTATCCAGGTCGTGTCGTCCGTGTTCGCTGTCGTATGCCTCACGCTGCTGATCTATCCATTTGGCAGCGGCTTCAATGCCATCGCGATAGAAAGTGACTACCGGCGCGGGCTGCTCTTTGATATGCAACCGCGGCTCACCGTCTTTCGGCTCAGGCCAATCACGCAGTTTGTTCACCGCCAGTTTCTCGATCATCGCCTGGGTAATCTGCTCGTCAGTGATACCGGCACGGCGTTGTGCATCCCACAGCAGAAACTGCATATCAGCCCACTCGCTGAGGTCGTCAGGCTCGGCAGCGGCTTCCAGAGCTTCTTTGCTGAGATGCTTCAGCGGGCCAACCGGGCCGACATTGCCGAAGGTGGTCTGTGACCACTCTGCATGCTCGCGGCGTACCTGGTCGCGGTCCGGCGCTGACTGCGCGTGGCGATAGAGCGGGATAACTACAGGATTAAGTGCGGTGTTAGGCACCCACTCTAATCCGCCATCACTCCGCTTTTCATAGTTGCCGCCCTTGCCGTAAGCCTCTGCTTTCTCTCTTGTGGCAAAAACTGTGTTTGTGTTGATGTGATTATTCAGAACGCCATCCATGTTTCTGAATATCAGACTGTACGCCACTGGCTCGTTGTCCATTGCGGCCAGCGCCATGCGGGCCAACGCGTTGAGCTCTTCCTGTGTTGGCGGGTAGTTATACAGGTCATCTTCTACGGCCAGTGCTTCTAGGCGCTCTCTGGTTATGGTTAATTTGCTGGTCATTGGTCTTAATCCTTCTGCTGGACAACTGGCACGGACAAATCAACGCACCATGAAGTTACGCCAAACTGTTCATCATTCTCGGTTTTGCCATAAACGTAATATTTGGCACCCGGACGCCCCATAACCGGATCGAAAACTTCAATGCCTCGGTCTGCCGTTAGCGACATGAGGATTTGATGTAGCCCGCCCTGAATGTTCAGTGATGGCACGGTAAGGAAGTAGATAAACCCGTACAGCAATTCGGCTTTGCGCTGGCTACCGTAGAAATACGGGATTTTGTAGTAGTCCAGGGCGTCATCGAGCCAATCGGTTTTATCGTGAAAAGACTGGTGCCAGCGCTGAACCACTTCATCTACCGGCTGGCCTGCCACCATTGCAACGCAAGCAGACATGCACGTATTGAAAGTGGGTTGTTGTTGGTGTTGAAGCATCACTCAGCCTCCCACTTGATGCCAGCGGCGGTTAGCGCTGCCTTTACGTCCTGGCTGTAGTTATAAACGCCATCAGACCAGACGTATCTATCCCCAGATACAATCTGCCGTAAGTCTGGCAGCTTCACGGTGCGGGACTCCACAGGAGCCGACCTGTGATAACCGGTCCCGCGCGGGTAATCTGCGCCACACGGTGAATACAATTCTTCGCCGTTCCGGATAACTCGGCACAGGTAGATATCGGGTTTCTTGGACTCCAGCTTGGCGATGCGCTCTTCATACCGAGCGCCAATCGATACCGCTTTGTGGTAGGCCTCAAGCCATTTTGATGATTGCGTCTGCGCCTTCTCCAGCGCCTCTACCAGCTCGAGGATGTTGACAGGATTGGCTTCTTTGTTGAATTCGTTAAGATCCGTGATATCGATATCAATCTGCTCACCTTCGTGCTGAGAAATATCGATAATCTCACCATATGGGTATGCTGCTAGTCGTTCATGAGCCCCAATGGCATTCTCTGCTGCCGCTTTCAGGCTCTGCGCCAGTTCGGTGATATCAGTCATCGCTTTCCTCCAGCACCAACTTGATGTCATCAGGAACCTGCAGCGTCAGAACAACGCTATAACCACGGTCATGCTGACTGAACGACGCCGGCCATGCTGGAAGCTGGGTTTCTTCATTGACCTGACCAACGCCAATAGCCCAGCATCCCTCGTCGGTATAGCAGGCAATAACCAGCATCTCGCCTTCAGAGGATTTGAGGTGGTAAACACCGGGGTTGCTGTACATGCAGATTTCTTCCCGGATGGTTCCTTCGCATTCGAAAAGATCATCACTGGCACCGTAAAATTTCAGTTCTTTCATACTGCGCCACCTTCGATATTGCGGAACCAGATGCACACAGGACCGTCTTCAGTGTCATGTATCGATCCGACAAACCAGCCGTCACCTTCCGGTTTCTCCGGATTCCATTTGGTGAAAGTACCTTCACCGCTTTCATATTCAGAGCGTGCCTCTTCGTTATCACTACATTCCAGAAATGACATGGAAGATTGCAGTCCATTGGCATCAACCCACTCCTTAAACTCTGCGATCGTGACTCCCTCGTTGTTGCCGCAAAGGTCATCAAAGCATGGATGAGTCCAGAACCCGTATGTGGTGTCGCGTGTTACCGGAAGTGCTGTAATTTTGCTCATTTCCCGGTCTCCTCACGCAGCATGACGCAGAATTCGTAAGCAGCATCTGGCAATGAGCGGTAGTAAGCTTTGGCCTCAACGAATACGGAGTTTTCGTCACCGCAGTAAGCTGCAAATTCTTCCACCCCATCAGCCTTTATACCGGCATAGATGCGATCGGTGGCGGGGAATGGGTTCTCTGCGTTTACGTCGCGAGAGACGTACATATTGATTTCAGATACGTAATCCAGAGGCACACCCGCGAACATGTAGCCTTCGCCTTCAGATAAGTATTCAACGTGGTTCTCGCTGATATCGGTCAGCAGGCGGAGCATCGTCAAGTTCTCCGTAGCCAACTGCTGCAGATGGTCCTGCAGGTCTACGCCAGCCGGGCAGCCAACAATCTCCCGGCACTTCTCGATAGTCGCCAGTGCTGCTGTTAATTCGTTTTCGTTTTTCATGATACCCACCACTTAATAATCATGCAGATGCCAACAGTGATAACGATAACCACCACCAGGCAGATCAAATCGGCAAACACAGCGAACCGGCGCATGGTGCGATCGCTGCAGTTCTCAGGATCAAAATTCATACTGCCTCCCCAAGTACCCAGCGCAGAGCGTCGGCATATTCGCCGCTTACACCTTCGAGGGCTTTGGTTATCTCTTTTCGGGATTTGAGTCGCGGCTTTGCTTCCCCAAGAACCTGGCGCTGACGACGTGCTTTTTCGTGGCCAGTAGTACCAGCGGTCGCTGATTCGATTTCTGCCACTTTTTCCCGCTGTTCTTCGGGCTTCAGTGATGCCAGTTGCCGTGCCTGGGTAACGGTAACAGTGCCGGACTCCACTGCATCCCGGACGGCTTGAGTGGCATCGAGCAAGGACAGCGTTGCGCGTACGGTCTGAACACTACAGCCAAACAGAACCGCAAGATCGTCCTCGTCGTGACCGCGGTCCATCGCGTCTGACATTTTCTTAGCCCGACCTAATGGCGTGTCAGGCCGGCGGATTTCGTTCTCACTGACCATGTATTTGGCCATTTGATATGCCGATCCGCGCTTAACGACGCCTGGAACAAGCAGTGGCGTTTTGCCTTCTTTCAGCAGGAGTTTATTGGCTTCCAGCGTATGGCGAACGCGCTGACGGCCTACAACTACACAGGAACGCCCATTTTCAGGGTCTTTCCAGACAATGATCGGCTCCAGAACACCCAGTTCCTTGATATTCAGTACCATCCCCTCGTCGATTGGCAGGTTGATGCGCTCGTCGTAAAGTGGATGCGTCTTATCTGTAACCAGGAACAGGTTTTCCGGTTCGAACATCAGAACGTTCGTTTTACCGCTGGCGCCATAGGCGTCGATCGAGTTTTTAGCCACTTCAATGCCCCCCTCTAAGCGGTTCTAACTCAGCTTTGAGCGCTTTGTTTTGGTCCAGTGCTTCAGTCAGGGCAACGAACGTCACGTCCAGTCTTGATGCAATGGCTCGCATTAACGAAGCTTCAGCTGGTGGCAGACCAGCTGCCGCAGTGTTAGCGGCAGACACGAGGTCTTTCACTTTCATCCGGCTCATCAGCGCCGCTCCATCAGCTGGTTAAAGCGGTTCATAAACATTCCGTAAGACTGGCCAGGCCGGACGGGGTTAATGACGAACTGATCGGTAGGGATGATGCCTTCAAGCATCGACCAGACTGTGCCGTCATCTATTTCAAAATCGCGGCGTTCGCTGGCCAGCATTACCAGGTCGGCATATTTCACGGTCTGGTGTTGCTCAGCTGGCAGACCGAATTTTTGACGAATAGCAGCATCAACCCGATCTTCTATGGCGCGGTAGTCAGGGAGCAGGCGTTTAAGTGGTGCAGGAATATCCTGCAAATAAGCCTCGGCGGCATCGTGCAGCAGAGCTTCAAGTGCAAACTCTTGGGGCACCAGTTGGCTGGTTAAAACACTGTGCTGCCCGACGCTATAGAACTCCGGCAGGTGGCCGGCAAAGCGGCAGATGTTCGAGAGTGCATTAGCAATATCTTCGATCTCGATGGCGTCTTGCTGGATGTCGAGATAGTTAAAATGTTTGCCTGAAAAGGTTTGAATAAAGCTCATTTTTATCTCCATACTTTACGCCTGCACAGCGCTGATTTTTGGGTGTAGAAATCCCTCGCCAGATGGCGATAAATAAAGGGATTACGCTTCAATAAATCCCCGCTACAGCGGAGATTTAAGGCTGAGTAATTCGGTTTTTAAAATTAGGCTTTAAAATTACCGATAAAGGTATCTACCGGCTTTTTATCGAACTGAGCGACCAACAAATCGCGGAATTCGTTAGCCATTTCTTCTTCCCGAGCTTCGAGTTGAACGATCCGCAGCACAAATACTGGTTCGCCACTTTTAAGCAGGCTGTTACGAAGACTAAAGCGGCGTTCGCCCAGGCCTTCGTAAGGGATGCACTGAAATTCGAACGCGACCGGCATTACTTCTTTGCTGCTTGCTTCAATACTTTGCATCAGAGATTTTTTACCGGCGAAATCACTATCTTCGTGATCGGCCTGATTAGTCTGCTGGATAGTCACCCGACGAACAGCCTGCGCCGCTTTGGAAAGCTCCATGGTTTCCCCTTCAGTATCGAAAGCGAGCAAGAAATCGCTCCAGTCTTCGAGCCATTCGGCAATTTGTTTCTGGCTCAGGCGCTCGCCATTGATTGTGAGCAACGCCCGGAAAGGTGCTGTTTTTTTGAGGCGGATAGACGCTACGTTGTCTGCATGTCCGGGTTCGTCCAGGGACCCGATGTTAAACACTGCACGGGCTGACATACTCTCTGCGTCGATGAAGCAACGGGCTGGGGTATCAGTAACGGCATAGCCAACTGAATAACGAACGAAATCGGCAATGCTGGTTGTTTCCAGGGCACCACGGAAGCGGAAGCGGTGGAAGTTAAAGCGCTCCAGGCTTTCGATACCGTACCCGGACGGCAACATAACCGTAGGGCATAGAGTAGTTTTCAGTTCCTGGGTGTGGACCGCAGCAAGAGTTAGCTCCTGAATTTTCTCGATAGCGTCGCCGTTTAATTGTGACATAGGTTTTCCTTAAAGATTTACGGTTAAAGAACAGGTCGGTCGCGGCTTATTTAGCCGCCCGTAGCTTTCCATCAGGATCGCCAGCGAGGTTAAACAGGTTGCCCTGATCTTCCTGCAGGATCGTGAGCTTCCCGCCTTTGTTGACCCACATTGGTGTTTCGGTGGTGTCCTCTTCGGACGCTTTGCCGCGTGGGGTAGGGGTGCTGTAATTCAGGCGATGCTTGATCTTGACGCGCTTCTCTTCGACAGAGTTGCCCATACGCTCAAAATCAAAGGTGAGAACTACCTTGCCTTTGTTGCCGTTGTTAAGAACACCGAGCGCGGTGGTATTGAGAGCCGCCGCAATCTTGTTCATGAATACGCCGGCGTCAAGTTCGCCCAGAAAATCGGGCACGACTGTCATGCGATCATTACTCATGGTTTTATCCTCAGAAAAGGCGGCTGCCACCGCCGGAGCTTTCTCCATACACAACACAGAAGAGCACCTGCGGCTGCAAATCCGCCCGGGTGGATTGGGTTATGAGCCCGTCGCCCGGTGATGCTCTTGTGTGTTGCGTAAAAAGGGCGGTACCAGAAAGGGAAACAAACTGGCACCGCCAAGACTACACACAGCATAATTAACGAGGTTGTGGCGGTGGTGCCTCCACCTGCCGGGTTAAGCCATAACCGGCGGCGTACACTTCCCGGAAACGCATTCATTGAACGGGTTGGCTCGCCGCGTGCGCATAGCCGCAATTACCACAACGAAGAGAGCACTGCCGGTGTCCGAATCGAACGGACCTTTTCCCTGCCCATCACCAGATATAGAACTATCCTGGCGTCTGGAATCGAACCAGACTCTGTGCCTTGCTCGTCAATGCCCTCATCGTTGTGAGCTGTGGTGACGGGATTTGAACCCGCATAACGTCCGGCCGGCCGCATGAGATAACCTGTGTTGCGAACATTGGTTAGTGCTCAACTCCCCACACAAGGGGCGCTCTATCCATTTGAGCTACACCACAACGGTAAGAGCACTGCCGCCACCCCTTGCGGGATAACCCGTCTGTCTGCCTGGCGGTAGGGCGTTTCCTGGCATCTTCAGTGCTCTTTCCTGTTGTGTCCCGGACTCTTCCCGGGTGTCACACCTTTTCGCCGCGCTGGTGGGGCGCACGTCGTGCCTGAAACACTTAGCTTGCACATTTCCGGTTGTCCTGTGAGCGCATGGATCAAGGGAACTCTCAGGCCGCTGACGCTGCATGTGCCATACAGCGGTTGCGAATGTTGCCGTTCACAACTGGAAGCGCACTCCTTCAGTTACAAACCGATCCCCACGACCGATGGAAGATGGAATGCGCTTTCATGTTGTGTGCCTGCTTTTACCCACATCAGGCGAGGTGGATCCTGGTTATTCCCCAACAACAAGGATTCGGTTAATCTGGATGACTCTGGCCTAAATGGTTGAAATAAAGTGGAACTACTTTCTTTAAGAAACATGCTGTTATCTTTGGCATTGATACTTCCGATGGCGTCAAACGCTTCCGATGCTTCAAACCAACCAAGCAGCAATCTAAGCGATGGAGTTGAAACCTTTTCAATTGCCTGCTTTGGTATGCCTCAACAGACAACTATCGATATGGATGCATGCTTAGGTGCTCAACTGGCTCAGATTGAATGGGTTAAGGACAAGTACCTGGTAACAGCCCAAAATCGATTAAAACAAGACAACAAAGATGATCCTCAGCTTCTACAGGAACTGACCACTGCTTTTCAGGCTGAAACTAAAGCTTGGACCGATCTAATCGAGAGAGCCTCAGCGTCAGTGAAAGCTGATTCTGCTGGCGGCACGATCGTTGGTTCAGCCGTTACAACACGCCAAATTGGTCTGTATGAATTACAAGCGCATGATATTTGGGAGCACTGGTTACGATTTGAGGATTCAACACCTCCACTTTTACCAGAACCCAAGTTCAAATCTGACCATTAGTCATCCAGATTGTTAAAGAGCTAAGCGTCCTACGGGGCGCTTTTTTCATGCCTGCGAATCATGCTGAACTTCGTATGTTCCTGGCCGCCGTTTCGGTGGCTTCCTGCCTATTCGCTGTCGATAGATTTAATGTAGGGTATCTTACCTTTTGGTGTCAACATTAAAAGTAGGAAAACTTACATTGAGGATTATAAAAAAACCGCAGAACGCGGTTTAGGTTGGCAGTGAGTAATACTAAAGGTCAGTTACTACTTGTTTTACTACCCCAACAATTCGGCAGTTTCCGTTAACCTCAAGCACCCTGTAATTAGGGTTTAACGGGACTAAATATTTCATTGGCCCATCAATAACAAATTTCTTGAGGGTTGCCTCAGTTGAACCATCGATCTGAGCCACAACGATTTTTCCGCTGACCTCGTAAGGACTTCCAAAATCAGGATCTACGATAACAAGTGAACCTTCCGGTATGCTTGGCGCCCCATTGGGATTTGTCATTGAATCGCCGCGAACGCGTAAAGCAAAACCTTCATCGGAAAGGTTTGCAGTTGTATAAATCCAGTCTGAAATATCATTGCGTGTCATTGGAGAGCCTGATTCGGTCCATTCTCCAGCCTGAACCCATGACAACACCGGAATTTCTTTCACACCAAATTTTTCAGTTGGGCGAAGAGCTGGTACCTCAGTATCCGGCTCACCGATTCCATCAATAAGCCATTGAGGGCTACATTTTAGAGCAGCAGAAAGCGCCTGAAGGTTAGAACCTCCCGGTGCGTAATCACCCGACTCCCATCCAGTGACGGTAACCCTGTTAACGCCGACAAGCTTGCCCAATACAGCTTGGGTAAGTTTAAGTTCTTTGCGTCGTGCGCGGATACGATCATTCATTTTCATGTAGGTAATCCTACCATTTATCAATGTAGGAGTCCTTGACCTATGTATGTAAGATATCCTACTATCCATGTGTTCCTATTAACTACCCTTGAGGCATTTATGAATAAAGATGAAGTTATTTCTTACTTTGGTGGGGTAAGCAATTTGGCCCGACTCTTGGGCATTTCTCACGCATCAGTTTCCGGTTGGGGCAGCGTGATACCTAAGGGAAGAGCATTTGAAATTCAAACCATTACTGACGGTGTATTGAAGGTAGATCCGGCTCTTTATGCCAAGCATAGCGATACGTCGTCGCGTGTTTAACCACAGAGATAGGGGATAAGCCGTGGGTATTGAACCTGAATGGAAAGTTGATAAGCAACCGGCCTGGCTGGTGGCCGCTATCAAAAAAACGATTACTGATTTGGACGGTGGTTACGTGGAAGCCGCAGAGTGGCTGGGCGTTACTGAAAACGCATTGTTTAACCGTTTACGTGCCGATGGTGATCAGATTTTCCCTCTCGGCTGGGCAATGGTTCTGCAGCGAGCTGGTGGGTCAAATCATATTGCCAACGCTATAGCGCGTCACTCGAACGGCGTCTTTGTTCCGTTGGCAGATATTGAAGACGTGGACAACGCAGATATTAACCAGCGTCTTATGGAGTCCATTGAGTGGATAGGAAAACACTCGCAGTACCTGCGTAAAGCTACAGCTGATGGGGTAATTGACCAGGCAGAACGCGAGCAAATTGAGGAGAACAGCTATCAGGTGATGGCGAAATGGCAGGAACATTTAACGTTACTGTTCCGTGTCTTTTGTCAGCCAGAAAAGAGTGACGCCCGCGAGTGTGCAGCTCCGGGCGTCGTGGCAGATAAATCAACGTGTATGGAGAAATGATCCGCATGAGCAATTTAATCGTAAATCTTCAATTACCGCAACTACGGATGTACCCGATCCCGGGCGTTTCGTCGTTTCGGTATGAGCGCATGGTATGCGGAAAGTGGGTCGCATGTAACCACAGTCGGGCACGTGGAGTTGTGGGGGTCTTTAACCGGAGGGCTAAAGCGTTATGCGAGAAGTTAACCGCAAGTTTAAAGACCACTACGGCAAACCTGTCAGAGTCATCCGCTGGGAACCTGAGACACGTCGTGTCATCTACCTGCGGGAAGGGTATCCCCACGAGTGCTTTAGTCCGCTCGATCAGTTTCAACGCAAGTTCAGGGAAGTAGAGGGCAGCCATGAGCAGTAAATTACACGGCCTGGTATGGGAAGCATGTGCCTTCAAGGGGCTGATAATATCTGAAATAGCGGTCATGGCCCGTCTGGCTGACTTCAGTAACGACGAAGGCGTGTCCTGGCCAGCGGTAACGACTATCCAGCGCCAGATCGGTGCTAAGAGTGAGAACACCGTACGCAGTGCTATTAAAAAACTACAGGCGAAAGGCTGGCTGAAGAAACAAGAGCGGCGAGTCGGCGGTAAGAACAATTCAAATGTCTACAAACTCAATGTGGACATGCTGGAGCGTGCGGCGGCAGAGGCCAAAGTGTTCTATTCGATCCCTAAGGAACAATCAAAATTTGATGCCTCAGAAATTGAGGGTTCAAAATTTGAAGGGTCAAAATCTGAGGCCTCAAATAATGGGTCTGCATCCCCTCAAATATTGCGGGGGGACCCCTCAATGGTTGAAGGCGATCCGTCATTAGATCCGTCATTAGATCCACCATCTAAAAAACCTTCTTGTCGGGCTCCTGCGGAACCCGACGATAAGTTGGATCCAGAGGTGGTTATTACCGAAAACGCGATCGAGGTTCTGGCCCACCTGAATCAGGTCAGCGGGTCTCGCTACCAGAAATCAAAATCCTCCCTGGAAAACATTCGCGCTCGACTGCGGGAAGGTCATGCCGTTTGCGACTTGAAGCTGGTCATTGATTTGAAGCATGAGCACTGGCGTCAGAATGATGAGCAGTATCAGTACATGCGCCCAGAGACGCTGTTCGGGCCGAGGAAATTCGAAGGATATCTGCAAAGCGCAATACGCTGGTCGCAAAAAGGGCGCCCACCTCGTGACTCATGGGATCAGAACCGGACCCGTGACGTTAACAGCATCGGATCCACGCAGACCACAATTCCGCCGGGGTTCAGAGGATGAATATTACTCAAACGAAGTTAAAGCGGTTAAAACAGCGCTGGTATCTGACTCGGTGGCGGAAATGGTGGAAAGAGGATTCGGTATTCAGGCGCCAACATGCAGGTTTTAACGATGAATATTTCAAGTTTGAAAAACGTTACAAGCTATTGAAACTTTTTATCAGGGCTGAGCAGAACAGGGGGAATGTATGATTCACGAAATCGAGCAAGTAGTCGAAGCAGACGAACTCCCTGTTACCAAGAGTTCATATTGCATGGCTCTGGATGCTATGCGGGCAGCGCCTTCCCACTACCTGAAGGAAGTTGGCGATCAATGGCGGACACCGGATCTGCTGTTCTGGGGCGTTAATGCAATGTATGGCCCGTTGGTTCTGGACCTGTTCGCCGATGACAGCAACGCAAAATGCCCTGCATGGTACACCGCTGAAGATAATGCGCTGACCCAGGACTGGTCTGGTCGCCTGGCCGAACTCGGCGGTGCGGCATTTGGTAATCCTCCGTACAGCCGGTCGCAGTACCATGAAAATCAGGCTATCACCGGTATGACTCATATTCTGAACTATGCCGCCGAGCAGCGTGAAAAGGGTGGTCGCTTTGTTTTTCTGCTGAAGTCAGCAACAAGCGAGACATGGTGGCCAGAAGATGCGGATCATGTCTGTTTTATCCGTGGCCGGATTGGCTTTGATCTCCCGACATGGTTTGTGCCGGCGGATGAGAAGCAGAAACCCACCAGTGCCTTTTTCGCTGGTGCAATTGTGATATTTGATAAGACCTGGCGCGGCGAGCGCTTCAGCTATATCGACCGCGCTGCTCTCGAAGCGAAAGGGCGTGCGAGCATGGCGCTGGCGCAGTTCGCCGCCGGTAAGCAGGCACAATCCATGGTTGTGAGTAGAGCAGAACAGCCACCCGTTGAAACCGAAATTCCTTTGAAGCAGGCCAATATCCTCAAACAAAGCGGTATTCAGGCGTGGGCCTGTGTAGTGGCGGCCTTTGGTGATAAATCCGAGTACACCTTTTCCGAATCGAAGTTTGGCCATACATGGGCAGCGGACTCATTGGAGAAGCCGGAAATTACACCGGTTCATCCTGATGTTATCGCCAAAGCACTGGCACTGATGAAACACCAGACAGCGCTTAACTCGCTGCTGGAATGGCTGAACGGCGAAGACTTTGTATCTGATGCTGCCCGGGAGGAAACTATCGAGCGCATGAGCTCTGTTTTCAGCGAGTTTTCTGATGATATGCCGGTGGCGGCATTCATCGAGATCGTCTGCAAGCTGGAAAAGTCGGGTTGGTTTAACCGCAGAGTCATTCGCTCACATGTACTTCAATGCCTTCCTCCTGCCGTAGCTGATTTGCCGGAATCCCGGATCTGGCCTCTGGAAGTTGGGCTGTTGTTTGAGAAGGTACAAGAAGTTGACAGGCTTAACGAATCTCAGCAAAACAAGCTGAAGGCCCATATCAATCAACTGTGGCTGGAACGCACATCCACCAACGAAATTATCGCTATTGCCAGTGGACTGGTCAGCAGCATGATGGGGGTGAGCCATGCGTGAAATTATCGTAGATAACTTTGCTGGTGGCGGTGGTGCTTCGACGGGCATTGAGATGGCGATCGGACGAAGTGTTGATATTGCCATAAACCACGATGAAAACGCCGTGGCCATGCACCGTACAAATCATCCAGACACGCTTCACTATTGTGAAAACGTGTTTGATGTTGATCCTGCTGCAGCGACAAGTGGTAAGCCTGTCGGGCTTGTGTGGTTTAGCCCGGACTGTCGCCACTTTTCCAAGGCAAAAGGGGCAAAACCAGTAGAGAAGGCTATTCGAGGGCTGGCTTGGATCGTTCTCCGCTGGTCGCTGGATGTGAGCCCACGCGTGATGATGCTGGAGAACGTTGAAGAGTTCAAAACATGGGGACCGCTTCTTGCTGGAGAATTGCGCCCGGATCCGGCACGCATCGGTGAGACGTTCCAGGCGTTTGTAGGCATGTTGACCACTGGTATACCGGCAGATCATCCCGCGCTGGTGGAGTGCTGTGAATTTCTGGAATTGCCGTTGGAAAGCGAGAAGGCCAAACGTCTGGTTTCCGGACTGGGTTATGACCTGGATTACCGTGAACTTCGAGCATCCGACCTGGGTACACCAACGATCCGGAAACGCTTCTTCATGGTGATGCGCCGTGATGAGCGTCCGATTGTATGGCCAGAGGCCACACATGGTGACCCTAAATCAGCTGCGGTGCTGACAGGAAAACTGGCGCCATGGCGCACAGCTGCAGAGTGTATTGACTGGGCGATCCCTGCTGCGTCGATATTCGCCCGTAAAAAGCCACTCGCGGAGAATACCCTCAAACGGATTGCCCGCGGCATTCAGCGGTTTGTTATCGATAGTGCTTCGCCGTTCATCGTGAAATGCAACCACACCACGACCAAAGGAAAATATGACTGTTTCCGTGGCCAGGCGATCACTGACCCTCTGCAGACGATAACGAAGACCCATGGTTACGCCATTGCTGTACCTCATCTGACAAAATTCCGCACCGGCGCCACCGGGCAGCCAGTCACTGAACCGGTACCGACGGTAACCGCCGGCACGTCAAAACGCCCGGGCGGTAATGGGCATGCGTTAGGTATCGTTGAGGCGGCGCTGGCTCCGTTCCTGGCTGGCAACGGCGGCAGTGAGTACCAGGCTAAACCCCGCCCGCTTGATAAACCTGCTCACACCATTCTGAAAGAGTCGCGCTCCTGTGTTGTCGCTCCGGTTATCGCTCGCCAGTTTGGTGCCAGCGTCGGCCATCGGGCGGATGAGCCTAGCGCAACAATCACCGCAGGCGGCGGAGGTAAATCGCAGCTGGTTGTGCCGACGCTCATTCAAATGGGATACGGAGAACGGCCCGGACAGGCACCTCGCGTGCCAGGACTGGATAAGCCGCTGGGAACCGTTGTGGCTGGTGGTGGGAAACATGCCGTAGTTGGTGCGTTCCTAGCAAAACACTACGGAGGGAATTATCAGGGCGCTGGCGTGGGGCTGGATGAGCCAGCGCATTCAGTAACGACTGTCGATCACCACGCATTAGTCGCTTCTCATCTGGTTAAGCTGCGCGGAACCTGCCGCGATGGCCAGCGTACTGACGAGCCTATGCCGACTATCACTGCCGGTGGCCAGCACGTAGGGGAGGTTAAAACGACTCTGGCGGTCGAGGACTATGACGAAGAGCGAGCGCAGCAGGTGATGGCGTTCCTGCAGGAATACTGCGGAGAGGAATGCACCGGGCTGGTGGAAATCAGCGGGGTGACTTACCGCATCGTCGACATCGGCATGCGCATGCTGCAGCCGCACGAGCTCTATCGGGCGCAGGGCTTTCCGGAGTGGTACATCATTGACCAGGACTACCGCGGCGTGAAATACGCCAAAGATAAGCAGGTGGCAAGATGTGGCAACGCCGTACCACCACCGTTCGCTGAAGCACTGGTCCGTGCCAACTTACCCGAAATGTGTGTAAACAGAGAGGAGCAGGCAGCATGATTTCCTTAACCTCAAGGCAACAGGAGGTTCTGGACCTCCTGATCAAATACCAGCGTAAGCATGGTTTCCCACCAACAACTTTCGAACTGACCGGCATGCTGGGGTGCCGGTCCCCTAATGCGGCGGCAACCCACCTCAAGGCGCTGGAGAGAAAAGGGGCGATAACAATCACCCGCGGCGTTTCTCGCGGCATCAGCATAAATTCCTCACTTATGCGCAGAGAAGTGACGGTCAATCTCAATAGCTTCGTGAAAGTGAAACTTAATGAAGTCGCGCTCAGGCATATGGAAAGCCAGCATGAAGAAAATCGCAGCCAGCATCCGGGTGTATTCGGGGAGTTTGTTCCGCCGGAGACAGACGAAAATGGCTATTCGTCAATGACCCTATGGAGACTCATGTCTGACCTGGGGCAGCTTTGCTATTGCGGCGGCGACGTACCTTTCGAGCTCAAAATGGTTCTGGAGGATTAATGAAATTTATTCTTCCATTCCCACCCAGCGTGAACGCCTACTGGCGGTCCCCAAATAAGGGGGCCGCAAAAGGTAAGCTGCTTGTCAGTGAGGCTGGTCGCAGGTTTAAGCATGCGGTGCGTGCTGCAATTATTGAGCAACTGAAGGCGATCCCCAGGCCATCAGCTGCCAATGCAGAAGTGGCTATAGTCCTTTATCCGCCGGATTACCGCCGTCGCGACCTCGATAACTACAACAAAGCGCTTTTTGACGCACTGACATTCGCTGGCATCTGGGAGGATGACAGCCAGGTAAAGCGCATGGCTATTGAGTGGGGTGAGAATATTAAGGGAGGACGGGTAGAAATCACCATAACGGCATACAAAAAAGTGGTGGATACATGTACAGCTGTGGGTTGAAAGATCGCCGAGATGGCAGTAATGTCAAAGAGTGCAAACGATATGGGCGTGCAGGCCCTTTCGTCACGTCAGAGTGTATGGAGATAAATATGGCTCACCATGTTATGGGCGTAGCTGCGCCTGTTGATCATCAATTACATCAAATCATTCCGGTAACCCAGGGCACTATTGGCGAACATTCAGCATCTCTCGTCAGCGCCAGGCGGTTGCATGAATTTCTTGCAGTCGGTCGTGATTTCACTAACTGGGTCAAGGGTCGGATAAGCCAGTACGGTTTTGTTGCTGGCGTTGATTTCGTCATAGTGGAAAATTTGAGCTCGCCAAAACCGGCGAGCGCAAAATCCCGGCAACAGCTTGAGCATGACTACCTGATCACCATTGATATGGGCAAAGAGCTGGCAATGGTTGAGCGCAATGAAAAAGGCCGCCAGGTAAGACGCTACTTCATCACTTGCGAACAGCAGGCAAAATCAGCAGTAACGCCGGCACACCCGGATTTCTCCAATCCCGCATTGGCAGCGAGAGCATGGGCAGACGAATATGAAGCGCGGCAGCGGGTTGAAGCGTTAAACCATCGACAGGCGCAGTATATCGATCACCTCGAAAATCTGTTTACTGACGGCTTGTCTCCCGTACAGTTTTGCAAACGTCTGAATGGGGTCAACGTTAGCAAGGTAAGTGCGTTCCTGCAGGGGGCAAACTGGCTCTACGATGACAACCCTCAGGGGAATCATGCGCAATGGCGAGTCAGGTCCCAGGTCAGGGATAAATATCTCACCGAGAAAAGCACGAAGGTTTCACCGAGCGCTGCTGCCAGTTTCACAACTTATCAGCCGATCCTTTTGCGCGATGGGGCAGTTTGGCTTTATCGCAAGTACCTCAAGGGGCAGCTTCCGATGAAACAGTCCTGGAATGGTCAATATACTCACGACAAAGAGCTCTCAGGGGGAATTCAGTGAGAGCATTGTTGACCCCTGAGATTGTATCACGCCTGGGGATTGTATTGTTTAAGCCTGGGCGCGAGCTAATGCATCTTTTTATCGGCGGGCGCGTTCTGATTGAGCGCCAGCCCGATAAGATGAAATCCCTGCCGACCGGACGGATCCCTGATGCGCGTCAACCGCTTGCCGAACTGGACATATTGCGCGTCTTTTTCAGTGATGAACGCGTATTGAATGCTGCTGGTGGTATTAACGCGCTTGAAGCATGGCTGATCCGGAGATTTAAAGAATGCCAGTACCCTCATTCGGATTACCATCATCATGAGGTTGTAACCATGCGCCATCCCCCTGGCGCGATAGTGGTATGTTGGCATTGCGACCGGACACTGGCAGAACAGACTACGGTTCAGCTGTCAGAACTGGCTTACCGGAACGTCGTGGATTGGGTTATCGACATTGTTCTAATCAGTCTCGGGTATAACAAGGAACGCGAGCTATCAATGGCGGAGCTCTGCTGGTGGGCGGTGAAGTCGGGTATTGGCGAAGCCGTTACTGAAACGATGGCACAGCACGCTTTAAGGCTTCCAAATGAGCCGTTTCTTTCCGTCTATAAAGAAAGCGACATTGTCCCGTCGGTACCCGCGGTCGATATTTTTCAGGAATTGGTGAAGGGACTAGGACTGCCAGAAAGCGGTGTTATTGACGAGTTAGCTGAAGAACCTCCGGAATACCATAAGCCAGTCCTGAAGCTGTCTATCGATCCCGAAAGCCCGGAATCATTTATGCTCCGGCCTAAGCGGCGTCGCTGGGTCAGTTCTGAATACACCCGATGGGTAAAAACGCAGCCATGTGAATGCTGCAGACAGCCGGCTGACGATCCACACCACATCATAGGCCATGGCCTGGGAGGAACCGCAACTAAAGCCCATGATCTCTTCGTGATCCCACTGTGCAGAGTGTGCCACGACGAATTACATGCCGATGCACCAGCATTCGAACAGAAATACGGTACACAGTTAGAACTGTGGGCGCGGTTTTTGGATCGGGTAATGGGTATTGGTGTCATTTTAAAAGCATGAGTGTATGGAGTGCTGAGCATGAATATTGAATCAATTACCAAATTTTTCGCGCCTAAAGGAATGCATATTTCCGACAGCGGCCGTGCAACCGCCAGCGAACAACTCACTGTGACAGATGTAATGGCTGCTCTGGGGATGACTCAGGCAGAAGCAGGAATAGGTCTGTCTATGTTTTTGGGTAAGGCGGGAATTAGTGAACATGACAGAAAGGCATCGGTCAGTTGGTTAGCTGAATACGCAAAAACAAAAGCCCCCAGGGCGATAAGAAAGGCAGCAGGGAAAAAGTTTCCGCTTTGCATGGTGATCATAGCTAGGTTTGCTTACAACGATTATGCATCGTCTGCAGCTGACAGCGTTGATTGCCGGAAATGTTCTGGTTCAGGCTTTATCAAAAAATCCACAATGGTGGAAAAAAGCCATTACACGATGAGATTGCCGCAATGGGCAAAAGACCTCCGCCAGTCACCTTCCGACTTTGAAGTAAAACGGCAGGTAGAAGATATCGATCATATTCTTTGCTTCAAATGCAGTGGGACCGGGAAAATCAGCAAGCGATGCCAGTGTGGTGGCACGGGAAAAACGCTGGACCGCAAAGAGTCAGAACTGCAGGGAGTGCCAGTCTACAAAGTATGCAAACGTTGTGAAGGGCGTGGTTATAGTCGCCCTAAGTCATCAAATGCCTACAGGGGCATGTTATCCGAGCTTCCTGGTTTGCCGGAGCGAACCTGGCGATATAGCTGGAAGCCTTTCTATGAAAGCCTGGTCACTAAATGCTTTGAGGAAGAGAGTTATACCGATTCACAGCTGAAGCGTGTGACAAGGGTGCCTGATCTGATAAATATCGCATAATTTAGCGACACGTTACTTGCAAAGTTGCCGATTTTGTGTAATTTTATCTATAACGATGGGCTTTGTATGTTCAACGTTGATGAACCCGCAAGTGAGCGGGTTTTTTTATGGGCGTAAATCAAGAAAATCGGCTTCTATTTCAATTGGTTCTTGCTGGATGCCGTCACCAGAGTTATCTGTATGTCACGCCACCTTTTGAGGTAAAAGACATGCTAAATCAGCAAGATATGACTGAAACAGCAAAAGCTGTTTTTAATGAGCTAAGCGATAAACCGGCTACGGCTGGGGAGATTGCGCAGAACACACACCTGACGCGCGAACGTTGCCAGTTAATACTGACGCAACTTGTGATGGCAGGTTTATCGGAATATCAGTTTGGATGTTATAAGCGCCTCCAGTAATGGGGGCTTTCTGCTGTGAAAATGGGCGGCTGGTGGGTGTTAGAGCACTCACCAGCCATTCGCTCATGTAGAAGGTCACAAGCGAACCAGGGCCCACTGCTTTAGCGCAAAAGCATAGTGAGCCTAACAGAGTTGCGCTTACTGATCTATGAAAAACACTGTAAAAATATCCAGTATCGAATTCATCAATGCTGATTGCCTGCGATACCTCCCAACGCTACCCGATAACTCCATTGATCTGATTGTTACCGATCCGCCTTACTTTAAGGTGAAGCCAAACGGCTGGGATAACCAATGGAAAGGGGACGAAGACTATTTACGTTGGCTGGATAGCTGTCTGGCACAGTTCTGGCGAGTGTTAAAACCTGCCGGCAGCATGTATCTGTTCTGTGGGCACCGCCTGGCAGCGGATATAGAACTGTTGGTGAGAGAGCGATTTAACCTGCTCAACCATATCATCTGGGCCAAACCTTCGGGACGCTGGAACGGATGCAACAAAGAGAGTCTCCGGTCATATTTCCCAGCGACGGAACGTATCATTTTTGCCGACCATTACCAGGGGCCGTTCAAGCCAAAAGATGATGGATTTGCCGCAAAGTGTAATGAGTTAAAACAGCATGTCATGGCGCCTCTGATTTCTTACTTTCGGGATGCCAGGGAATCTCTCGGCGTGACGTCAATGCAGATTGCAGAAGCCACAGGTAAGAAGAATATGGTATCCCACTGGTTTGGTCTGAGTCAGTGGCAGCTGCCGAACGAAGCTGATTACCTGAAGCTGCAGGCGCTGTTCCAGAAAATTGCTATGGATAAATACTCCCGCAGCGAACTGGGCAAGCCACACCACCAGCTTGTGGCGACATGGCAATCACTTAACCGTAAGTACTCTGAACTTCAGCAGGAGTATTACCGGTTACGGCGACCATTTAGCGTATCGGTCACGGTGCCATATACCGACGTTTGGACGCATAAGCCTGTTCAGTTCTACCCAGGTAAGCACCCATGCGAAAAACCTGCCGATATGCTCCAGCAGATCATTACTGCAAGCAGTCGGCCGGGGGAGGTCGTAGCTGATTTCTTTGCTGGTTCTGGTTCAACGCTAAAGCAAGCTGCTCTGCTCGGGCGGCGTGGGATAGGCGTTGAACTGAAAACCGAGCGGTTTGAACAGACGGTCAGTGAAATGCGCAATTTGCTGGTTTAGCTCAGTAGGTAGAGCGCCTGCCTTGTAAGCAGGATGTCGGCGGTTCGATTCCGTCAACCAGCACCAGAATGGTAGCGGGGCCAGCGTCTGAAGCGAATCCCGATCACGATGCGAAACTTACATGTCCCAGCTGACCGCAAAGTGACTCCAAAGCAGGGCCACAATTTGAATCTGCGGCAGCTGAGGCTGGCCGCTCCGTATCAGTGAGCGGATCCACCAGGCTCGCATTCGCGGGCCTTTTTCGTATCTACGCCACGCTCGGCGTTATTTAACCACAGAGCCTTTCAGGGGTGAGCCATAGGGAATAGTCAGTGTGACTGTCTCTGTGGGCTGATCATTCCTGAGCGCTGGCTCACCCGCTAAAAGGAAAGTCACTATGTTTGGTATCTTTAAAAAGAAAGCCCGTAAAGCTGTTGTTGAAGTGAAAAAAATGGAGAACCGCGATGCAGTAGAGGCAACGGTCTGGGGCGCATACTCGATTGCGTATGCGGATGGCACCTGTGACGCAAAAGAGATTGCAGTGCTGGAGAAGACCATTTCGGCACTCCCGGCGTTTGCACCATTTGCTGGTGAAATTGCCCAGATGAGTTCGAACATTCGCTCTCGTTACGAAGCTTCCCCGCGTTCCGCTAACGCCGAAGCTATTCGTCAACTGGCTGATGTTGCCGGTACCTCTGATGCAGTGGACGTTCTCTGCCTCTGTCTGGATATTGCAGATAACGACGGCATCGGGGAAGAAGAAGAGAAACAACTGAAGAAGATCGCCCAGGCTCTGCAACTTCCTCTGGACCAGTACCTGTGATCGGTAAACTTCGCTGGGCCGCCGCCGCGGTGCTTTTGTTCTTGGTGGTTGCTATCGACTTCACCAGCAAAATGATGTCCATCCTGGCAGATGGCGTGCTGGTGGCCGGAGTAATTGCTTTACTCTGGCCGTTAATTAAGTCCAGTGAATAACACTGTCAAAAGTGACTTTTAAAAAAAAATTCGCTGAAACAGCCGATCGGCCTTCTTAACGGAAATTTTTCGCCAGCGACCCTGAGATAATCACTGGGCCAGAGGGGCAAAAGTGACTTTTATCGTTAAGAGGAGATTGTATGTACTGGACGTGGATCTTGCTGGGGTTAGCCGTGATCGTTTTCTGGCAGCGCTGGATGTAGCAATAACAAAAGGCCCACTGATGTGGGCCTTTTCTTTACAGCCTGTGGAATAGGCAGGCTAATTTATTCCCCTCAACTGAGAGGAACTCACAGCAAAAGAGGGGGCTAAATGTCCGATCCAGTCTCTGGGACTACGATTGCGGCTGGTGGTCTGATGGGGGCCAGTATGTTTGGCCTGGCTACCGGGATTGATTACGGCGTTGTGTTTGGTGCGTTCGCCGGTGCAGTTTTCTACGTGGCCACAGCAGCGAATATTTCACGCGGAAAGCTGGTGGCGTATTTCATGACGTCATTCATTGTTGGCGTTCTAGGCGCCGGGCTGGTGGGCTCAAAGCTATCAAGCTGGACCGGCTACAGCGATCGCCCGCTTGACGCACTGGGCGCCGTGTTGCTTTCGGCGATGATCATTAAAGTGCTGACGTTCCTTAACAGCCAGGACCTGAATAGCTTGTTCAATATGCTTACCCGGTTCCGGGGAGGAGGTTCAAGTGGTAAATGATCCTTCAGCGCTGGCGAATGCAGTCATTTGCGCAGTAATTGTTCTGGCCCTGATGTTCTACCAGCGTGGTGGCTCCCGGCACAGACCGGGAATATCTGTTCTGGCTTATCTCATGGTGCTGGTTTATGCCAGTATCCCGTTCCGCTTCCTGTTTGGTCTATATGAGTCATCCCACTGGCTGGTGGTGCTGGCAAACATTCTTATCTGCGGTGCCGTTCTCTGGTTCAGAGGGAACGTCGCACGTCTGGTTGATGCACTGAGGCACTGATGAACCAATCACAATTTCAAAAGGCGGCTGGTATAAGCGCCGAGTTAGCTGCGCGCTGGTATCCGCATATTACAGCCGCGATGAAAGAATCCGGTATTACCACTCCCCTGGCTCAGGCGATGTTTATTGCTCAGTGCGGGCATGAAAGCACCGGGTTCAGCCGTCTGGTCGAGAGTTTTAACTACAGCATTGCAGGTCTGGCTAATTTTGTTAAAGCCAAACGCCTTACGCAGGATCAGGCCAATTCACTTGGGCGCCGGCAGAGCGAGCCTTCACTCCCATTACAGCGTCAGCGTGCAATTGCCAATCTGGTGTACAGCAAGCGGATGGGTAACAACGCCGCCGGTGATGGTTGGCTCTATCGCGGTCGCGGAATTATCCAGGTCACGGGGCTAAACAATTACAGAACCTGCGGTGAAGCCTTAAAGGTCGATTTAGTTGCTCAGCCAGAGATACTGGCTCAGGACAATTATGCCGCCCGCAGCGCAGCATGGTTCTTTGCGACGAATGGTTGCCTCAAATGGGACGGAGACCTTGATCGAGTGACCCAGATTATTAATGGCGGGCAAAATGGTATTGATGACCGCCGTGCCCGTTTCCTCAAAGCTAAATCTGTCCTGGTGGTGTGATATGCAATTAATCGAAAACTGGCAATCAGCCTGGAAGATGTGGTCTGTTCGCATTCTGGCTGTTCTGGCCATCGTCGCTACGTCGTGGGCCGCGGCACCGGATAGCGTGAAAGCGTTAATACCGGATCAGTATCTGGGTTATGTCGTTGGTTTTGTCTCTGTCTGCGCTGCTATCGCCCGCATTATTAAGCAGTTCAGCCTGGCAGGCAGTGGCATCAATACGGATCAGCAGCCATGACCACGATGGAAATCATTGTAGGGGCTATTGCTACGGTGCTGGCTCTGATATTCGGTGCATTTCACCTCGGTAAAAGCCAGGGAAAAGGCATCGCTACTGCTGAGGCCGAGACACAGAATGCAGAAAATATCGCCGCCGGTAATGCAGCCGTGGCAGAACGCCGTGTGGAGGTAACGAAAGGGGCCAGCGATGTACAGCAGACTGTTAGCCATATGCCTGATGACGATGTTGATCGGGAGCTGCGCGAAAGCTTTACCCGCAAAACCTGAAGTCATCGACACCGCCTGCGACTGGGTGCGGATCATCTACCTGACCGACCACGATATCGACGTGCTGGACAAGCAGACCAAGCGCGACATTCTGGCGCACAACAAATCAGTGTTGGCTAACTGCCCACAACCAACCGAAAAGGCTACGAAATGATTGCAACCATAGGAACCATTATCGTTTGGGCGCTCATTGTTGCGGGTGGCGCTGTAGGGTTGTTGTGCGCATTTATCGGGCTTATGTTCCTCATCAACTTCCCCATGCGCTAACCCCACTAAGGGATAATCCAATAGCTATCCCCACCCGAGGATACAGCCATGAAGAATTAAAGCGGATAGACCGCAACCGAAAGGCAGAGCAGCAGTCATGATGCTGCCCCGAGTCGCGTAATGGCGAGCCTGTGTAGTGATGGGCAAGTGTTCATAGATAACAATAAGCTCCGGTAAAGCAGCGCGAATGCTAAACGTGCACCGGTTATCAGCGGCGATGATGCGACAGCGACTCAAGGGCATGAGCGTGGCCACTCCGGGAAGTGGCAAAGCATTACAGGAGCTATTCACCAGGTGGCGGCCCTAATATATTTTGTTAGAATAACCTCATAACTAATGTGAGGTGGATATGGATGCTAGTTATATAGCTTATGAAACGCTCGTGGCTAATCGCAATGCAGCTGAGTGGGCGTTTTGGTCAATGATTGCTGCATTTATTAGTGGCACTGCAAGCGTAGTCACTTTGATTTTTGCTTATAGAGCCCTGACAACCTGGCGAGATCAAGAAAAAACAAAAGTAAAAATGGAGTTTAGACTTGCGATCAAACAATTAAGAGTCGCCTTGTTAAATATGCCACTAAACCTTGACCGAGATGAACTTGAGGAAGAGAGGGAGCAGGTTATTGTGAGGTGGCTTTTTAAAGATGTCGCTCTCATAAGTCAGCAGATAGATGCTGGAGAGCAGAAAGTGCAGAGATTTGATAACCTTCTTAGCATCTTTGACGCCTGCCAGTCGTCTTGGCTTGCTACTGAGCACTTATTTGATGGGACTCAACTTGCTAGAGACTGGATAATATTTGAAGACGACTTTGAACATTATATCAACGGCGAAGGGACTAAGGCACCATTAGTGCAGTTGCTTAATAAAATAACATCTTCACGATTTGTCTTTGATTCAAAATAACCACTACCTTGCAATTTATTTAGATATTAAAAAGGCCACCCACAGGTGGTTTTTTTAATGGCACTTCAGAAGCCATTCCGAATAGTGACTTTGATAATGCTCCCCACATCGCATAGAGGTAAGACAGACATGGCAGACATCACACCAGCAGAACAGATACGCCTGAACCTGCTTTCAATCCTGAACTACGATACAGCAGCTGCAGCTAAGGCTATTGCATTCGTACAGGACAGTCAGTTGAAGTATCAGATTTTCATCCAGCAGTACAACCGGGTTGTAACCGAATCTGAAGTGGTTGCGAAGACCATCAAAGCGATTCAGGAAGCCACCGAAGCGCTGGCGCTGTTTGATACAGCCTCAGAGCAGATTAGCTAGTAAAGCAGAATAGGCACTCTATGAGTGCCTATGATAATATTAATTCTGTTTTATTATCAAAGCTCTTGAATCTGTCATTGTTGTCCAGGTGTCAACGCTATATGTCCTTTATCAATAAGTGATGATATTATTTCTTCGAAAATTTTTTTCCCACGGTATTCGTTTTCGGTCTTACAAATGTAATCGCTTGAGAAAACATCTTTCACGATATAGCCGTCTTGCGTTATGAATATTTTTAACACAGAGTGAAATATATCTTCTTCTCTAAAAAAGAAATGCATTTCTATACACGAAGCAACAATCGGTGGGAAGTCATAAAGCTTTAGAGACTCTTTGCACTCAAGTTTTAAATTGAAATGTGAGAGGTCGATGGTGAGGTTGTTCTCTATAATAGAAGCGGATGCTGCTGCGCTTACTAAATCATTGTTGTTGATGTAAGATATTAATTTGTTTTTTAAGTTTAATGTTGAGCTTATCTCCGTGCAACATTCATTTTTTATATTTGAAAATACTTTGTAAACATTTTCAATTTCCATAATTGTCCTTATTGCTGTGCTTGGTTTTCATTAAACGTCTTGGGATAACATGTACGTTATACCAAAGACAAAAGCCATGTTTTATTTAATATAAGAGAATAGCCCAAGGTGACTATTAAGAGTAAACTTAATTATATAACCTTTTTAAATTAAAGTTAGAAACATAAGAAGTAACTTTTATAAGAGGTAAGCGAATTAATGTATTCCAATAAGAGTAGCGAACCTCGTATTTACGGCAGCAAATGGGGCCGTGAACGTCTTATCTTCCTTCGTGCGCACCCCTTGTGCGTCCTGTGCCAGGAGCAAGGCAGGGTAACACCGGCAACGGTGGTTGACCACATCATCCCGCATAAACTGAAAGAAGCCCTTCGCTCTGGTGACTGCCAGGCAATAGCGAAGGCGCAAAAACTTTTCTGGAGCCGAAAGAACTGGCAAGGGCTGTGTAAGCAGCACCACGACTCAACGAAGCAGCGAATGGAGAAGCGTGGCACCGTGATCGGCTGCGATGAAAACGGGATGCCACTGGACCCGGCTTCTCATTGGTTTAAGGGATAACCATTATCAATACAATTCAAAAATGATTGTCATTTAAAATAATTATCATTTGAATGATATCGACTCTCATCTGATGGGGGGGAGGGGCGGGTCAAAAGTTCAGAACCTTGAACCTAAATGACCGCCGCCCATCCTTTTTGTGCACAACCGCGAAATGAAAAGTTTTTTTCCGGGAGGTTCCGATGGCAGGAAGACGCCCGAAACCGACCCACCTCAAAGTGGTCTCCGGCAACCCGGGCAAACGTAAACTCAACGATAAAGAACCGACTCCGGCGCGAGAAATTCCAAGCCCGCCGGCGCACCTGACCGACTGGGGAAAGGTTGCCTGGGGAAGGTTGACTGTTCTCCTTGACGGGATGGGGGTGTTGACTGTTGCCGATACCTTAGCCCTTGAACGGCTATGCGATATTTACGCTGATATCCTTCAGTTGCGCGACACCATCGCAGTAGAGGGAAGAACCTATACCGTCCAGACCGAGGGTGGTTTTCTTATCAAAGCTAACCCGGCCGTTTCGATGCTGGCCGATGCCGACCGCCGTTTTAAAAGTTACCTGGTTGAATTCGGTCTGACGCCAGCGGCAAGGACGAAGGTGAAAGTGAATGGCGAAGACCCCGAAGAGGACACGCTCGACAAGTTCTTCGGTTGATCCAGCAACCCAATATGCGATGGATGTAACCTCGGGCAAAGAACTGGCTGGTCCTGACATACGTAACTCATGCCAGCGCCACCTCAACGATCTGCAGTCATGTCATGCCCGAGGTCTGCACTGGGATGTTGAGGCGGCGCAACGCTCGATTGACTATTTTGCTAAAGTTCTGAAGCTCAATGGTGGTGATTTCGAAGGCGAGCCTTTCGTGTTGCTGCCATGGCAGTGCTTCATCGTTGGATCTATTTTTGGCTGGAAAAACGCCAGAGGTTTTCGCCGGTTCCGAATGGTTTACGTGGAGTCCGGGAAGGGATCCGGGAAATCCCCTCTGTCTGCGGGTATAGGGCTTTACTGTCTCACTGCGGATAAAGAAGCACGCGCTGAAGTTTATGCCGCTGCCACGAAGAAAGACCAGGCCATGGTCCTTTTCCGTGATGCGGTTGCGATGGTGGATCAATCTCCAGCTCTTTCCGCACGTATTCAGAAATCAGGTGGTGCCGGGAAGGAATGGAACCTGGCTTTTCTTCAGTCTGGTTCTTTCTTTCGTCCAATCAGTTCAGATAACGGGCAGTCCGGCCCGCGACCACATTGCGCTCTTATTGATGAAGTTCACGAGCATAAAAGCAATCAGGTTGTTGAAATGATGCGTGCCGGTACCAAAGGTCGTCGGCAGGCGCTGATTTTCATGATCACCAACAGTGGGCACGATAAAACGAGCGTCTGCTATGACTATCACGAATACGGCCGAAAGGTTTCTGCCGGTTCGATAGAAGATGACAGCTTTTTTGCCTTCATTTGTTCTCTGGATGAAGGAGACGATCCTTTCAAGGATGAGTCCTGCTGGAAGAAAGCTAACCCTTCGCTGGGTCACACCTTTGAAGAAAGCTATCTTCGTGAGCAGGTGACTCAGGCCCGCGGGATGCCATCGAAAGAGAGCATCGTCAGACGTCTTAACTTCTGTCAGTGGGTTGACGCGGCTAATCCGTGGATGAGCAGTGATGTCTGGATGGGTTGTGAGGAGAGCTTTGATCCAGATGAACTGGAAGGTGAGGAATGCTATGGCGGTTTAGACCTGTCCGGATCGCGTGATTTGACGGCACTGGCGTTGTTTTTTCCAAAACAACGTAAGTTGCTGGTGGAGTTCTGGACCCCGAAAGATACGTTACTGGAACGGGCCAAAACGGACCGGGTACCTTATGACGCCTGGGAGCGCGATGGTCACATCCACACTACGCCAGGCAAA
Organism: Klebsiella sp. CN_Kp113; assembly: GCF_040064585.1. Lineage (NCBI taxonomy): Bacteria > Pseudomonadati > Pseudomonadota > Gammaproteobacteria > Enterobacterales > Enterobacteriaceae > Klebsiella > Klebsiella sp. CN_Kp113. Next base: position 255,072 of record NZ_JBEAID010000001.1, on the reverse strand, counting down.
GCGGTGAAATACGGCTTTGTTGCCCAGCGTATTGCCGATCTGACGGAGAAGTTTGATATCAAGGCCATCGCCTTCGACCAGTATCGCATTAAATATCTTGAGCCGGAGCTTGAGGAAGCATCTGTTTCTGTTCCCTTAATTCCTCATGGGCAAGGGTATTACAAAGCGAAAGATTCCGGGCTGTGGATGCCTCACTCCATCGAATTGTTTGAAGAGTTGCTTGATGACAGCGTCATTATCATCAGGACGAACCCTTGTCTTCGCTGGAATGCGGCTTCAGCAGTGACGGAGGCTGATCAGAAAGAAAACCGAATTTTTGCCAAGAAAAAAAGTACCGGGCGTATCGACGGCATTGTAGCGGGCGCTATGGCAATCGGTGCCTCCGAAGGCTATGAGGATGATTCTGGCGATATCGACGACTTTTTCAGTAATCCCATCATTGTGTGAGTCACCATGAATAAAGAGAAGAAGCCAGGCCGGATAAAAAGCGCCGTTCGCCGGTGGCTCGGCGTACCCATCTCACTTACCGACGGTGAATTCTGGGCTGCTTATGCTGGTGGGCAGTCCGCAGCAGGCAAATCTGTTACGGTTGATAAAGCCCTGCAGTTATCGGCAGTGTGGTCATGCGTAAGGTTGTTATCCGAAACCATCGCGACTTTGCCTGTTGGTTTTTACGAAAAAACGGCTGATGGTCGCCAGAGTGCAAATGATCACCCGCTTTATGAGCTCCTCCATAATCAACCGAATGCTGACATGACCGCTGTGGAGTTCTGGGAAATGATCATGGCCAGCCTTCTTTTATGGGGGAATGCTTACGCGGAAATCGACCGTACCGGGAAGCGTATTACCTCGCTTGTACCGCTCAGGCCAGAAAGGATGAAGGTTGATTTAAGCAAGAGCGGAGATCCAATTTATACCTACCGTGACTGGCCTTCAGGTACATCCCGAAACATTGATGAACGGGACATCATGCACATCCGTGCGTTCAGCACCAATGGTGTCATGGGCCTGTCACCTGTCAGTTATGCCCGACAGACACTTGGTCTGGCAATGGCAACAGATGAAGCCAGCGCCAAAGTTTTTAAAAACGGTATGCGGCCCAGCGGCGTTCTCTCAATGGATCAGATCCTGAAAAAAGAGCAGCGCAATGAAGTACGTGAAAGCATGGTCGAACAATTTTCTGGATCCATGAATACCGGGAAAATGATGGTTCTTGAGGCGGGAATGAAGTTTCAGCCTGTTGACCTCAACCCGGAAGACGCCCAGATGCTGCAGTCCAGAGCATTCAATATCGAAGAGATTTGTCGGTGGTTCAGAGTATGGCCGGGATTGATTGGACATAGCGCCCAGGGGCAGACGATGTGGGGAAGTGGCGTCGAACAGATGCTGATTGGCTTTTTAACGTTTTCACTTCGTCCATGGCTGACCCGTATTGAGCAGGCGATTCGTAAAAGTCTCCTGGCGCCGGGAGAAAGAAATAAGTACTTCGCGGAGTTTTCTATCGAAGGTCTCTTACGTGCCGACAGCGCCGCCCGTGCCGCTTTTTACTCAACGATGACCCAGAACGGTCTGATGACCCGCAATGAAGCACGGCAAAAAGAAAACCTTCAGCCAAAACCTGGCGCTGACCAACTAACCGTTCAATCCAACCTGCTGCCGATAGATCAGCTTGGCAAGTCCGGCGACAGTGAATCGGCCAAAAACGCATTGCGGGAATGGCTTGGCATTAAATCAGAGGAGACGCCGGAATGTACCGGAAAAACGCAGCCATGAAAGTAAAGGCATTCGACTTCGACATTAAGGCCGTCAACGATGACGGCCTTTTTTCTGGGTACGGTTCTGTCTTCGATGTGGTGGATAGCTACAACGAAGTCGTGGCGCCGGGGGCTTTCCTCGAAAGCATCGAGGAAACACGGGCGAAGGGGAGAACGTTCCCGGTTCTCTGGCAGCATCGCACCGGCGAACCCATTGGCAACTGGGATATTTCGACCCTCAAAGAAGATAAGCATGGACTGTTTGGCGAGGGGGCTTTGTGGCTTGAAGACGCGGCCTACGCGAAAACCGCCTGGCGGGGCATGAAAACCCGTGCCATTACCGGCCTTTCCATTGGCTATTACGTCCGTGAGTCAAATTACGATGAGAAAACCCGGATCCGCACCTTAACGAAGCTCGACCTGGTTGAAATCTCCATTGTTACCGTGCCGGCCAATGATGATGCGCGTATTGACGTCATTAAGTCGAAGCTGTCACACGGTGATCTTCCTTCCTTACCTGAATTTGAGAAGTTCCTGCGAGAGGCAGGTTTCTCGAAAAGTCAGTCCGCCGCGGTCGCCTCCCGCGGACTGTCCTATCTGCTTGACCGGAGTGAGTCCGGGGGCGAAGACGGCGAAACCAAAGCGGCTATTGCGGCGATGCGCCAGCAACTGAGCCAGTTTTCTCTCCCAAAAATTCTCTAAGGGATTTATATGTACCAGAAAAAATCGGCTGACGATCAGCCACAAAGTATTGGCGAAATCTCCTCCCAGCTCACCATGGTGATTGATCAGGTCAAAAACTTCGGCGAAGACGTGAAGAGAAAAATGGAGGCAGGAGAAACCGTTTCGCTGGAACTGAAAAAAAGAACGGACGAAAGCCTTAATCAGATGAACGAGCTGAAAGAACGTCTCACTGAGCTGGAGCAAAAAGGTGCACGCCGCCCGAACGATGCACCTGCACAGCGAAAATCGCTCGGTGAGCTGGTGGTCGAAAGTGAAGAGTTCAAAGGCATGGACAGTTCGGCCCGTAAGAGCATCCGCGTCAAGCTGGAACAGAAAGATATTATGAACGTGCCGGCGACTACGGGCACTGGCGTGAGCGCAACAAACAGTCTGGTTGTATCCGATCGTGTTCAGGGCATTATCGCACCACCGGAACGCACTCTTACCATCCGTAACCTGCTGATCCCCGGTAATACTGCATCCAACGGTATTGAATTCGTTCAGGAAACGGGGTTTACCAATAATGCTGCAGCTGTGGCGGAAGGTGCCCTTAAGCCAAAATCAGACATTAAGTTTGAGCTGAAAAGTGCGCCGGTACGTACCATTGCGCATTATTTTAAAGCGTCCCGTCAGATCCTGGACGATGCGCCCGGTCTGGCCAGTTATATCGATGGCCGTGCTCAGTATGGTCTTCGCTTTAAAGAGGAGCAGCAGTTGCTGAGCGGCGATGGCACCGGCGCGAATATCCTCGGTATTCTGCCGCAGGCAACAGAATTTGCTCCAGCGCTTACCCTGTCCAACGCCACGCCGATCGACCGTCTTCGCCTGGCTGTTCTGCAGGCCGTTCTTGCAGAATATCCGGCGTCTGGTTTTGTACTGAACCCGATTGACTGGGCAGGCATCGAGTTGACCAAAGATAACGAAGGCCGCTACATCATTGCGCAGCCGGTCAATGGTGGTGTTCCACGTATCTGGGGTCTTCCTGTTGTGGAAACTCAGGCTATGGCGCAGAACAACTTCCTGACTGGAGCCTTCAACATGGCTGCGCAAATCTTCGATCGCATGGATATCGAAGTGCTGCTCTCCACTGAGAACGAAGATGACTTTATTAAAAACATGGTCACCATTCGTGCGGAAGAGCGTCTGGCGTTAGCAGTTTATCGTCCGGAAGCATTTGTCACCGGTAATGTAACCGCTTCTGGCGGCTGACAATTCAGGGCTGCTTAGCGGCCCTCTCTTTCTGAGGAGATTGTGATGGCCAGAAAAAATGTGGCTGAACCGTCTGTATCCGACGGTAAAAATGCGGCGCCAGAACCCACTGAGGCCGGGACTATTCAGGTTCAGCCTGTCCGGCGTTTTATGGATGGCGATATTTTCAGGGCGCCCGCCGATGATCCTTTTCATGTCTCTCGCTTACGTGCTGCTGAGCTCAAAGGTAACGGGCTGGTGACGATAGTTGGTGAAGTCCCTGATAACAAAATGAACCGCGCCCCCGAAACCAAAGGGTAATGGTTATGACGGTAATCAACACTGAAACAGCCATGGAACATCTCAGGCTGGATGATGAAATCGATAAAACGATGGTGGAGGGGTATCTTGCCGCTGCGGAGGATGCTGCTATGCAGTTTCTTAACCGACGCTTTTTTGCTGACCAGGCTGCTCTGGATAGTGCTGTTGAGAATGAAAGTGCCGGCGATCGTCCTCTTATCATCACGCCCTCCATTCAGAGCGCGGTTCTTCTTATAGTGGGCTGGCTGTATGAAAACCGCGGGGATGATCTGAGTCCTGATATCCCAGGACCCGCACGCTGGTTGCTGAATCCCTGGCGAATTCAAATGGGTGTTTAGCCGGAGGGGATGATGAAAATTGGACCAATGCGGCATCGGATCACCATCCGAAATTTTATTACTACGCGAACACCGAGTGGTCAGCCAACAGATGAGTGGTCTGACGGCGTCACTATCTGGGCAGAAGTAAAGGGAATCAGTGGACGAGAGAACCTGACAGCAGGAGCAGAAAGGGCAGATGCTACAGTTCGTGTCTGGGTTCGATATCGCAAAGATATTTCGGCATCATCGCGGCTTCTTGTCCTGAACGGCCCCTACAAAGGAGTGACATTGAATGTCACCGGGCCTCCGGTGCCAGATAGCAAAGGTACCCGGCTGGAAATTCTCTGCAAACAGGGGACCGAAAAATGATTGATGTGAATCTGGATTTTTCCGGCTTAGAGGATATCGCCCGAGACCTGCAAATCCTCAGCAAAGCCGAAAACAACAAAGTCCTCCGGGACTCTACTCGGGACGGGGCTGAAGTCCTCCGGCAGGAAGTGATTGATCGGGCTCCTGAGCAAAGTGGAAAACTGAAGACAAACGTTGTTGTCGTCACCCAGAAAAGCCGTCGCCGTGGGGAAATCGCGTCGGGGGTGCATATTCGTGGCGTTAATCCGCGAACGGGGAACAGCGACAACACCATGAAGGCCAGCAACAAGCGGAATGCTTTCTACTGGCGCTTCGTGGAGCTGGGAACATCTACGGCCCCGGCACATCCTTTTGTTCGCCCCGCTTTTGATACCCGACAGGAAGAGGCTGCAAAGGTAGCGATGGAGAGAATGAACAAGGCGATCGATGAGGTGCTGGCGAAATGACAGAGGATGATATCTATACCCTGCTGTCGCCGCTGGCAGACGGGCGGGTTTATCCGTATGTGGTGCCGCTTGGCAGCGACGATTTACCTGCAGTGGCCGCTCCTTACATTATTTTCTCGATACCGACTGATGTTGCCGGGGATGTTTTCTGTGGGCAGGCCGAATCGACGCTGCACATTCAGGTAGACGTGTGGGCAGAAACTAACGATGAGGCCAGGGCGTTGCGGCTTGAGGCCCTTGCCCGGCTTGAAGTGCTTTCTCCTACCGAGGTGACAAAAATCCCCGGCTACGACACCACAACTCACCTGCATCGGGCAACGCTCGAAATAACGGTCATTGCCTGACTGAAACCAATCCAACCTGACCGCCGCTGGCGGTTTTTTCATTTATGGAGGCTGCAATGTCAGCACTATTTGAACGCGCCCAAAAAACGGTAGTAATGATTACATCAGTGCCGGTCACTGCGGAAGAGTTGGCATCGGCGACCTGGCTCAACCTGAGTTGTACCATTAAACAGGCCAGCTTTACCGCTGGTCAGAAAAACGATATTGACGTGACAACGCTATGCTCCGAAGAAACGGAGAATATCAACGGACTCCCGGCACCGTCTGAGATGTCTCTCTCCGGTAACTTCTACCGCAACCCGGCGCAGGATACGCTGCGTACTGCTTACGATAATGACGGCGTATACGGCTTTAAGGTTGTGTTCCCTTCCGGGAATGGCTTCCTGTTCCGCGCCGAAGTTCGTCAGCATACCTGGGATTCACAGACCAACGGTGTTGTTGCTGCAACGTTCTCTCTGCGTCTGAAAGGTAAGCCCAGCAATATTGATTCGACAGGTATTCTGTCATTCATCAACGATCTTTCATCTTCGCTATCAGTAGCGGCAGGAAGCGCCCTGACAATGGGTGTGGTCATCCAGGGTGGCACTGCACCTTATACCTACGTCTGGAAAAAAGGTTCGTCAACCGTCAGCGGGCAGACCAGCGCAACGTTTAATAAGGCCAGTGCAGTTTCTGGTGATGCCGGTGTTTACTCCTGTGTAGTCACTGACTCTGCCACTCCGGCGAACGTTATCACCTCATCTGACTGCACCGTCACCATCAGTTAATGGAGCGCCGGGAAACCGGCGATAAACTTAATGTCAAAACAGAATCTTAAAGCGCTGGCGCTGGCCCCGATGGCGGGTTTTCGTAAAAAAGAAGTCACCGTTCCGGAATGGGAAAACGCCAAAATTATCATTCGTGAACCATCGGCTGAGGCCTGGATTCGCTGGCAGGGGATTGCCAGCCCGGAACAACCAAAACTACCGGAAGGGCAGGAAGCGCCAGAGGTGCCAGAACTGACCCCTTCAGAACGCGCGTTCCGCACGATGCGGGCAGATGTCACACTCTTCATTGATATTCTGCTGGATACCGACCTGCAGTACGTTTTCACCGTCGATGATACCGAACAGGTTGAAGCAATTTATGGCCCTGTTCATTCCCGGTTGCTGAAACAGGCGCTTGATCTCATTCGTGATGCGGATGATGCCAAAGCAAAGTAAAAATGCCTGGCATGCAGTTCCTGATGGTGCTGGCGCTCCGGATGGGCCGCACGCTGGGCGAACTGCGACAAACCATGACGGTTGGCGAATTCAGAATGTGGGCTGAATTCGACCGTATCAGCCCGATCGGTGATATCCGTGGCGATATTCTCAATGCCCAGCTGGTTTCAGCGATGTACGGGGCGCAGGGCGGTAAAGTCACCATCGAAGATGCTCAACTCAAGTGGAGCACAGAAGAGGATGAGGTAATCGACAGTGGCGATCCATTTGCCGGATTAGAGGCCGCTTTGCTCGCAGCATCGCATTAAAATCCAATTATCTTCAGCCTCGCATTAACGCGGGGCTTTTTTATACCCAAATTTCACCGCGCATCTCACGCGCACTTCACACAGAACCTTTCAGGATGAGCCTTGAGGATACCGGCTGGCTGTCGGTGCCTTTCTGTGGGCCGGATTCCTGTGAGACAAGGTTCATCACTAAAAGGTAATACCGATATGTCTAACATTGTCCCCATGAATTATGATGACCATTCATTCCCTTTTGCTTCTGATTGCTGGTTTAATGCCACAGTTGCTGCAAAGCATCACGGGAAGAGAGTGAAGAACTGGACAATTCTGGAGTCAACAAGGGATTACGTTGTCGAGTTGGCGCAAGAGCTTGATATTGAACCATTCAATTCTAAAGGGCAGATTTCTACCCTTTTAATTAGGATTGAGAAAGGCCGTTATGGCGGCACATGGATGCACCCAGAGTTGGCGGTTGAGTTCGCCCGTTGGTTGTCAGTCAAATTCGCCCGCGCCTGCGACCGCCACATTAAAAATTTGCTGCTGAGTAAAAATTTTCAGCTCACTGAAGATCAGATTGTCGGCCTCATGGTCTGCCAGCAACCCAGTTCCTGGGAAAAAAGGTTTAAAGACCCGTTCTACCAGGCACTGTCGAAAATGTCCGGCATTCCTTATTTTGGTCATGTCGGCGGATGTCCGGCGTTGTTCGGTCAGATCACCGCTCGCTGGGTCTACGGTGTAGCACTTCCTGATTATGTCTATCAGGCAGCTAAACAGGCAGCCGGCAACAGCAAGGAGAAGATTCATCAGCATCTTAAGCCGGATGCGCTGGAGAAGGTCGAGCAGCAACTGATCGTCGTCACAAACATTGCCAGTTGCAGCATTGACCAGAAGGACTTTGAGGCCCGTTGCATGGCTGCCTTTCCTGTCAAAGGGCAGATGAAGCTGCTGTATGCGGCGGCATAACCATGAATAACCGAATCGTTGAGTGCGCCTCCAGAGCGGGGCGCGACTTCTCGGAGTTCATGAAAGGCGAGAAGAATATGATGGAGGCGCTGCGGTCTGCGGAGGAATTCACCGAGCAGTTACGCATTCACGGCTGCGTTAATCACCACTTCGTTAATTTCATGATGATGAAAGCGATAATGAAGGTGTTCGACGATATGCAACGCGAGGAGCAGCGTGAAGAGCGCCGAAGAAAACGAGCAGAAAAGAAAGGCAAATAGCCCACCCGTGTGGGCTTTCATCTGGAGATGACAATGCTCTTACATATCACCCTGAACTCAGGCAGAACAATGCGCGGTGGTCTTACGCAGTCCATTATTGAAATTTGCTCTGTTTCATTTGGAGCTAAAACGCTATATCAAGAGGGGGAGATCAAAAGCCACCCCGCGGTTTCATGGCGTCCGGTTCATAACAAAGGCACCGAAGGGATCATTTTTCTTCATGAAACAGATATTGCCGTTGTTAAATCTAATGATGGAACGGTGCTTCATGAATGGTATGGTGCGGAAGGTGAGAAGCAAGAACACAAGGCGATCAAGAGCAGCGATCCTTTTGCAGGCTGAGAAGCCGCTTTGCTTGCGGCTTCTCAGTGACAATACATACGCGGCGGTTTAGGATCCCCTACTGTGAACCACAAAGGGGGTATTATGAAGAAAATACTAATTATGATTGTTTGCATTCCTTTAATTAATGCATGCAAGCCATCTGAAAAAGATTTTATTTCTATTGGGGAAACTGTTGTTAGAGAATCACTGAAAGATCCTGATAGCGCTAAGTTTGAATCTTTTTATCACAAGGTTGGCGACAATGATGGATACGTATGTGGGAATGTTAATGCAAAAAATTCTTATGGTGGATATACAGGAAGAAAAGAATACTTTGTATTTATAGAAACGGAAAGCGGTAAGCTTAAAAATAACGGGCCAGTAACCATCGTAAGTGATAGCGATAGTAACGCATTAGAAAAATATAAACTTTTCTGTCAATAAGTTAAATCCTCAAAAAGACCTCGCCTTAGCGAGGTCTTTTTATTTCAGGAGAAAAATAAATGGCAACCCTGCGTGAACTTATTATTAAGGTCTCAGCAAACTCTCAGTCATTTCAGACAGAGATCGCCCGCGCTTCACGCATGGGGCAGGATTATTATAAAACCATGCAGAATGGTGGTCGTCAGGCCGCAGTCGCAGCAAAGGAAAGCCAAAAGGCTCTTTCCGAATTAACGGATGGATTTGCTTCTGCTGGTCGGGCCGCCACGGCAGCAGCAGCTGCATTTGCTACTGGTAAATTAGTTCAAATTGCTGACCAGTGGAACTCCGTAAACGCAAGGCTTAAACAGGCCTCAGTTTCCTCAAACGATTTCACTCTATCTCAGACTCGTTTAATGGCGATCAGTCAAAGTACTGGTACGGCTTTTACCGATAACGCCAATCTATTTTCGCGTGCAGCTGCATCCATGCGTGAATTTGGCTACAGCTCAGATGAAGTAATCAAAATCACAGAAGCGGTATCAACAGGACTTAAACTATCCGGTGCTAGTTCTGAAGAGGCCGGCTCTGTTATTACCCAGTTTAGCCAGGCTCTTGCTCAAGGTGTTTTGCGTGGCGAGGAGTTTAATGCAGTTAACGAATCTGGGGATCGTGTTATCCGTGCCTTGGCTGCTGGTATGGGGGTTGCCCGAAAAGACCTTAAAGCAATGGCGGATCAGGGGCAACTCACGATAGATAAAGTCGTACCAGCTTTAATCAGTCAGTTAGGTGTGTTACAGGGGGAGTTTTCCTCGCTACCGCCGACAGTTTCCGGTTCAATGCAAAAAGTCACTAACTCCTTTATGGCATGGGTTGGTGGGGTGAACCAGGCGACTGGCGCGACAGATGCACTTTCTGGTGGCCTTGATGGGTTGGCAAAGACCCTGGATTCTCTTACATCATCCGCTGTCAGCGGGGCCCTCAGTGACGTAGCAGATAATATGTCACTGGTTACCACCGCAGCAGGTGGTCTGGTTGGGATTGGATTAGCACGGTATCTTGGCGGGATTGTTACCAGCGCAAGCAGTGCTACTGGCGCACTTATTTCAGCCGCAAAATCTGAGGTAGCTCTTGCAGTAGCCCAGGAAAAAGCCGCGCAATCTTCTGTTGCCGCCTCCCGCGCCGCAGTTTACCGGGCCCAACAGGCCCTTCAAAGTGCGAAAAGTGCAGATATTCAGGCGGCTCAACAGGAGAGGGTTGCGGCCGCAGAATCAAGGGTTACCGCGGCACAGGGGCGATTGACTGCAGCACTTGCCACCGGGACAGCTACAGAAAAAGTACGAGCACGAACCGCTCTGGAGCGAGCTCAGGCCGGGCTTGTAGCTGCGAAAAATGCCGATGCACAGGCTGTTGCAGAAAGAAAATTGGCTGCAGTTCAGTCCGCTCTTAGTCGTAATATTGCAGGCCGGGTTTCTGCTCAAAATAACCTTAACAGCGTTACCTCTGTCGGAACCCGCTTAATGAGCGGTGCACTTGGCCTGATCGGTGGTGTACCTGGGTTAGTTATGCTGGGTGCTGGAGCATGGTATGCAGTTTACCAAAGCCAGGAACAAGCAAGAAGATCAGCGCAGGAATACGCCAAAAATATTCAAGAGGTAAAAAATAATATCACATCAATGAGCTTGCCAGAATCATCTGATAATTTAGATAAAACACGCAAGTCACTTAATGAGCAAAATCGATTAGTATCAGAACAAATTAGTAAAATTAAATCATTAAAAGAAGAAATTTCCGGGTATCAGTATATTCTAGCAAATCCCGGCCCAACAACTAGCGGTGGTTTTATGATAAACCACTTAACTAGTATTGATGATGTAACAAAAGAATTATCTGCTTCAACTACTCAACTTTCTGTAGAGCAAGAAAGATTGAACGAGATGCAAAATCAGTCTAATTCCATACAGGATGTATTGGTTAGCCTAGAAAGGCGGCGAGCAGACCAACTTACAAGAATTTCTACTGCACAAGATCAAGCCTATCAATCTCTTTTAGTGATGAACGGTGAGCATAGTAGATTTAACCAATTGCTTGGATTAGGAAACCAGCTTTTAATGGAACGGCAGGGCTTAGTTAACGTTCCAATGCGGATGCCTCAGGCTGACTTAACATCACAACAAACGAATGCTCTTGAGAAAAGCCGTCAGGACCTTGAACTATCAAAGCTTAAAGGAGAGGCAAAGGAAAGAGCCCGGTTAGGTTATGCAGCTGATGAATTAGGTCTTAAGGATGAACCTCAGTTTAAAACTAACCGCGATCTGTATATTAATCAGGGTTTGGCGAAATGGCAAAATGATGAATCGAATAAACCTACCCGGAAAGCGCCAAAAAGCGAAGAGGTTAAAGCGGCTGAAAAGACAGAAGACGTTTACAAGCGCCTTATTAAACAGCAGGAAGAACAAATTGCTTTGGGAAGCCAGAATACCGAACTGGCTAAAGTTAAATACCAGGTCACGCAGGGTGAGTTAGCCTCTCTTGAGAAAGCTAAAAAAGAAACCATTTTGCACAATGCTGCGCTTATCGATCAGAAAAACATTGCTGAACAGTTAAAAACGTTCCGTGAAGGGCTCGCTGACAGCAACGCTGCTGCACGCGACCGGGGGAATATTGATTTTCTTGGTGCCGGGATGGGGGATAAGGCCCGCGACCGCATGAAGGAAATGGCAGATATTCGTACTGATTTTCTCAAACAGCAGCGCGACCTGCAGCGGGATTTCAGCAAAGGTCAGATTTCAGAAGACCTGTACAAACAGCAAACGGAAGCGCTACAGGCGGCGCTTACTGAACGGCTCCAGATTCAGGAGGACTACTACAAGAAAACCGATGAACAGCAGTCAGACTGGCGGGCGGGGATCAGCGATTCACTGATGAACTACGCCGATCAGGCTGCTGACCTCAGTTCAATGGCAGCATCAGCGACCAGCGAGATTCTCAATAACATCACGAACTCCATTTCCAACAACCTGACCAGTGTCCTGACTGGTGCGACTTCGTTCAAAGATGGGATGTCGAATATCTTCAGCTCTCTGGGTGAAACGGTGATTAAGACGCTGATCCAGATGGCAACACAGGCGTTAATCACCAAAGCGATTATGGCGTCGTTCGGCGGTGGTGCTGGTGGGATGTTCGGTAGTCTTTTTGGTGGAGCAAGTGGAGCTGCAAGTAGTGGAACTGCGCTGCAAAGCTTCGGATCGTCTTTTGCCTTTAATGCCCTCGGTGGTGTCTACGATTCGCCTTCACTTTCCGCATACAGCGGCGGTGTATACAGCACTCCGCAGTATTTTGCCTTTGCGAAAGGAGCGGGCGTGTTCGGTGAAGCGGGACCGGAAGCGATTATGCCCCTGACCCGTGGCGCTGATGGTTCGCTGGGGGTTCGTGCGGTTGGACGTGAGTCACCTGCAGTCCAGGATGCTGCAAGGCAGATTGAGGCGCAACCACGAATCGCGGTCAGTGTTGATGCCCGTAGCACGTTTAGCGGGCAACCTGACGACGCAACAATGCTGGCAGTAGATCGAAGGAATGCTGCACTGGAACGACGCATCATCAACACACTCACTGCTGAAGTAAATAACCCCCAGAAGAAATTCGGACGCGCCATCTACTCCAATCTACAGCCCAAAAAACCAAGATAGACTGCCCGGAGGGAAAGTTAATGGCGGATATTATCTATCCGGATGAGTACCTGCCCATGCCACTTATGGACGGGTACGGTTTTAAGCCCATATCACCTTTACTGCGAACGGAAATGACGTCCGGTCGCGCAAGGCAGCGGCGGCGATACACCTCAACACCCACTCAGGCATCAGTGAAATGGATTTTTCAGACTGATGCGCTGGCGCAGGTGTTTGAGGCCTTTTTCCGGGACGCACTGAAAGACGGACAGTCCTGGTTCTATCTGAGGCTCCAGACCCCGATCGGGGTAAAGCCCTACAAAGCCAGGTTCATTGATATTTACGAAGGTCCGACACTTGTCGCACCGAAATACTGGCAGTACAGCGCAACGCTGGAGTTATGGGAACGTCCGTTACCGCCTGCCGGGTGGGGCAATTATCCGGAATGGCTCGCTGGCCAGTCATTGCTCGATATTGCACTGAATAAGGAGTGGCCAAAGCATGACGATTCTTGAGCAACTTTATGCCAGTAGCGGCTCTGAAGTCATTCACGACACGTTGCAGATCACGGCAGGTGATCAGAACTACTGGCTTACCCGTGGGTGGGACAATATCACTGTCACATTAGAAGACGGGCAGCAGGCAACTTTTGAGGGATGCGCTATCGATATTGCGTTACCTGCAAGGAATGCTGACGGCACACAAGACCTGAAATTTGCCATCAGTAATGTTGACGGTGTGGTATCTGATGCGATTGACAGAATTCTGGACGAAATGAAATCGGCAACACTGACTTTTCGGCGGTATATCTCCTCTGATTTATCCGCACCTGCGGCATCGCCTTACACCCTTGATGTGAAATCCGGATCGTGGACGGCAACTGCGGTGCAGGTAACTGCCGGATATATGAACATCCTTAAAACGGCCTGGCCGCGTAATCGTTATAACCTGGCTGAACATCCCGGTCTTCGTTACATGTCTTCCTGAGGTATTCACATGTTCCATTCTGATAAATACCTTTCGGTCAAATGGCTGAAGGGCGGGCGCGTTTATCCTGAGCTCGACTGTTTCGGCATTATCAATGAAATCCGCGGCGATCTCCTTCTCCCGTTATGGCCGGATTTTTCCGGCGTGACGAAAGATGAGGGAGGGCTCGATCGTGAGGCCAGGAAGTTTATGAAATCCCTCACACGCTGTGAGCCTTGTGTCGGGGCCGGGGTAGCTTGTTATTCAGGATCAACCGTGACGCATGTTGGTATCGTCGTTTTACTGGATGGCCAGTTGCAGGTTGCCGAATGTAATCCGGGAACCAATGTCACTTTTCTACCTCTTCCGCGATTTGTCCGTCGGTTTAACCGTGTGGAGTTCTGGCAATGACGATAAGAATTTACCCTTCCCGGCTCCCCGGAGAACCGCTTGAAACTCATGAGCACGGCAATATTACGCTGCATCAATGGATGGTCAGAAATGTTCCAGGGTACAGCCAGGACAGATCGCACCCAGTTGCCGTTGAATTAAATGGTCGCACACTTCCTCCCGATGAGTGGCCGCTTTGCCAGTTGAGCCCGGACAGTGATGTCAGAATTTATCCTGTTCCCTATGGAACCGGGCTGGAAATTGCCGTCTGGGTTTCTGTTGCAATATCAGCTGCCAGTGCTGTCTTCTCGTTGTTCTTCGGGCCGAAAGTCGACCTTGGTGGTTATTCATCGGGTAGCGGTCGTTCGCTGGAGCTAAACCCGGCAAAAGCTAACACGGCGAAACTTGGAGACCCTATACGTGAGGTGTTTGGTCGATGCCGTATCTATCCTGATTATCTGGTGCAGCCGGTTACCCGTTTTGACCCAAATGATCCAACGCGAATGACGGTCGAAATGTTTCTTTGCGTCGGGCAGGGGAGGTTTTCGTTTACGGGAGGAGATAAACGGATTGGAGAAACCCCGGCAGCCTCGCTGGGTGATGGTTTCAGCGATAAGGTGTACCAGCCAGGAGAGGACGTATCTTCTGATCCGAGAAGCGAAAACTGGTTCAACTCGACAGAAGTCGGCGGAACATCAAGCGGAACAGGGCTGGATATGGCCCAGACCTCGCCTGATTCCGACGATATTATTGCTGACAGCATGACTGTATCTGGGGTATCAGTAACGTTCACAGGACTGGACGCGGATGATGATGACGATGACGACGAGGATGATAACTCTCTGCCTGCAAGCTGGGTCGCAGGAACTATCGTTGAAATTAAAGCCCCCACCAACTTCCTTATTTCCACCTCGTCAGGTTACAGCGTATTTGCCAGCAAGCTACTGACTGAAATCGCGCCGGTGGTTGGGATGCCAGTAACGTTGAGTTTTAACAGTGTTGATTACGATCTCTTTATTGCAACCTGTACGCCGGGACAGGATGCCATTCCGGGAGAGGGCGGCAGTGCGGCTAAAATTCAGTCCAGCGCGGCACCGACAACTTACGATTTCTCGCTGGGCAGCACAACGTTTACGGTGACCTGGCACGGAACAACTTATACCGTCTCTCTTGTTGCTGATTATGTGAATATGTCCGGCCTTCTGGCTGCAATTACTGAGGGACTGACCGGCTCCGGCCTGGTGGCGCAGGATAATGGCGGAACGGTACTAATCGCTGAAGAGACAAGCCCGTTTGCGGGTGGAGAAATCACTTCATCCTCGCTCCCGGTAGCGGTCTTTGGCGATGCGCCTGTTTATACCGCAGGCAGTGAATCAACCGGCGGTAGCGCAGCTATCACCGCAAACGTCACATTAGCGTATAACAGCGCGACCGGTACACCTTTTTCGGGGATGCCGGAAGGTACCCAGCGTCTTTCTCTCTCTCATCGGGGTAATGAGTACCAGATAATTTCAACTGATGGCACAACGGCTACCGTTGCGCGTCTGGTTAATGGTGCGGTTGATGCCTCCTGGCCAGGTTTTTCAGCGCGGACGATGATTGACTATGAAGCCACGGGGCTCAACGACACGCTGAGCTGGCTGGGACCGTTTCTTGCCTGTCCTGAAAATGAAGTTGTTGACGCCTTTGAGGTGAATTTCTCCTTTCCTAACGGCATCTGCGGTTTTGATAACAAGGGCAAGAAACGCATCCGGCATGTTGAGTGGGAGATTCAGTATCGGGTTTATGGCACCGGCTCCGGGTGGATCAGCAAGCAGGGCGAATACGCGCTCAAAAACATTAATGGGCTGGGGTACACAGAAAGATTTTCGCTCGACTCTCCTGGCCTGGTCGAAGTGCGGTGCCGTCGCCGGAACGAGCAGGGCAGCAATAACGCGCGCGACAATATGTACTGGCAGGCTTTAAGGGGGAGGCTTCTGGCAAGACCCGTATCCTACTCAGGTGTAACAACCTGGGCAATTACCGTTGAAACCGGGGGGAAGCTGGCGGCACAGTCTGACAGGCGCGTCAGCGTGGTCGCTACCCGCGAATATGACGGAGGGGGAAACAGAACCATTAGCGGCGCATTTCGTCATGTAGCAGGCAGTCTGGGTTTTAACGCGAACCAGATTGACACCTCTGCGATAAATGCTCTTGAAACTGCCTGGTGGACGCCAAGGGGAGAATATTTTGACTATGAGGCAAGTAGCGACAGTGCTTCAGCGAAAGATATTTTCGACAAAATCACCGAAGCAGGCATGAGCTACTTTTTGCTGTCAGACGGGCTCTTATCTGCCGGGCGAGAAGGTATCAAAAGCTGGACCGGGATCATTACCCCCCAGGATACGGTAGAGGAAATGAAGACCTCATTCAGGGCCCCTTCTGATGATGATTATGACGGTGTTGACGTCACATATATTAATCCGGTTACCTGGGCAGAAGAAATCGTTCAGTGCCGGACGACTGATAATCCTGTGCCTCGCAAAGTGGAGTCGTACTCACTGGGCATTGTAATGACAGCAGATCGTGCATACCGAATAGGCATGCGCAGGCTCATGAAATATCTGCATCAGCGCAGGACCTATGAATGCACAACTGAGCTTCTTGGCTGGTGTTACCAGTTTGGTGATCACATCATTCTTTCTGATGATATTCCGACGGGTAAAACAATCAGCTGTCTGATAGAAGGCGTGACATTCGATGATGAAGTTATCACGTTAACAGTTACTGAACTTCTTGACTGGAGCTATGTTAATCCGCGCTGCTGGATTCAGTTTCAGGGAGGACGGCCGTCGACTCGTTTGCTAACGCCGACACGTGTCGATGACTTCACCCTTACTATACCTTACAACGACGACCTACACCCGGAAGACTGGACAATGGATGACCCGGATGTTGAATTACCGCGCCTGTTATTTTGTGACAGTGAGAAGGGGGCCCGGCACGGTATCGTTCAGGAAATAGTCCCGTCTGATGACTGCACCTGTCAGGTCACCGCCCCGGAATACAAAGAAATTTTCTACAGCTACGACGACGCTACCTACCCCGGCGACGTCGCTTAACTTTTTAAAAAGCACCCATTCACCCGCCTCATTCGGCGGGTTTTTCATTTTTGGAGCACAATGTATGGCCGACAACGAAAAGCTTGGCTCGACATCACCACAGATATTGCTGAAGAACGCAACTAATCTGGATAAGTTAGTCAATGGCCGCGAATCAGAGTCATTGCCGGATCGTTTCGCTGTACTTCGCCGCACCTGGTACGGTATGGAGATGATCTTCAATCGCTTCATCACGTATATCACGGGACGTGGAGAACAGGCGGTAGGTGCCATTGGCTGGCAGGAGCTGGGAAACTGGGCGACTGGCCTCACGGTCGATAATCGCCAGCAAATCGTTTATTACAATGGCTCCTGGTACAAATACCTTGGAGAGCTTGAGCACGTCATTACCGGAGATTCTCCAGAGAATGATGGTGGAGTGTGGTCGGCTGAAAACCCAACGGGGAAATGGTCGAATATTGGTGATGCGGCTCTTCGCTCAAACCTGGGTTCAGGCGACGGCGCTAAACTCGTTGGTGGTATAGGATTTGTGTCGCCGGAAATGTTCGGCTACCTGCACGGTGTTTCTCCTGATGCCGTGCCTTACTATCAAAAGGCTGTCGATGAAGGACACGCCAGAGGGCTTCCCGTGCAACTGACGGGGAAATATTACGCCACAACCTATCCTCATAAAGTCACTTTACCAGGCGATGACGGGACCGCTTACCCAGGGTGGGTGGCTGCGGGGAATGATGCAAATATTGCTGCGGAATCTGAAAATCATATTTATGCGGCGATTCGACTTTATCCCGACTCCGTTATTATCGGCGACAGTATGCAGAACTGCGCGTTAATTGGAGACTGGAATTCTGATACGCCTGTGATTAACAATAACCAGCACATTGGTTATTTTATTTCCGGTGACTCATCAGACGGTTATATCCGCCCTCAGCTGGTTAATCACGGTGTGCGCAACTTCTTTATCGGTCGCTACGGGAATGGCGTTCTTGACCGGTCCACTGAAGATAATTTCCTCATCCGTGATTGCTGTCTGACGGGCTGGTTTATGGGGGCCGACTCCGTTTGCAACGGTTTCGTTGTCGCCCGTGATTGCTATACCGGCGACGCCTATGGCGGGGCGTGGACGCAACGAAATGCCGCGGTCACTATTCCGTATCTCCCTCCCTATCCGGCGGCAGAGATTTTCAAAGTAGGCTGGGTCGATGCGATCCGTTATACGAAATATCACTTTTACGGTAAGCCACGGCTGTTTGGCCCCATAGATAAGGCGATTGATACGTGGTTCGATACGTATATCTATAAATCCGCCAACTCTGCGCGAACCTCCGCAGGCGGCAGGCTGACAAACAATACTGCCAGCGGCTATTCAGCGCGTTCGTTTCCCGGCATTGCGGGCCGGGCATTCACCGTTCTCAGTCGTTACGGTCGTGCGGTGAACGGGGTCTGCCTTGACGATGTGAAGGTGCTGGGAACCCACCGCGTCCCGTTTTACACCGACGCAGGCAGTTACAACGTGATTCACACTTCCTACGTTGAAAAGACCTGTCTCGTTGATACAACGACGACAACTATTGCCGGTAATCAGTTCTATACCGACTATCAGGACCCGTGGAACCCATCGCTGACAAAAGCGCCAGCGATGGTTTGCGAGGGCGGTATCACCGTCGACAGGACTATCGTTTCTGCTGGCGTGGCTACACATCCGTTCAGCCAGAAACCAGCAACAATCAACGGCCCGCTCATCATCAATCCGTTCCGTGATGACACAGAGGACTACTCGGCCGCGCAGATTGCAGAGTGGAACAGCGCCGAAGGGAAAACGGTATACCTCTATGACTGGCGCCGTCAGTACAGCGTCCAGCGCCCGATACGGTTTTTTGATAACACACAGGAAGCATTCCAGTACTACAAGGGTGTCTGGACGCCGGTTGTCAAATGCGGCTCAGAAGTCGTGACGCTGAATACCACGGTGGGCACCTACCGCCGCTCCGGGCGGTTAGTGCATGCGACATTCAGAATCGAAACCACGTCAATGGCGCTGACGACAGGAGGCGCGGTAGTGATATCAGGGCTTCCGTTCACGGTTGCTGCACTGAGCGATGGGGGATTAACAGTTTCCCCGATAATTTGCAGTCGTGCTGGCTCGGCAATCATTATTGCGCAAACGAACCCGACAACGAGGGACATCTTGCTGCTAACAAATAGCTCGCCATCCGCTTTCTCAATAACCGGCGGAACCGGTTTAACTATTTACGGTTCAGTTCAGTACGTTCTGACAGAATAAGGATTTGCTATGTTTACAATAGAGAAAGAAGTTGAGGTTAATCAGGTAACTGTCGATGGTATTGCGGTTGGCACTGCGACGCTTAAAGTCATCCTTACATACACCATCGAGAGGATCGAGCTTGAAGGGGCGAACGGTATCGCTTTTTACACTGTTACATCTGACGCCGATGCTGAGGGTGCGAGGAATTACATCCCATTCACCTATTCAGGAAGTGGCGATCCGCTGTCTGAGGCCGAGGTAGCGCTAAAGTTAACAGTTGAATGAAATGCCCGCCAGCGATGGCGGGTCTGTTCAGCCGTTCATGGACAGACTCAGGGCGGTTTCTGCTTCGGTCAGCGGATTACCGCCTGCATAGTCAAAGGTAAACTGAGCGTAAGGCGATTTAACCCCGCCAGTCTCCACGACATAATTTACCGTGCAGGCCGACGCGGAGAGGGAATCGACGGAAACAACGGTGACGGTCAGCGCCACCTCTTCCGTACCATCATCAACCGCAATGCCGTAGTCCGGATAATATTTACTGCATGCAATGGATTTCGTAATGGTGAATGACATTATGGCTCCTTAATTGAACTGTACTTCTGCCCAGGATGAACTGACCGTTGTATTGTTGTTTGATACCACCACCACATCACCGGGCCTGACATCAAAGTTAGCCGCAAACTGACCGGCTGTTGAGGATAAAAACACGGTTTTTCCTGCCCTGACTACGCTGAAGCTTCCTCCTGTGGATATTGTTCCTACAATATAAACCCTTAACTTTTTGTTTCCTGTGTAGGTTGTAGTCCCTCCTCCGGTGTTAAGACCTGAGCTAACCTCAAGCACTTTTCCATTACCTGACGAATTGCCTGAAGAGAACTGAAGCTCTCCGGTAAAAGAAAGGCCGATGGATTTGATGAGCGAGGCGTAGTTATAGATATAGAACGGCAGCGTTGTGCCGGTGTAATCCACGGCAACACCGTCCAGGTAAACTTTAAAATTCGCACTCTGGGACAGAACGTTAACCAGCCTCGCGTAGTCTGATGTTCTCTGGTAGTTAAACCCGATGGCCTCGACGGACTGGAGTTCAAGTTTGCCGCTGGTGATAGTGGCGTCAACGTGGAACATGTCTTTCGAGGAAAGCACCAGACTGCTGTTACCCCTGAACAGACGCGCTGATTTTATTGTGACTGATGACGCCGTGGACGTGGAAAGCCCGTCATACGATGTGTTGTTGGTCAGGCTCACCGCCTGGTTAAGAATGTTGCCGTTGATATTATCAACAAACAACGAACCGCCATGACCGACGCGGTATCCGCAGCCCAGCTTTAAAAGCTGAGACGACCCGATGTGAACCACTGAGCCGGATATGTCCGCAGCATACGTATCCTCCGTATTGACGTCAGAGTTACCCAGCACGCTCAGATGCGTACCGATATCGACAGAAGGACAGTCGAAGATTTTAACCTGCGGAACACCCCATGCGCCGGTTAACAGTTTCCCGATATGCATACTGCCGCATGAGCGGAGCATTAACTGTCCCGCGCCAGCTGCCGGGATGAAGTTTTCAAAACTGGCTATCTGAACGTCATATGCCGTATCAATAAGGGAATAATGCGTCACCCCCTCTTCCCAGACCGAGGTGATATTACCGAATCCGGTTGTGCCCCTGACGTACAGAGCCGCGGCCCCACCAAATGCGGCGAGCGATGATTTATGGACGCACTGAACACCGGGAGCCGCTTCACCATTCCATTCCCCGGCAGAGCCAAATAAATACCCTCCGTACCCGTAGCCTGTAATATGGAACTCGGGCGCAATAACGCCGCTCTCCATGCGAACAGCAAAATCAGAATCTGATGGCGTGGCCGCATCGACAGAGTTTCCGCCACCGTCCGTCACGACAATATTAATGAACGGGGAATAACACGAAATAAAATCGAATCCGGCACCGGTCGCTAATTCAAATTCGCCCACGACTCCGCACAGATTCTCGTTATATTTCTCACCCAGTACGCTTGTTGATTCCACCGACTGAAACAGGAATCGTTCAGTCAGCTTAACAGGCCTCCCGGTGTCGTTGACAATCACCCGGCATGCGTAGCCGTCCGCGCCTTTCGCGCCCTCCAGCGCTGCCGCAAAAGCGCTGTTTTCAGTCGCAGACAGCAGAGAATAAGTCGACAGGCGGACAGCGTTCCCTTTGTTCAGAAGATAGTCCATTGCCTGCTGAACGGTCACCTTCTGACCGAGCATGACAATACCAGCACCAGGTATTTCGCCTGAACCCAGGTTTACGCGAACAATCCCGGCAATTTACAATCAGCTATTTCAAAGGGTTGCATAATGCTGATTGGCTACGCGCGGGTATCTACCGGCGATCAAAACCTCGATTTACAGAAAAACGCACTGGTTCGCGCAGAATGTGAACTAATTTTCGAAGATACCGCCAGCGGGAAAAATGCGAAGCGTCCCGGATTAAGGAAAGCTATTCGCCGTCTTCGACCTGGTGATTCGCTGGTGGTCTGGAAACTGGATCGTCTCGGTCGCAGCGTACGCGACCTCATTACGTTGGTATCTGAACTGCAGGAGCGGGGAATTCATTTTCGCAGCCTGACCGACAGCATTGATACCAGCACGCCAGCAGGCCGCTTCTTTTTCCACGTCATGAGCGCTCTGGCGGAGATGGAGAGGGAATTGATAGTGGAGCGCACCCGCGCCGGTTTAGCCGCGGCAAGGGAGCAGGGGCGTATCGGTGGCCGCCGCCGGGTAATGACAACCGAAGTGGTGGAACGCTGCCGGCGCATGCTGGAGAACGGAGCTTCACGCCAGCAGATAGCTGATGTGATCGGAGTAGGGGTGAAGACTATCTATAAATATTTGCCAGTAACGGGATGAGCTTTAAGCCTAATGGCTATCAAAACTTTTCGTGATTATTTGATATGCCTTCCCACAGTTGTAAAAGCCCAAACATCATGAGTCCTGAGACAGTAAAGAGTGTTGCGGCAACGAGTAAAGTAGTCATTTAAGAGCCTGTGTTTTATTGATTACATTTAAGACACCACGACATAAAAATAGTTGCTGAGCTTTACAAAACAATGAAGTATTGCTACCAGCACTTCAGTGCCCTACCTGGTAACCGTATGCAAGAGCCCGCAGATGAGCAATTTGCTATGGAGGCGGTGCCATAGCTGCAAAATTTTATCGTCGCACTGTTCGCAAAATCATCAAACAGTTAAGCACTGAAAACACTTTAAGACTTACCTTACTCATTACATCAATGCGTTACGGCAATGACGAAAATTGATAGCCAAAACCTATATTGATCTGTCTCGTGGTTAAATCTACTGTATATATAAACAGTATTTATGTGAGTGGATTTATTATGAAGTTTTATACACCAGCAGAATTACGTCAGATCGTATTGCTCCCCTTATTTAGTGACCTTGTCCAATGTGGGTTCCCAAGCCCCGCGCAGGATTACGTTGAGCAACGCATAGACCTGAACGAGCTGTTAATTAATCACCCCAGCGCGACGTATTTTGTCAAAGCTGCGGGCGATAGCATGAAAGATGCGGGCATTAGCGAGGGGGATCTTCTGGTCGTGGATAGCTCAAAAACCGCAGTTCATGGTGATATCGTGATTGCTGCGGTGGACGGGGAGTTTACCGTTAAGAAGCTGCAGTTGCATCCGCGGGTTCAGCTTAACCCAATGAATAGCGCGTATTCCCCGATAGTCGTCGGAAGCGAGGATACTCTCGACGTGTTCGGGGTCGTTACTTACATCATCAAGTCAGCGGGTTAAGATGTTTGCGCTTTGCGATGTGAATTCATTTTACGCATCGTGCGAGACGGTGTTTCGTCCTGACCTGAAAGGGCGGCCAGTTGTCGTCCTCTCAAATAACGATGGCTGTGTTATTGCTCGTTCTGCTGAGGCGAAGCCCTTCGTCAAAATGGGAGAGCCATATTTCAAGCAAAAAGATATGTTTCGCCGGCACGGCATTATCGCGTTTAGTAGCAACTATGAGCTTTACGCCGATATGTCTAACCGGGTAATGACAACGCTGGAGGAACTCTCTCCACGATGCGAAATATACAGTATCGATGAGGCATTTTGCGATCTGACAGGAGTTCGTAACTGTCGTGACCTTACCGACTTTGGCAGGGAAATTCGCGAGACGGTTCTGCGCCGGACGCACCTCACGGTCGGCGTCGGCATAGCTCAGACTAAAACCCTGGCTAAGCTGGCAAATCACGCAGCGAAACAGTGGCAGCGGCAGACCGGAGGCGTAGTTGATTTGTCGAATATTGAACGGCAGAGGAAGTTAATGGCGCTGTTGCCGGTTGATGAAGTATGGGGCGTTGGGCGCCGTATCAGTAAAAAACTGGAGTCTATGGGGATAGACACAGTGTTAAAACTTGCCGACACGGATATCCGTTTCATCAGGAAGCACTTTAATGTTGTGCTGGAAAGAACGGTGCGGGAGCTGCGCGGCGAGCCATGCCTCGGGCTGGAGGAATTCGCGCCGGTAAAGCAGGAAATCGTGTGCAGCCGTTCTTTTGGCGGCCGCATCACTGAATATCATGAAATGCGCCAGGCGATATGCAGCTACGCATCGCGCGCAGCCGAGAAACTTCGCGGCGAACATCAGTATTGCCGGTTTATCTCAGCGTTCGTTAAAACCAGTCCCTTTGCGCTCAATGAGCCATATTACGGAAACAGCGCATCCGTAAAGCTGCTTACGCCAAGCCAGGACAGCAGAGACATAATCACCGCGGCGACGAAATGCCTCGATGCAATCTGGCGAGACGGACATCGTTATCAGAAAGCAGGGGTAATGCTGGGGGATTTCTACAGTCAGGGCGTTGCACAGCTGAATCTGTTCGATGACAACGCGCCGCGTCAGAACAGCGAAAAGTTAATGGAAGTTCTCGACCATCTCAACGCAAAAGATGGCAGGGGGACGCTCTATTTTGCAGGGCAGGGAATCCAGACAGCATGGCAGATGAAGCGTGATATGCTCTCGCCGCGCTATACGACGCGGTTTTCTGATTTACTTAAGGTCAGATAGTAAGAAGAATCTTCCAAAGGCAGAATATTCATTTCCCTAACAGCAACCTGATTAACAATAAATGTTGTTTTATAACAAGGGTGTAGGATTGAAAAGTTATTACGTACACAAAAATCAAAAAGATGCGCATTGCCAACGTCTTCAATTACAACATCTTTCCATGGGTTAACGCTACAACAGAGATTTAGAAAGCTTTTAAACCATCCTTTCCTTTGGAGTTCTGAAGGAAGGGTTACTGTGCAAATGGATAAGCAATTTCCAGGATATCTATTAGTGTATGGCCTGAGTAGAACAACTATTTCATTATCTATAACCTCTAAACCCCGCATGAATTCATCAGACTTATCTCCTTTCTGTAAAATTTCTGCAAGCCAACGTTTAATCTGTGATTCAACGTTAGGTGACTCAGAATGAATCCATTTAAGGATATCTTGGCGCTTCATACTCTTCCCAGTTTTAGTTTTCATGCAATGGAGATATTAGATCAGAACCTTGATTTTTCACATTGCCTACCGCCCGGGATACCGGGTGCCAGGTGAAATGGTCTGCTGTAACCGAACCGTCAGTGGCAATCTCTCCCGCCTCTTTCCCACCTATATCTTGGCGCATCCATTCGCGCGCTGCTTCCGGTACCAAAACCAGCGGCCGGCGGTCATGAATATCGACCAGACCCTGGTCGGCAGCTGCAGTCACTATCAAAAATCCTTCAGCTTCATCGCCGCGTTCAAAAGGTACGCTGCCGATCGCTGCCATAAAAATGGGCTTACCATCTTTTCTGTGGATGAAATAGGGCTGCTTCTTGTCTCCTTCACGCTTCCACTCAAACCAGCCATCGGCAAAGCAGATCGCCCGGCCATGTTGCCACAGTGGTTTAAACATTCTGCTTGTCGCCGCGGTTTCTACGCGAGCGTTAATGAGCGCTGGCTTATCCCACCACCCTGGAGCGTAACCCCAGTGAACTGGATCGAGGTGCAGCTGTTCGTTACGTTCGCTCAGTAACAGAACTTTGGTACCTGGTGCGACGTTGTAACGGCCGATCGGTTCGGGGTCATAGGCGATATTTCGCTCGGCCTCATCTGCAAGATAAGCCAAGTATTCTTCGCGTGTCTGTGATTGGGCAAATCGTCCGCACATGGTTACCTCCAGTAGTCATACTGAAAGTATAGAAGACAGAAAATTGAGCATTTCTGAGGGAGGAAAATAACCCCGGAGAAGTTGTTATTGATGGGGTTTCTCCCCAGTTTCACCCTACTAACTCCCCGCACAAAAATAGGCATAAAAAAACCAGCCCTAAGAGGCTGGTTTCTGTGGAGTTTTTGGTCGGCACGAGAGGATTTGAACCTCCGACCCCCGACACCCCATGACGGAGTATTTTGAGCTTGGAATTCATCATAATAAAAGTTATATATATTGTTATCCCAAAGATCAAAGGATAGCATATGGACTATAATTTCAAAGAACACTTGGAAAAGGCTCGGCAGCTATATGAACAGGGAAGTGATGCGACTTTAAGATATTGCGCATTAGAATTAAGATTTGCTATAGAATGCCATGTTTATAACCAATTGCGAGCAGGATTGGGGAAAATACCCGAATCTGTCATCAATACATGGCAGCCTCCTCAGGCCATAAAGGCTTTATGTATGTTTGAAGAAACAGCAGATAAAGATTTAAAAGTAACAATTAGTGGGGGGAAGGGTGAAGATATAGAAGTAGAATATAAAAACATACAATATAAAGACTTAAGTAAATGGTATAATACATTGGGGAGCTATCTCCATCAACCGACTATAAAAAATAAAAACTTTGAAATTGATAGTGGTAAGTTGAAAGCGATTATATCAAAGCTTTCACATATAGCTGAATGCAATCTTATAACTTTCCATCGTGGTTACGAAAAAATAAAATGTGAAAAGTGCGGCAAGGAGATTTTATTCACAAGGAATTATGTTGAAAAACATAATAAATTGTCTTGCCAAAACCAAGGGTGTCGTAATTATGTGATTATTAGAGTGGTTCAAGATAATAACATTGAGTCATTTCAGACAGCTATAATACCATGTTTAAAATGTAATAATGAAATAGTCATGCCTCTATGTGATATAGAGGATGGAAGCCATGTTACATGTAAAAAATGCAAAAATGAGCATATGGTAAGGAAATTCATTCAATCAGAAGATAAAGTGATTCCTGTGCCAGAATATACTTTTGAACATACAAATGGTATTAGTGAATAATATTACGGTAAAAGCAAGGGATCATTCCCCAAAACTGAAAGTATAATCTATATAATCAATAAGTTATTGATTGCTATTTGGATTGGGCTTTATGAGTGAATTATGATAATTTTACAATTAAATCATATGGATAAGTGGTTTTACGTAATGTACTGCTGCGCCACATGCAGTGGTTCGAAGCGGCAGACCTGATCGTTAAAGGCACCGAAGGCGCTATCGCCGCCAAGACCGTGACCTATGACTTTGAACGTCTAATGGAAGGCGCTAAACTGCTGAAATGTTCAGAGTTTGGCGACGCGATTATCGCGAATATGTAATCCAGTCTCTGGGTTAAGCAAAAACGGGAGCCGATGTGTTCCCGTTTTTTTATTCTCCGGGGTGAATCGCGTCCGTTACGCGGGTCTAAAAGGAGGGGTATAGCGGTCTCTCGTCCAGTTTTATGCAGTGGTGAAGCGTCTCCTCGCCGCTGTAGAGATAGCTGAAAGCATCTTTTGAAGCGGAGTGGAAGAGAATGTCTCCGTTGGCAAAGGGGATCAGTTCCGTATCGCCAGAACGCTTGTGCCCCGCGCCGGTCTCAAAATTATTCTGCCATTTTTCCTGGGTATGATCGTAAACATGCAAAATGACTTCCACGAGGCCTCTCTGCGGGCAATTGAGTCTTAAAAAAGTTGAAGAGTAATTAAGCGCGAAAGTCTGCAAGGGGATAATAAGTAGGTAGAACAGCGTAAATCTTAAAAACATGAAAACGACATAGTCTTGTTCAAATCAGGCGATGAATTTTACTGAATTGCGGCATTTCGACTTTGCCCTGGATCAAGAGGCTTGATTTTCAATAGGATAGAAAAAGGATTGCGCTTAACGGTTGCCATTCTGTCCTGCTCACACCACCGCGTAAAAGGAGTGCAGCGCTCCTTTTACGCGGTGGTGTGACTGTCGACTCAATCCGCTTTTAACATCCCAAAGCTCACAATTCTCGACCGCCCCAGCTCTTTTGCCCGGTAGAGCGCAGCGTCAGCCGCGCGCAACAGGCTATCGCTTTGCGTATGCTGCGGGTAGCTGGCGATGCCGATGGACACATCGACCTGACCAATTTCAGCCAGGCCATAGCGTAGCGTCAGCAGTTGAACGCTGTGATAGATGTCGGTCGCGCAGGCCATTGCGGCCTCTTCATCGGTTCCGCCCAGCAATACCAGGAACTCTTCGCCGCCATAGCGGAAGGCCATCCCAATATCGCGCACCGCACGTTGAATAATCGCCGCGACGTTTTTAATGACCAGATCGCCCGCTTCGTGACCATAACTATCATTAATCGCCTTAAAGTGATCGATATCGATCATCAGGCAGCTCAGCGGCGTACCGTTGCGTACCGCCAGATTCATTTGAGTATGCAGAGCGTCATCCAGGTGGTGGCGGTTACGCAGGCCGGTTAATGAATCAAACAGCGCCTTTTCCAGCAGCGCGTTGCGTAAACGCTGGTTCGCCAGCGCCAGACCCAGGGCTTCGGCCATCAGTTCAAGATAGGCGCGGGACGGGGCGGTCGCGGAGGTGACGTTGCTGAAGGAGAGCAGACCAATCGCTTCTCCTTGCGCAATCAGCGGCACGCATAGCGACCGTTGAGCCTGCGATTCCGACAGGTGATAACAGGCGATATCCGGCTCACCGTTGACCGGCGGATGGCTCAGCCCGCGCCGCACGGCCCAGCAGTTATCCGGATGGAAGACGTCGGCTTCAAGCGGCGGAGAAAGCCACTGCGCCACGCAGCGCATCTGCCAGGGATCGGTATCGAGAATATACAGCCGGCCCGGGATCTCCGGGGCGATATTTGGCGCGAACAGTTCGGCAACCTTGATCACATCCTCGAACGATTCGCAGCCCTGCAAGCGCTGGGTCATCCTCGCCAGCAGCTCGCGGACCGCCCAGTCCGCATCGCGCTCTTGTTCCAGCCGCTGCCGCGCCAGCCCGTTCTCGCGAAAGATACGAATGGCCTGGGCCATATCGCCAATTTCATCAATCTGGGTAAACTGCGGCGTCTCAACCGCATAATCCTGCGATGCCAGCCGCTGCACCACGTCGCTCAGGCGAACGACGGGATAGAGCACCCGCCGCTTAAGAATAAACCCCAGCACAAACAGGAACATCAGCGCGGTGAGCCCAACCATGATCTCAGAAAGCGTACGCCAGATCCGTGACTTCTCCGTAGCCTCGGCAATGGTTTTATTCACCCGGCCTTCGAGCATCAGGCGAAAGTGATCGAGCTGCGTCTGGACCCGCTCAAGCTCCTGCTCATAGGCAGCGCCGTAAAGCAGGCTGACCGCCGCTTTTTCTTCTCCCCTGGCAACCTGCGCCAGCGCCGTTTGCTGCTCATCCTGAAGTTCATCGGCTATCTGTAAACCCTCGCGCAGCAGCGCCAGCTCTTCAGCGGTTGCGCCATTGTCTTTCAGCTTTTCCAGACGATGTTCAATGGCGGCGGTGGCCTGGGCTTGCTGCCGGTACTCCTGCAGCACATCCTGATTTTTTTGAATGATGTAAAGTCGCGCGAGATCGGAAAGCTCCCAGGCGCCGCTTTCTACTTCTTCGCTTAGCTGGTCAAACGCCTGGCGTTGTTCGACGGCGCGGCGTTCGGCATTATCCGCACTTGAGGCCATCAGCATGGCGATGCCTGAGGCGAGGGTCAGGGCGACGGTGATCCCGTAGGCCCAGTTAGTCATGGTGGCGATTCTCACCGGATATTCCTTGCGTGCAGATGAATTAATTATTTTTTATCGTCACACTCCGGCTTCACCGGAAAAAAAACGGTGATTACGGGTGTAGCGTGTGAGTAATAATAGCGTGCAGCGCTTCGGCATGGTGATGCAAAATGCGGTACACGTCTTTATCCAGCGCGCCATTTATAACATCACTCTCTATCAGCTGTAACGCTTGCTGACGGCTCATTCCAGGGCGATAGGGGCGGTCTTCGGTAAGCGCGGTGAAAATATCCGCGATGGCGATAATCCGATCCGGAAGCTGCAGGTAATGCTCATTGAGATGAAGCGGATAGCCGCTGCCATCCAGCTTTTCATGATGATTCGCGGCCCAGTTAATTATTTCGCCGAGTTCGCTGAAGGTGCTAAGAATTTCGCCGGTCATATAGCTATGTTCCCGCACCTGAAGCAGCTCTTCGTCATTCAGTTCGCCCTGTTTCTCCAGGATTTTCAGCGGAATGTGTACTTTGCCAATATCGTGTAAATAGCCGGCAATCTCAATTTTCTTACACTCCATCTCCGGCAGATTCATATAAGCGGCAAGGGTGCGCGAAATTCGCCCGACCTTCAGACTATGGCTGGCGGTGAAGCTGCTGTAGGTATCGACAATTTTGGCAATTAACAGGCAGATATCTTTCAGACCGTCGATATCGATATAAACATGGTTGATAGGGCCGATGATCTCCAGCATTCGCTGAATATGTCCGGGATTGAGGTGCAGCCAAAAATGCTCTTTTTGTGCGAGCTGGCACAAAGTCTGGCATAGCGGCGGATCTATCGCCTGGTAAAGCGCGCGAAATTTACCAATAATCATATCGGTTTGAAAGGTTGTCGCGTGCTTATCGCCAGCAAGCAGGCGTTCAAAAACGTCGGCGAAATAGACGATATGCTGTTCGAGGCTGCCTTTGTGGTGTGGGCTAAAATGGTGATCGCGGATAATCGGCAGGATGGGGGCCAGGGTCGCTAACCCGGCCAGCATTTCTGCTCCCCGGTGCTGATGCGGGTCGTTAAGGTTATCGATGGCGTTCAGCGAGGAGAACACTCGTTTATCGCCCAGAACGCCAATGTCGTGCAGCAGCGCGGCGCAAAAGATCGTCTGCTGCTGCTGACGCGAGAGCCCTGACGCCTGCGCAAGCTCCAGCGCGATCAGCGCCGTTCGTTGCATATGCAGGTGTAATTCAGGGTTAATAATTTGTATGACGCGGGTGGTAAGCATCAATGCTGATTTTAAGGCGATATTATGCATCGTTTTTCTCCATCGCATTACCCGCACCGTTTTGCTCTATTTCGTTGATAGCGATGCCGACATGACAAAATAGATTGAATAAGTCCATTCGGGTTTCGCATTTTTATCCTGCCCATTTTTAGCGCGTCCCTGCACCAAAGTAGCGCTCCGGGCGAAGTAAAAATCCTTTTTTGTCCGATAGTTAATCATTTTTACCGAGTAAAATACATTAAATCCTGGCAAGCTGTTTGCATTCTCTC
Source organism: Klebsiella sp. CN_Kp113 (assembly GCF_040064585.1). Classification (NCBI taxonomy): domain Bacteria; kingdom Pseudomonadati; phylum Pseudomonadota; class Gammaproteobacteria; order Enterobacterales; family Enterobacteriaceae; genus Klebsiella; species Klebsiella sp. CN_Kp113. The sequence goes on along the minus strand of NZ_JBEAID010000001.1, from coordinate 224,225 downwards.
TGCGCGAATTTATTTAATATCTATTTTGGGATGAGTCATGATGAATTTTAGAGCATTACTGGCAATTACGTTACTGGCGATAAGCGCTTTCGCTTCGAGTGAGGCGCGTCTGCCGCATATCGTAATCCTGGCGACCGGAGGGACGATTGCCGGTTCAGCGGCCAGCAATACCCAGACTACCGGGTACAAAGCCGGCGCGATTGGCGTACAGACGCTGATTAATGCCGTGCCTGAGATGAGCAAAGTCGCACGCGTTGACGGCGAGCAGGTCGCTAATATCGGCAGCGAAAATATGACCAGCGACATCATTCTCAAACTGTCAAAGCGCGTCAATGAACTGCTGGCACGCGATGATGTGGACGGCGTAGTGATTACCCATGGTACCGACACCCTGGACGAGACGCCTTATTTCCTCAACCTGACGGTAAAAAGCAATAAGCCGGTCGTTTTCACGGCGGCAATGCGTCCGGCCACGGCCATCAGCGCCGACGGTCCGATGAATCTGCTGGAAGCGGTGACCGTGGCGGCCGACCCGGAAGCGAAGGGCCGCGGCGTGATGGTGGTGCTTAATGACCGCATCGGCGCGGCGCGTTTTGTCACTAAGACCAACGCCACGACGCTGGATACCTTCAAGGCGCCGGAAGAGGGCTATCTGGGCGTTATCGTGAGCGGCAAACCGCAGTTCGAAACTCGCGTGGATAAAATTCACACCGTGCGTTCGGTTTTTGACGTCCGCAATCTTAACGCGCTACCGAAAGTGGTCATTATTTATGGCTATCAGGATGACCCTGAATATATGTATGACGCGGCGATCGCGCACCATGCTGACGGGATTATCTATGCGGGCACCGGCGCGGGGTCGGTCTCCGTACGCAGCGCGGCGGGGATCGAAAAGGCGGAAAAAGCCGGTATCGTGGTGGTTCGCGCCTCGCGTACCGGCAGCGGCGTCGTGCCGGTTGATGACGGCCAGCCTGGGCTGGTAGCCGATTCGCTCAACCCGGCAAAAGCGCGCATCCTGCTGATGACGGCGCTGACGCAAACGAAAAATCCGCAGGTGATCCAGCAGTACTTCCACACCTACTGATCAACTTCGGGTAGGGCGCAGCGCGCCTTACCCGGGTTATTTCACCACGCACATCGGGCGCTGCGACACCGGCTCCGGGTGAATCTCCGCCTCCAGGTTAAAAATCTCCCGCAGCATCTCCGGCGTCAGTACCGTTTCCGCCAGGCCCTGAGCCTGCACCCGGCCCCCTTCAAGCACCACCAGATGGTCGCAGTAGCGGCTGGCCTGGTTCAGGTCGTGCAGTACGGTGACCACGGTCTTGCCCATCGTCTGCAGCTCGCGCATCAGCGTCATCAGCGCCACCTGATGATGAATATCCAGCCAGGTCGTTGGCTCATCGAGCAGCACCAGCGGCGTATCCTGCGCCAGCAGCAGCGCCAGAAAAGCCCGCTGCCGCTGGCCGCCGGAAAGGGCGGTCAGCGGTTGTTCCGCCAGCGCAGCGATGCCGGTTCGTTGTAGCGCGCTGTCGACCTGCTGTCGATCCTGCGCGGAAAGCCGCCCCCACAGCGGTAGCCACGGACTTCGGCCGTAGCCGACCAGCTCGCGTACGGTGACGCCTTCCGGAACGTGATGCTGCTGCGGCAGCAGCGCCAGTCGCCGCGCCAGCTGACGGGCGGAGAGGCGGTTTAAGGGGACATCATTGAGCCAGACCTCGCCAGCGATGGGCGTCAGGAGGCGAGAGAAACACTTCAGCAGCGTTGATTTACCGCAGCCGTTTGGCCCCAGCAGCGCGGTAATTTTCCCGCCCGGTAGCGTCAGATCGAGATTGTTGATAACGCGCTTGCCGCCATAGCCAGCGGTTAGCTTTTCTATTCGCAGTTCCATTTAACGCATTCTCACAAGAAGCCAGATAAACCAGGGGGCGCCGATAATCGCCGTCAGCACGCCTGCCGGCAGTTCAAGCGGCGGATGCAGCGTTCGCGCCAGCAGATCGGCGAGCAGCAGAACCAGTCCGCCCGTGAGCGCAGAGAGCGGCAATAAACGGCGATGGCGGCCGCCGAAGAGGCGACGCACAAGATGCGGCACCACAAGGCTGATAAAGGCGACAGGACCGCAGACCGCGACGCCAATCGACGCGAGGGCCACCGCCAGCGTTAAGCCGTAGCCGTTAAGCCAGCGTACGTTGACGCCGAGCGTTCCCGCGCGCTCATGGCCTAGCGCCAGCAGGTCGAGATCGCGACTGAGGGCGAAGCTTAAGGGCAGCAAAATCGCCAGCAGGGGCAGGACGATGATGACGAATGCGCCGTCTCTGGCCCACAGGCTTCCGGTCAGCCACAGCAGCGCGTTATTGATCTCCTGCGGCCGCGACAGTAAGAGGTAGTCGGTCACGCTGGCCCAACAGGCCGACAGCGCGATTCCGGTCAGCGCCAGGCGCATTGGGCGAGAAAAACCGGCAAGGGCGAGCGGTATCACCATCGCCACCATTCCGCCGATAAAGGCCAGCAGCGGCAGCCACGGCAGGGGCAGGGACGGCAAAAACCACAGGGCCGCCACCGAGGTCAGGCTGGCCCCGTGGTTAATGCCCAGAATGTCCGGCGAGGCCAGCGGATTATGCACAATACCCTGAACCAGCGCCCCGGAAACCGCCAGCGCGGCGCCGATAATCAGCGCCAGCACCACGCGCGGCAGGCGATATTGCATAAGGACGTAGTGATACTCGCTGTCCGTATGCCATCCGCTGAGCAGCGCTCGCCACGGCAGCGGGATCGCCCCCATCCGCAGCGAGAACAGGGTTAACAGCGTGAGCGCGAGCCATAAAAACACGATGCGTTGTTTCACCCGCGTCTCCTGACCAGCCAGACAAAACAGGGCCCGCCCGCCAGCGCCAGCACCGCGCCCGCGGGCAGTTCACCCGGCCAGGCCAACGCTCTGGCGAGCATATCCGCCAGCAGCATAAACAGGGCGCCCAGCAGGGCGCTGACCGGCAAAAAAGTACGATGATCGTGACCCGCCCAAAAACGCGCCAGATGCGGGACCAGCAGGCCAACAAAGGCAATCGGTCCGGCGACGCTGACGCTGGCGCCGGTAAGCAGCAACACGGCCGCGTTGATAAGCAGGCGCAGGCGCGGCAAATTCACCCCCAGCGAATGGGCGGCGGTATCGCTGACGTTGAGCAGATTAAGCGCGTTGGCCAGCAGGAATACGCCGGGGGTAATCAGCGCGACAAAAGGGAAAAGCTGCCAGAACTCGGCCCAGCGCACGTGGGAAACGCCGCCCGCAAGCCAGGTAAGAATGCCCCAGGCGCGATCTTCCGCCAGCAGCAGGGTCATTCTGGTCAACGCCATGCATAGCGCCGAGAGAGCAATACCGGCGAGGATCAACCGTTGGCGATCCTGCTGTTGACGCCAGCCGCCGCCGGCGCTCATCACCAGCAGCCAGCTTATTCCGCCGCCGCAGGCGGCAATCAGCGCCAGCGAAAAGCCCGCCAGCGGTGCCGGACTGAATGCGCTGGTCAGCGCCATCGCCAGCGCCGCGCCGCTATTAATACCGAGCAGTGAAGGCGATGCCAGCGGGTTATGGGTAAGCGTTTGTAATAACGCCCCCGACATTGCCAGCGAGGCGCCGAGCATTACCGCCACCAGGCTGCGGGGCAGGCGCAGATTAAGCACCAGCGCCTCCGCAAGCGAAGGAGACTCAGGCGCCAGCAGGGCGTGAAGGGCGTTGAGCGGCGAAATCGGGATGGGCGAATAGCAGAACAGGCTCAGCCAGAACAGGCCGCTGAGGGCCAGCAGCGGCCATCCCCAGATAAAAAACGCGCGACGGAACGGTTTCATGGCGTGATATCAACCGCCCGGTGGTGGACAATTTTAACCATATCGCTGGCAATACGCTCGGCGGCGAAGATCCCGCGCATCCGCGCCCAGCTGTTGCTGTCGACGGCGGCGACCTGCCCTTTCTGCTCGGCCTGCAGCATTGGCCACAGGGAGTCCTGCTGCCATTTTTTCACGATACTTTCAGTACGGTAATGAGCGACCAGCAGCCATTGCGGATTCAGGGCCAGCAGCTGTTCGAAATTTATCGCCGCCATCGGCGCGCCGCCGATTGGCGGCGGAACCTTCAGGCCAAGCGCCGTCAGCACGCTGCCGGTATAAGTTTGCGTTGAGTGAAGATTAAACTGCTGTTCGCGGGAGGTGCCAAACAGCACGCTGGCGCCAGCCGGCAGCTGTCGGGAAAACGCCGCCATTTTTTGCCGATGCAGCGCCAGACGCTGCTGCATCTCCTTATCCTTACCCACTACTTTGCCGATAATCGCCGCTGACTGCAGGTTCTCCTCCCAGGTTTCATTGCGCGATTTCAACAGCAGCACCGGGGCAATTTGCCTCAGGGCGGCGTAAATTCCGGCATGGCGACTGCTATCGGCGACGATCAGATCGGGATGCAGCGCGCTGATGGCCTCCAGCGAGGGTTGGGCGCGGGTGCCCACCGACTGCCAGGGCTTCAGACGTGCGCGTACGTCCGCCAGAATACGCGACGGATCGTTGTCATCGGCCACGCCTGTCGGGCTAACGTCAACCGCCGCCAGCGCGTCGACAAAGGAGAGTTCAAGCACGACGATGCGCTGCGGCGTTTTATCAAGCGTAAAGCGACCGCGCTCATCCTGTACGGTGGCGGCAAAGAGCGGGCCCGCCAGAAACAGCAGGCTGAAAATACACAGACGAACAAGGCTAAACATTATTCACTCCAGCTTGCCGGACAGGGCGAGAATAGCGCTGTCCGGCAACGCTCTATCATCAGAACTTCATTGATCCTTGCAGGTACAGCGTGCGCGGCTGACCGGCGTAAAGCCCTTTGTTGTTATCGTCGTACGAGCGGGTGTAATACGCATGGTCGAAGATGTTTTTCACCCCCAGCGCGAGGTTGAGATTGGCCATCTGCGGGCCAAAGTCATAGGCCACGCGAGCGCCCCACAGCATATAGCCGGGAATGCGGCCGGTGCTGCCATCGGCGCTTTCGGCAACGGTATTGGCGTTATCGGCAAACTGGCTCGACTGGAAGTCGCCGTTGAAGTTAAACGTCCAGCTGCCGGGCTTGTAATCGACGCCAAAGGTGCCTTTGTGCTTCGGCGAGAAGGGAACCTGGTTACCGTAGGTATCGCCTTTCTCGCGAATTTCAGCATTGACGTACGCATAGCTGGCGTAGACAGAGAGATTATCAAGCGCGGGTGAAAGCTCGCCGAGGGCGTAACGGGTTTGCGCTTCCAGGCCGCTATGACGGGTTTTACCGCGGGCGGTGACCGTGTCATTGGTCTGGTTGGAATCGTACTGATTGTTGAAGTTAATCAGGAACAGCCCCATCTCTGCGGTCAGCGCGCCGTCATCGTAGCGGGTGCCGACTTCCCAGGTTCGCGCTTTTTCCGGTTCCACATTGCCGCTTTGCACAGCCTTGCCAATCTGGCTGTACTGTACGGTGCCGAATGAGCCTTCTGTGTTGGCATAAAGATTCCAGCTGTCGGTGAGGTGATAAAGAACATTCAGCGCCGGGAGCGGGGCGTTATAGCTGACCCGTTCGCGGGTGCCCAGCAGATTATTGTCCTGATAAGACTCAATGTGCTCAAAGCGCATACCTGGCGTAATCGTCCAGTTGCCGATATCCACGCGATCGTCGATATACCAGGCGTGGGCTTCGGTGCCGGAACGGGTATCGCGATCGTACGGACTGGCGGTGCTGGGCAGCTCGCCGCTGGTGGTCGCGGTGTAGTAACGCATCTCGTGGGTCGATTCGTTGACGTAGCGATAGCCGACGCCGACTTCGTGGGCGGATGGGCCGATCATAAAGCTTTGGCTGTAGCGCGGCTCGATGCCGCGGACCCAATATTCGCGCGGGGAGAGGGTAATGCGCTTACCCTGTTCCAGGTAGCCGCTGCGCAGGGTATGGGTATAGAACCCCTGAATATTAAATTTATGCTGCGCATCCGGCTGGTACTGGTAGCCGAGGCTGGCGAGCTGGCGGCGCCCCCAAAAGCGGTCATAAGGACGCGTGGACTGCCAGCGGTCGGCGTTGTAGTCGGCGCGGGAGAGGCCGCCGGGCATATCGGCTTCGCCGTCATAGTATTGCAGCAGGCTGTTAAAGGTATGGACTTCGTTGGGCGCGTATTTGCTTTTCAGCATCACATCATCAATCCGCGTGGCGCTGTGTTCGCGCCAGTCGCTGCCCCGGGTGCCGGAGTAAAGCAGGGCGGATCCGAAACCGTTGTCCGCCGTGCCGCCGATCGCGAGGTTATGCGTCTCTTTCGGGTTGTTTTGCGAAGAGGTGGGGCTGAGCTGCCCTTCAATGCCGCCCTGAATGCCAAAATCCTCGGGGATGGCGCGGGTGACGAAGTTCACCACGCCGCCGACGCTCTGCGGCCCGTAGCGCACCGCGCCGCCGCCGCGCACGACATCGATGGCGTCCATATTGCCGAGCGAGACCGGCGCCAGCGAAAGCTGCGGCTGGCCGTAGGGGGCAAAGGGAACCGGGATACCGTCCATCAGCACCGTGGAACGGCTGGCAAGCCGCGGGTTGAGGCCACGAATACCGAAGTTCATCGCCAGGTCGTGACTGCCGGTGCCGGTATTTTCCGGCGCGTTGACGCCGGGGATCCGGTTCAGCACTTCGCGCATCGTGGCGGCGCCGGTTTTGGCGAAATCCTCCCGACGGATCACGTCGCGGGCGCCGGCGTGCTCAAAGACATCGTTTTCGCGCGCGTCGCCAAGCCAGTCCCCGACGACGGTGAGGGTGGATTCTGCGCTGACGGACGCGGGCTCCAGCTCCAGGGTCCAGACGTTCTTGCCCAGCGGCTTGAGCCGTAATCCGCTGCCGTTCAGCAGCCTGCGTAAACCCTCTTCGGTTTCAAAGCTGCCGTGCAGGCCCGGACTATGCTTGCCGCGCGTCAGGCTGGCGTCGGCGGAAAGCGTGATACCGCTGCGGGCGGCATATTGGTTCAGGGCGTGATCTAACTCCCCGGCGGCAATATCATACTGCGCGGCGGCGAATACCGGCGCGGCAGCCAGCCCCGCTAGCGGCAGCAGGCTTAAACGGATTGCCATCACCAGAGGCATCGGTTTGCGTAAAACGCGTAAAGGCGTCATCTCTTCTCCACCATCGTTTTTGGTTATATTCATCAGATAAGTCGAACGAGCAGGGGAAAAGGGACAATAGAGAATGAGAATTTTTTCGATTTTTTTCTCAGGCCGGAACGAGCGTGACCCAGTAGCGGGTGACAGACCGCAATGTAATCGGCAGCGTTTGCGCGATAACCTGCAGAATGGCATCAGGGTCGCCCAGCGGAAAGGTGCCGCTCAGGCGTAAATCGGCCACGGCGGGATCGCAGCGCAGCACCCCGGAGCGATAGCGGGCGAGGGTTTCGACCACTTCGCTCAGCGGGGCGTCGTGGAAGGTCAGCACGCCCCGGATCCAGCTATCCTCGCCGCCGTTGAGCTTAACCAGGGCGGCGAAGCGATCGCGGGTAAACCACAGGCTTTCCCCGGCGTTAACGCGTTGGGCGCTGCCGGACGGTAAAACCACTTCTACGGCATGCTGCTGTACCGCCAGCCGGGTGCCGCCGGCAAACTGACGGACGGTGAATGCGGTCCCGAGCGCGGTGAGAGTGCCTTCCCGCGTTTGCACCCGAAAAGGCCGCTGCCGGCTGTCGTGAGCGGTCCTGATGGCGATTTCGCCGTAGCGTAAATGAACCATGCGCTGCCGCGCGTCAAAACGGACGTCCGCGGCACTTTCGCTATTCAGCGTCAGCAGCGAACCGTCGGCAAGCCGCTGCGGGCGCGGTATCCCTTTCGCCGTCCGGTAGTCGGCGCCCAGGCCCTCCGCCAGCTCGGACTCCCAGAGCCGCCAGCTACCTCCGGCCGCCAGCAAAAGCATCAGCCCTTTCAGCACGTGGCGACGCGCCAGACGGCTATCGTGAAGAGCACGGCTGGCCAGCCCGCCCGGCAGTTGCCCCATCTGCTGACGCAGGTTTTCTACCTGCTGCCACGCCCACTGATTTTCGTTGTTTTGCTCATACCACTGCTGCCAGCGGGCCTCCTGCTGCGGACTGACGCGCCCATCGCTGAGGACCGCGTACCAGTGCGAGGCGGAACGCAGCGCCTGACGACGGGATTCGCTTAGCGTCGGTTTCACAGGCCGTTCTCCAGACGGAACAGCAGGCAGTGCTCGGTAGCTTTCGCGATATATTTCTTAACCGAACTGACGGAAACCGCCAGGCGGCTGGCGATATCGGCGTAGGTCAGCCCTTCAAGCTGCGAGAGCAAAAACGCTTCCCGGGCTTTTGCGTTAAGCCCGTCCAGCATGGCATCAATCTGCTGTAACAGTTCGAGCTGGCTCTGCCGTAGCTCCGGTGAGGGAGAGAGCTCTGGCGGTAGCTGAGAGAGCATGTCGAGCCAGGCGCGCTCCAGGGCGTTGCGGCGGAACAGGTCGATCATCACCCGTTTAGCAATCGTGCAGAGAAAAGATTTTGGATCGCGAATCGTCAACAGCGACTCGCCGGCCATAATTCGGACAAAGGTGTCCTGCGCTACGTCGTCGGCGTCATAAGCGGATTGCAACTTATGGGTAAGCCATTTTTTCAGCCAGCCATGATGGTCGCTATAGAGCGAGGCAAGCGTCAGCGGAGAGGCGATGGCGGAAGAAGGTGACATAGCCAGGTTCAGGAGAGTTAATCAATACGGCATATGTTAATATGAGAATGGTTATCATTTCAATAAAGCGCGGCAGGGATAAGGGCCATACAGCCCCATAGTAACGGTAAGTGATTGTTAAATATTGAATAGATTTTTCCCCTCATTGCATCATTTCTTTCCCTTTCTTCTTAATGAAAATAAAATTCATTATCATTATTCCCTCCTTAACCTTAATGTTGTATTTATAATGCATCTTATAGGGAGTGAGGAGAGACAAATGAACGCAAGCGAAAAAGCCGGACATACGTTTTTGGCAAGCCAGGGGAAAACCCGCTTACGCCCCGGCGGCATTGAAGCCACAGAGTGGCTATTTCAGCAGGCGGGTTTTACCGCCGACAGTAAAGTTCTGGAGGTAGCCTGTAATATGGGGACAACCTCTATTGAGCTGGCGCAGCGTTTTCGCTGCAGCGTTTACGCCATCGATATGGATAAAGACGCGCTGGCGAAAGCCCGGCAAAATATCGTTCGCGAAGGTGTGGATCATCGGGTGATAGTGATGGAGGCGAATGCCGCTCGGCTGCCATTTGCCGATGCAACGTTTGATATGGTGATAAATGAAGCGATGCTCACCATGTATGCGGATAAAGCCAAAGAGAAACTGGTGGCGGAATATTTTCGCGTTCTTAAGCCCGGCGGTCGTTTGCTGACGCACGATATCATGTATACGCAGGATGCGCTGGGAGAGGACGCCCGGCGGCAGCTGCAGGGGGGGGTGAAATCCCACGTCAGCCCGCTGAGCGCCGCCGCCTGGCAGACGCTTTTCCAACGGACCGGCTTTGACGCCGTAAGCATTCATCATGGACCGATGTCGCTGATGTCGCCGCGAGGGTTGATGAAAGATGAAGGTTTTAAACAGGCGCTAAAAATTGTCGGCAATGGTTTGTTGAAGCGCGAGAATCGTCCGAGATTTTTATCTATGTTGCATTTTTTTCAACGTCATAAAAGGCATTTGAACTTTATTGCCTGCTGTTCTGTTAAAGCAACGGAGGTAAAAAGTCTGAAATAACCCACCGGCGATATGGATAATTGTCGATAAATATTAATTATTGTCAGGAAAGTAAAATAAGCTGATTCTTATTTTAGTCATTTCTCTGACACTCATTTTTAATATTGCTATTTTATGTCAGTGAGGCTTATGGAAGATAAAGGAATAGCCTGTCCGCAAACGTTGTGAAAAGGATAACAGAAAGCAGAGGCTACCCCGACCTCATCTGGATGCAGCCGTACCTCGACGCGGCTTCAGCTGCGGCCTGCGGGTTACCACAGCGACGTTCTGGTTGGAAAAGACGCATACTTTATGTTGAATGATTAGCGCGTTAATCATTCTTGCGGTGGATATTTGAGGTTTATTATTCACTTTTTTATTTACATTTTGTTACAGGTGTGCTGGTATTGTGTTTTTTTCTATTGGCCTCTTTTTTTACTTGCCGGAGTGAATTTACCAGGATTATTATTGTCTGAACTGCTACACGTACCGCCTAATGACAGATGAAGGGACTCGTTTTTTCCTTAAGCGTTACCTCATGTTCTAATGTTTACAGGAAAAAACATGTCTTACGCTTTTAATAAAAAACTTCTTCATCCCCGTAATTGGGGGACCTGGTTTGGCCTGGGCGTGCTCTGGCTCATCGTCCAGCTTCCTTATCCCGTCTTGCATCTTATCGGTACCAGCGCCGGTCGCGCATCCCGGCGCTTCCTGAAACGCCGTGAGCATATCGCCAGACGCAATCTCGAACTTTGCTTTCCCACCATGTCGCCCGCGGCGCGCGAAAAGCTTATCGAACAGAACTTCATGTCGCTAGGGATGGGCCTGATTGAAACAGGGATGGCATGGTTCTGGAGCGATGAGCGCGTTAAGAAATGGTTTGACGTGGAAGGTATGGTCAATCTCAATAATGCTCTGAGCGAACAAAAAGGCGTGATGGTCGTTGGCGTCCACTTTATGTCGCTTGAACTGGGTGGCCGTACGATGGGGCTGTGTCGTCCGATGATGGCGACCTACCGTCCGCATAATAGCCCGTTAATGGAGTGGGTGCAGACGCGCGGTCGTTTGCGCTCGAACAAGGCGATGATTGACCGTCGTAATTTATCCGGTCTGGTACATGCCTTAAAGTCGGGTGAAGCGGTGTGGTTTGCGCCGGATCAGGACTACGGCCCGAAGGGGAGCGTATTTGCCCCGTTCTTCTCGGTACAGCAGGCAGCAACGACCAACGGTACCTACGTACTCTCTCGTTTGTCGGGCGCGAAAATGCTCACCATCAGCATGGTGCGTAAAGCGGACCGCAGAGGTTATAGCCTGCACATCAGCGACGTCATGAGCGACTATCCTGGCGAAGATAAACAGGATGCGGCAAGCTATATCAACAAGGTTATTGAGAAAGAGATCCTGCGCGCGCCGGAGCAATACCTGTGGGTTCACCGCCGCTTTAAAACCCGTCCGCTGGGCGAAACTTCGCTCTATTAAGCCCTCCGCACTCGCGGCGCTTTCAAAATGGTCCCGGTTGCGTTAACGTGCGCGGGATCATATTTTTTGTTGTAAGCGAAGGAGTGCGTTGTGTTCGCTGAGTTTGGTGTATTGAATTACCTGACCTATCTGGTCGGCGCTATCTTTATCATCCTGGTTCCCGGCCCGAATACCTTTTTTGTCCTCAAGACCGGCATCGCCCACGGCGTTAAAAAAGGGTATCTGGCGGCGGCAGGCGTGTTTATTGGCGATGCGGTGCTGATGTTTCTGGCTTTTGCCGGCGTCGCGACGCTCATCAAGACTACGCCGGTGCTGTTCAATATCGTGCGTTACCTGGGGGCGATTTATCTGCTGTGGATGGGCGGCAAGATGCTCTACGCGGTGTTAACCCAGCGTGATGGTCATTCGTCTGCTGATTCCGAGCCGGGCAGCGCGATTCTCAAACGTTCGCTGACCCTTAGCCTGACGAATCCAAAAGCGATTCTTTTTTATGTCTCATTCTTCGTGCAGTTTATTGACGTCAGCGCCAAAACGCCCGGGCTGGCGTTCTTTATTCTGGCGCTGACCCTGGAGATAATCAGCTTCATCTATATGAGCTTTTTGATCCTCTCCGGCTCTTTCGTTACGCGTTACGTGAAGACGAAAAAGAAGCTGGCGAAAATCGGCAACAGCCTGATAGGCCTTGTGTTTGTCGGTTTTGCCGCCCGTCTGGCGACGCTCCAGTCGTAATCGTTGGGGGCCGGTACGCGGGACCGGCCTCATAGTGACTGTCACTGCCTCGTAACAAAATCCCTTCAATTTTGATTGCATTGGTGTTACATATACAGCCGATTATCGCTCAGAAAAAAGGGAACCCGGATGATTCTGCAGAAACTCACCAGCAATAAAAACAGCAAGAAGTTCTTTTTGTCGATCGCGGCGATCTTTGCCATCGCGCTTATCGTGGTTGGGCGCGCCACCTTTGGCGGCGTGGTGAGTGAATACAATATGCCGTATTCAGAATGGACGACGTCAATGTTCTTCCTGCAGGGGGCGATGGTCACGGTTTACAGCATTGTGTTTACGCTGCTGTTTTCCATCCCGCTGGGTTTCCTCTTTTTAGGTTCCGACCGCCGGGACTAATTTCATGCAATAAGGCGAACCGAAGTTCGCCTTATTATGTTTCCACGGCTATCGCCAGTCTCTGTCGTCATGATGATGGTGGCGGTGTTGATGGTGATAGCCTGGGTCGACAATACATCCCGATAACAGCGTGCAAAGCGCGAGAATCAACGGCAACACGATCGTTTTTTTCATTTCTCACTTCTCCAGTTAAATCCGTGCGCAAAAACGGGCATGCGCCATCGGCTGATGAGGTGAGTGTATGCTTTTAACTTATTGAGTAGATGAGATAATTCTGCAATCCTTGCCGGAAAGACGCGCGAATAATCCTGGATTTACCACCAGCCCAATTGCGTACCCGCCACGGCGACGATGGCGACAATAAGCATAATTATGGTGCTTTTTTTCATTACGCTCCGCCTGGTGCCGCATAGCCGCCGACAAAAAACCAGCCCAGAAAAACCACGGCAACGATAAAAATAGCCACCGGAAATAGAATACCCAGTCTCATTATTGAGCCCCTGTAAGTGCGAGTCGTGTCGACTATGATACGGGATTTCACCGTAGATTAGTCAATATGAAAAAAACGCCCCTGACGGCGAGACTGCTTATCCTGATACATCGCCTCATCGGCGGCGCGCAGCGCCAGTTCTACGTCGATCTGCCAGGGGTCGGCTTCAATCACCCCAAAACTGGCGCCGGGGTAGTTAATCCGGTGTTCGCCAAGGAAATAGATCCCCGCCAGCGCTTGACGTAACGCGGCGATATACTCCTGCTGGTCGGCTGAATCGGGACCCGGACCGACAATTAAAAACTCATCGCCGCCGAGACGACCTACAATATCGCCGCTGCGCACGCGTGCGGCCAGGCGTTCTCCGATCTGAATCAAAAAGCTGTCGCCGCACGGGTGGCCGAATCGATCGTTGATTGCTTTGAAATCATCGAGATCGATAAAAATCAGCAGCACGCTGCGCTGCTGTTCCCGGGCCTGCGAAAACTGTGCGGCAAGATGCTTAAACAGCGAGCGGCGATTCGGCAAACCCGTAAGCTCGTCGGTATACGAATGCATCTCCAGCGCGACGTTAGCCGCCCGAAGCTGCTGTACCAGCGTCTCTTTCTCAACGTAATGGGAGATGAGGTTGGCAAACAGATTCATCACCTGCTCACCCTCAATGTTATAGGGCTGTCTTGCCCGGCTGGTGGCGCACAGCGTGCCGAATAATGAGCCGTCGGTCAGGCGCACGGGAATGCTGAAAAAGGTGGCGATCCCCAAATCCTGGGCGGCGAGACACGAACGCCAGCGCTCGGCAACATCGTTGCTAAAAATGCAGCGGTCGTCCAGCGCGCGTTTGCACAGCGAGTCGTTCCACGGGACGGAGAACCCTTCGGGGATCTGCATTTCGCTGCTGTTGTGCGCGTACATAATATGCTGGCGCTGCGCGTCGAAGTCGATACGAGTCAGGTAGGTAGATTCCATTCGGGTAACCAGCTCCAGCATCTCAAGCAGCTGTCGCACCAGGGTTTCGAGGGAGTGTTCATTAGCGAGCGTTTGCGACACGCGAGCGAGAATAAAATCGGACATGAGAAATACGGCTCCCGAATGCTAATCGTCACTACCAGCAAATGATGCTAAAAAACAATCAGCGCAGAATTAACAGAGATACACAAAATTTAACACATCTGGGGGGAGAATACCTGCATCCGCGGCGGGAAAAAAAGCCCCGTCGGGGGCGACGGGGAAAACTCATTGATTATGGAATGATCTGTTCTCTGGTCAATTCGAGAACAGGGCTACTCTACGATGCAAAAGTGCAGCTAAAATGGAGAAACCGTGGAGATTCAGGGTGAAAGACCGTTTTAATCGATTAAGGAGGGGAAATGAAGGGGATGATAGTCATGCTGCCTCTGGCGCTTGCCGGATGCGCGCAGACTCAGCCGGCGCCGCAAGCACACCCGATCGGGATGGCTAACCCGGCTTCGGTATACTGCCAGCAGCTGGGAGGGAAACAGGTTCCTGTCCAAAGCCCGCAGGGCGTGCGCACCGAGTGCAAGCTACCCAGTGGTGAAACGTTAGATGAATGGGCGCTCTGGCGGCGCGATCATCCGGCTAAGTCATAGCGCTTTCAGCCAGTCAGCCAGCACCTGGGCATGGTTTTGCCGGGTGTTTTTCGCCGCGTAGAGCAGCGTCAGCGGCTGCTGCCTGGCAAGCGCGGCCAGGCGCTCGCCTTCATCGCGGTGGGCTTCCAGCTCCTGACGATAGCGCTGGCTAAAGTGGGCAAAATCAAGCGTCTCGCCGTGAAAAGCCTTACGCAAATCAGTCGATGGCGCCAGGATTTTGCACCACTCATCGTAATTCAGCGCCTCTTTTTTTATTCCGCGCGGCCACAGGCGGTCTACCAGTATCCGGTAGCCGTCGCTCGCTTCCTGCGGGTCATAAACCCGTTTACATTGAATCATCGTCACTCTCCCTCTGTTCCATCCAGGCAAGCAGCTGCGGCAACTGCTGCTCGGAAAATACCGTTATCCCGTATTCGCGAAGCAGGGCGGCGGCAACGCCGGCACCGGGTTTGCGCTGTCCGTTAAAGGTACCATCATAGATAAACTGACTGCCGCAGGTTGGGCTGCCGTCGGTGAGCAATGCTGCGGTACAGCCTTCCTCCTGCGCTGCTTTTAGCGCCAGCCAGGCGGCCAGCTGATAGCGCGCAGTGACGTCCTGGCCGTCACTTTCAATAATTTTCGCACGGTTTTTCATGACATCCGCTCCCTGCGCGCCAAGGATTTCCGCCGGTAGCCTGGGGATGGGCAATCCGGCAGCCAGCTCCGGGCAGTGGGTGACCAGCCGCCCCTCGCTCTGCCAGCGAGACAGCGCGTTAGCCAGCCGGGCTTTGTGGCTGCCGTTATAGCGAACCTGAAAGCCCATCAGGCAGGCGCTAACCAAAATTTTGTCCTTCATCATTCATCCATAGCGATTTGTCTGCCCTATACCATAGCGCCAGTCAGACTAAATTACCCGCGTTCAGAAGCAGACAAAATAAGGATTGTGTTCTGCCGTTGAGATCGCTAACCTGAGGCTCCTTGTGTTGCCTGATATTCGCTCTGACATAAGGATCCTGCTATGAACTCCCCCCTGCGTATTGCCCTGGTTGGTGATTACAACCCTGATGTAGTTGCCCATAAAGCGATTCCCCTGGCAATTGATGATGCCGCCGCCGTACTGGAGCTGCCGCTGCGTTATGACTGGCTGGCCACCAGCGAAATAAAGTCCGCTGACGATCTCGCTGATTACGATGCTATCTGGGTGGTTCCCGCCAGCCCCTATAAAAACGCCGAAGGCGCGTTTATCGCTATACGCCACGCGCGGGAAAACAGCATTCCGTTCCTTGGCACCTGCGGAGGATTCCAGCACGCGATTATCGAATACGCGCGCAACGTTATGGGCTGGCGGGATGCCGCACATGCGGAAACCGATACCGAAGGCCGGATGGTTATCGCGCCGCTTAGCTGCTCGCTGGTAGAAAAGTCGGACAACATTGAACTGCGGGCCAATACGCTGATCTCTCGCGCCTATGGCCGCGACAGTATTGAAGAGGGTTACCACTGCAGCTACGGGATTGCCAGCGATTTTGCCCGCGAGCTGGAGCAGGGCGACCTGCGGGTTACGGGCTGGGATGATGACGGTGAGATTCGGGCGGTAGAACTGGTGACGCATCCGTTCTTTGTCGCCACGCTATTTCAGCACGAGCGCAATGCGCTGGAAGGCAGACCTGCGCCGCTGGTTCACGCGTTTTTACGCGCGGCAAGTCAGTGAGCGAACGCCCGGCGGCGGTTGCCGGGCGTCGATATCGCTAGCCGTTGATCTCCCGATCGCGACCGGCCAGCGCGCCAAATACCGCCATCGCAACGGAAATCAGCGCCACGGCGATCAGCGGGATATGCCAGTCGCCGTTGGCATCATGAATTTTTCCCATCACCGGCGGCCCGCAGGCGGCCAGCAGATAGCCCACCGCCTGCGCCATTCCCGACAGCGCGGCGGCCTGGTGCGCCGAGCTGGCGCGCAGCCCGATAAAGGTCAATCCCAGAATCATGGTCGCGCCGGAACCGAAGCCAAAGATAAGCGTCCACAGCACCGCCTGAGCGGGTAAAAACCATAAACCGAGCGCGCTGACTGCACACATCAGGGCGACCAGCACCGCAATGCCGCGCTGATCTTTCAGCCGATGCAGTATTAACGGGATCGCCAGCCCCGGCGCCGCGGTGGCGAGCTGGAGCAGCCCGTGCAGGGAGCCCGCCTGCGCTTCGCTGTAGCCTATGCTTTGCAAAATGGCGGGCAGCCAGCCGATGATGACGTAGTAGACCAGCGAGTTAATCCCGAGAAACAGCGTCACCTGCCAGGCCAGCGCCGAGCGCCAGATCCCGCGGTTGTGGATGGCGCCCGACCCCGTCAGCGGCGCGGTGACTTGCCTGCGCGCCTGCGGTAGCCAGATAAACAGCGCCAGCAGCGGAAATGCCATCAGCATCAACAGCGCGCCGCGCCAGCCCAGTCCGGCGAGCGCCAGCGGAACGACCATTGCCGAACCCAGCGCCGCCGCGCCCCCCATGGTGAGAGAGTAAGCGCCGGTCATTTTGGCGACGTGCTGAGAGAAGTCACGTTTGATCAGTCCGGGCAGCAGAACGTTTCCCAGGGCGATGCCGCAGCCGATAATCGCGGTTCCGATAAACAGCAGCGAGACGAAGGGCAGGGAGCGCAGACCCACGCCGAGGCAAATCAGGATCATCGCCAGCAGCAGGCTACGTTCAATGCCGAATCGGCGGGCGACACCCGCCGCCAGCGGCGAGACCAGGCCAAAGGCCAGCAGCGGCAGGGTGGTTAACAGACCGGTTTGCGCGGTGGTGAGGCCATATTCGCTGCGAATGGCATCAAGCAGCGGCGCGGCGCCAGTAAAGGTGACCCGCAAGGTGGTGGCGATAAGCAGAATACCGGTAATCAATAGCAGATTACGGCGGCCGGCAGAAGGTGAAACAGAATTCATGGCTATCTCAAACAAGAATACGTGGCGCTTACCATAGCCTGTTTGCCGCCTGTTTAAATCAAGCTAAAATGACAGATTATCGCTAAAATCGGACAATATCATGATCGGACTCGGCCTGGACGGCTACGACCCGGACAGCGGCCACGAAGCGGCGGCGGCTTTTCGTATTCAGGTGGTCGCGGACGAGCAGTACATTCCGCGCCATCATCACCGTAAAGGTCAGCTCATCCTGGCGCTACACGGGGCGCTGACCTGCGAAGTGGAGAACGCGATGTGGATGGTGCCCCCGCAGTACGCGGTGTGGGTACCGGGACAGGTGCCGCACAGCAATCGCGCGACGCCGGAGGCGCAGGTCTGCTTTTTATTTATTGAACCCCACGCGGCGCCGATGCCGGATTTCTGCTGCACGCTAAAGATTTCGCCGCTGGTGCGCGAGCTTATCCTCGTTATGGCCGAGCGCGGCAGGGCCGAACTCGCTAAACCGGCAATGAACCGCCTGGTGCAGGTGCTGTTCGATGAACTCCCGCAGCAGCCGCAGGAGCACCTGCAGCTCCCGGTCTCCGGGCATCCAAAAATTCGTCAGATGGTGGACATGATGGCCGTCGACCCGGCCCGCTGGCAAACGCTGGCGCAGTGGGCGGCGGAGTTTGCCATGAGCGAACGCAATCTGGCGCGGCTGGTGGTGCGTGAGACGGGCTTAAGCTTTCGCCGCTGGCGACATCAGCTGCAGCTGATCCTCTCCCTGCAGATGCTGATCCGCGGGCAGACGGTACAGCAGACGGCGCAGAGCCTGGGCTATGACTCGACCACCGCCTTTATTACTATGTTTAAAAAGGGCCTCGGGCAAACCCCGGGGCGCTATCTTGCCAGCCTGGCTACGACTTCCCAATAAACAGCGAAATGATCCCGGCGGCGATCAGCGGGCCGACCGGGACGCCGCGGAAGAGGGCGACGCCGAGCACGGTGCCGACCAGCAGTCCGGCTACCAGCTGCGGCTGCGAGCCCATCAGCGCCACGCCGCGCCCGCCGAGCCAGGAAACAAAAACCCCCACGGCAATCGCCAGCAACGATTTCCAGTTCACGAAGGAGTGCAGCAGCGTAGAGGGCGGTAGCGTGCCGCTGGCAATGGGCGCCATCACGCCGATGGTGAGAATAATAATACCGATGGTCAGCCCTTGCTTTTCAATCCACGGAAAGAAGGCGTTGAGCGGGGTGACACGGACGATAATTAATACCAGGATTGAAATAGCTACGGTGGTGTTATGGCTAATAAAGCCGAGCGCCGCCAGGCCCAGCAGTATTAACAGGGTGGTGTCGAGCATGTGCAGAGGTCCTTGCCAGAATATAAAAAAGAACAGCCCGTTTACTCTACGCATAATCGCGTAAGTAAACAGGTTTTTTATCGCAGACTCGCGATTTGAGGCATCTGCACGATCGATTTTCCCCCGCGGCACAATGCGCGCCCTGGCGCAGGAGAGGGAACAATCAGGCTTCGCGATGAAACGCGATCAGTTCCGGACGGGCAATACGCAGATAGTCGGCGGTATCAAGGATGATGGACTTATCAAGCTGCCCGGCGTTGAAGGCGATTTCCGGGAAGCGCTCAAACAGCAGCGGGTCGGCGACCAGGCGTAAAGAGGGGTGGAAGCTGAAAGGGGGAATGGCGCCAAAGACGCAGGCGGTCAGGGCGTCAACTTCCGCCGGACTGGCCAGAGAGGCTTTGCTGCCGCCGACGTATTCGGCCAGCCGGGCTAAATCCGCCTGCAGATCGGCGGCAAGGATAGCCAGAACGTGCTGATTAACCCCATGTCCTTTAATTTTACATACCAGCGCTTTTGCTCCCTGACCCAGCGCGGTGCCGCGGATCTTCGACACGGCTTCACACTTTCCGACGGCTTCATGTTCCACGACCCGGTAACGGGCGTGGTCGCGGTTAAGCAGCGCCAACAGCTGCTGATGAATACTCACTTTTACCGGCGCGTTCATGTCGTTTTTTTCCTTAAAAATAAAACCTCAAGATTAATCCTCTCGCCCCGGGTAAGCGTGTTTTTTTTGCTTTTTATTTTCGTACAGCCGGGCATCCGCGATTTTCATGACGTCGGCCAGGCTATCCCCCGGCGCCATGCTGCAGGCCCCCCATGAGAAATTAACGCGCTGGTTAATGTCAATTTCCTTCAGGTGCTGGCGAATACGCTCGGGTATATTTTTCGCCTCCTGTTCCTCATAATCGATCAGTATCAGGAAGAACTCATCGCCGCCCAGCCGGATGCCGTAATCGCTTTTACGTATGGCGGCGGAAATGGACTGGGCGAGCAGCACGATGGCGCGGTCGCCTTCATCGTGTCCCCAGGTGTCATTAAGGTATTTTAGCCGGTCGCAGTCCAGCGCCATAAACACGATATTCACGCCTTGCTCGGTGAGCTTTTGCATACGCGATTCCAGCAGCGAGGAGAGAATTTTTCGGTTGTACAGACCGGTTAAAGAATCACTAATGTTTTCTTTAAAAACGTCGGTATACAGGCGAAAGTGCATGCGTACCAGGTGCAGCAGAACGCCGGTAGATATCAGGTAAAACAAAAATAGCTTCCAGGAGCTAAGCAGAAAATAGGACATATCCAGCGACAGCGAAATGTGCAGGTTTTCCGCCACCTGCTGGCTATGGTGGGCGTAGCTGAAAAAATGCGTGTTGCTGCGGTGAACGCGGATTTCAGACGTTGAGTCCGAGTCCGTTAAGGTGATGTCGAGATAGCGCCAGACCAGGGGGCGGTCGGTGGTATAGAGCAGCTTCTCAATATCGTGACGAGTGACGTCCACCATCACAATGCCCTTCAGCCGATCCCGATGATAGACCGGGGTTAAGAACGACAAAATATTCTGTCCGGTTAGCGCGTCAGCATAGATACTGGAAATTAGCGTACGCCCGCGAAGTAAACCGTTAAGACTGAACTGAGTGATGCCCAGTTTACTGTCGTGAAGAAAGTTCCAGTTATCAACGGGGCTGCTATTTATCTCAATCGGCGAATAGAAATACGCGTATTTATTGTCTAAATCGAGGTAATAGCGGAAGCGTTTATCGGATTTGAAGGTTGCCGAATTCAGCGCGGCGATAATATCGCTTTGGGCTATCGCGGCATCAAAAGCCTGCAGCGCCGGGAGATCGTTAATCCACGGCTCGCACGAAGGCTGGGTGGTACTGAGCGTACCGTGAAGCCCGGGGAAGGTATGCCCGGCGATATTGAGCCCGTATACGTTGCCATTGGTCTGCACGCCAGCGCAGGCCTGTTGGGCCTTTTCGGCAGTGGGGTGCGTATCCAGCTTTCGCGCGACCTGGGAGATAACCAGCTGATTTTGATATTTATCGTACAGAAAGGCGGATTCGCCCTTCTCGACGATGTAGCGCATGTATTCCGACATATCCCGATGGCTGGCGACTAATTCATACACCAGAAATGAAGATGTCAGGACAACCACCCCCGCAGAAATGAAATGTCGGAGTAATTTATTCTGTAATTTCATGATGATAATTTCGCCAGCACAATTAAGACAATTCTACCATGTGCGGCGCAGGGACGCCACGTTCGGTGGCAGGCAGACTGTTTATCTATCCAGTGCCGGAATCGGGCACCACCGCGCGGCAATGAAAATAAATAGTTTATTAAATATGAGGGCGCTAATGAATATTGCTGTCGTAAATATCCTGCAAAATCCATTTTTCACTCATTTTATCCTCAATGAAATATGCTGCAATGATGCTGCTATGGCTATCCTGGTGCAGCTAAAAATGAAATAATGTTAATTATCAAGCGAACTTTTCTTATTTTTACCAGTCCTTAGCAGGGTTACAGGCAGTACTATTGAAAGCGGCAATGAGGTTATCATGATGGAAAACGCAGCGGTGCAGGGAACCCCTCGAAAGTTTAAAAAAATAAGGGCGCTAAACAGGCGTCGAAATTATTTTTTTAAGAAAATACGCAATGACCTGCGAGTCTATATCGCTAAAGCGTTCTGGGATAGTCGCGCGCGCCGCGAAGCTGATTTAACCTCCGCGAAAACGGTGCTGTTAATGCGTAATGAAGGTGCGATCGGCGATGTAGTTGTTGATTCAGCGCTGGTTAAATGCCTTCACGAGGCGGGAATGACCGTTGACTTTCTGTTGACCAAATCCAATAGTCAGGTCATGCGCTATAATCCTCGCATTCGCCATATCTATGAGGCCGAGAATGTTGACTCGGCGGATTATTTGCACAAATTTACCCATAACGTTCCTCAGTCAGTTATTACTGAGCTTGCGAATAATAAGTACGATATTGTAATCGACCCGTCGTTGTTTGATATTCCGGTACACAGGATGCTGTTGTTACGACAGATAAAGCCCAGAGCGGTACTGGGTTTCAATAAGTGGCCTTCTATTAAACACTACAGCAAGTCTTTTGATTTTGACTGTGAAAACTGGCACGTCAGTAAGACATTTTCTTTTATCGCTGATTATCTGCAGCTGGATAAAAAATCTCTGCAATCTTATGATCTGCATATACCACAGGATATCTGCCAGCAGGTTCGTGATTATCTGGCGGCGCTCAACGGGCGTAACGTGGTGATTAATATTTTTGCCGGGCATCAGGACCGCAGCATGTCGCAGGCGCAGCTGGCAACGCTTCTGGCCAGGCTGTGTGAGGATTATCCGGACGTCAATATCATATTGCTCGATCATCGCAATGAAATCCGGATCCCCCTGCCGGAGAAGGTCTGCGTGAATCCGTTTAAAACGCTGCACCACTGCATGGCGCTTATCGCCGAGGCCGACTTAGTTATCTCGCCGGATACCTCGGTGGTCCATATGGCGGCGGCGTGGAAAAAACCGCTTATCGCGGTCTACAAAGATGTGCGGATGAATAATCGACTCTGGGCTCCGGGGTACGACAACGCGCGGCAGATTATCGTTAAATGCGGCAAGGTATACCAGCTGGAGAGCTTGCCCGACCTGATAATGTCGGAGATTGATCCCGTCACCCTGCAACAGGCGCGAGCCGGGTAAGGTGGGGTAAAAAAACAGCCAGCGTCTGTGCTGGCTGTCCGGAAAGGCTTAACCGTCCGCTTTTGAGGTTTGCTTATGAAACAGTTCACGGAACACCGGATAAATATCTTCCGGGTCGCGAATATGCTGCATAGCAAAGTTTTCGAAGGTTGACTGCAGGTGTTCATATTCCCGCCACAGCGTCTGATGCGCGCGCCGGGTTATCTCAATATAGCTATAGTAGCGCACCACGGGCAGGATTTTCTTCGCCAGCAGTTCGTGACACAGCGGTGAATCGTCCGCCCAGTTATCGCCATCCGAAGCCTGCGCGGCGTAGATATTCCACTGCGCCGGGTCATAGCGCTCTTTGACCACTTCATCCATCAGCTTCAGGGCGCTGGAGACAATGGTGCCGCCGGTTTCCTGCGAATAAAAGAATTCGTGTTCGTCGACCTCTTTCGCCTGCGTATGGTGGCGGATATAAACCACATCAACGTTTTTATAGGTCCGGCTGAGGAACAGATACAGCAGGATGTAAAAGCGTTTTGCCATGTCCTTTGTCGCCTGGTCCATGGAGCCGGAAACGTCCATCAGGCAGAACATCACCGCCTGACTTGACGGTTCTGGCCGTTTTTCGTAGTTCTTGTAACGCAGATCGAAAGTGTCAATGAACGGCACGCGGTCAATTTTCGCCCGCAGTTCGGCTATCTCTTTACGCAGCCGCTCCTCTTCCAGCAGCTGCGCCGGTTCGCTTTTGCTAATGGTGTCCAGGTCTTCTTCCAGCGCGTGCAGTTCCCGGCGTTTACCGGCGGTCATCGCCGTGCGGCGCGCCAGCGAGTTTTGCAGCGAGCGAACGACGCTGATGTTAGCGGGCACACCGTTAGCGGTATAGCCCGCGCGATGGGTTTTATATTCCGTCAGCTGACGCTGCTGGTTTTTCTTCAGGTTCGGCAGGGCGAGATCTTCAAAGAGCAGATCGAGATATTCGTCTTTCGAAATCTGAAAAACAAACTCATCCTGGCCTTCGCCGTCGGCGCTGGCCTGGCCCTGACCGCTGCCTCCACCGCCTCCGCCGCCCTGAGGGCGCTCAATGCGGTCATTCTGTACGAAGTGATCGTTACCCGGGTGTACGCGATTGCGCAGGCCGCCGCGCCCCTGATGAAACATCGGTTCGTTAATATCGTCCGTTGGGATGGAGACGGACTCTCCGCTCTGAATATCGGTCACCGAGCGCTTGTTTATGGCCTCGGAGATCGACTGTTTTATCTGCGCTTTATAGCGGCGCAGAAAGCGCTGCCGGTTGACGGCGCTTTTATTTTTCCCGTTCAGGCGTCGGTCTATGAACCAGGTCATATGCCCTCCTGTACTGCATTTGCCAACTTATGCCCCGGCCATTCAGGCGCCGAAATATGCTGGCGCTGAATGTCATTGGGTCTTCGCAGTTATTATTAGCCCGGCAGCCGCTGCCAGCCGGGCTGGTCTATCAGGATGATTTACGTACCCGCAGATACCATTCGCACAGCAGGCGAACCTGCTTGCGGGTATAGCCTTTCTCCATCATGCGGTCGACAAAGTCATCGTGTTTTTTCTGCTCATCGGTTGACGTTTTGGTGTTGAAGGAAATCACCGGCAACAGCTCTTCGGTATTGGAGAACATTTTCTTCTCGATAACCGTGCGCAGTTTCTCGTAGCTGGTCCAGTTTGGATTACGCCCGCTGTTGTGCGCTCTGGCGCGCAGCACGAAGTTGACTATTTCGTTACGGAAGTCTTTCGGGTTGCTGATCCCGGCGGGCTTCTCGATTTTCTCCAGTTCCGCATTCAGCGACTCGCGGTCAAACAGCTGGCCGGTATCCGGGTCGCGATACTCCTGATCCTGAATCCAGAAGTCAGCGTAGGTGACATAACGGTCAAAAATGTTCTGCCCGTACTCCGAGTAGGATTCAAGGTAGGCGGTCTGGATCTCTTTCCCGATAAACTCTGCATATTTCGGGATCAGATAGCCTTTGAGGAACTCAAGGTAACGCTCTGACTGCTCCTGCGGGAACTGCTCGCGCTCGATCTGCTGCTCGAGGACGTAGAACAGATGCACCGGGTTGGCGGCGACCTCGGCATGGTCAAAGTTAAATACCCGCGACAGGATTTTGAACGCGAAGCGGGTAGACAGGCCGTTCATCCCTTCATCAACGCCGGCATAATCGCGATACTCCTGATAGGATTTCGCTTTTGGGTCGGTGTCTTTCAGGCTTTCGCCGTCATAGACGCGCATTTTTGAATAAATGCTTGAGTTTTCAGGCTCTTTCAGGCGCGACAGAATGGAGAAGCGCGACAGCGTTTCCAGCGTGCCCGGCGCGCACGGCGCATGGGTCAGCTCGCTGTTGTTAAGCAGTTTTTCATAGATACGGATCTCTTCCGAGATACGCAGGCAATAAGGCACCTTGACGATATACACGCGGTCGAGGAAGGCCTCATTGTTTTTGTTATTACGGAAGGTCACCCATTCCGATTCGTTGGAGTGGGCGAGGATAATCCCGTTGAACGGCAGGGCGGAGATCCCTTCGGTACCGTTATAGTTGCCTTCCTGCGTCGCGGTCAGCAGCGGATGCAGCACCTTGATAGGCGCTTTAAACATCTCGACGAACTCCATCAGCCCCTGGTTGGCACGGCACAGAGCGCCGGAGTAGCCGTAGGCATCCGGGTCATTCTGCGCGTAGTGTTCCAGTTTACGGATATCGACTTTACCGACCAGCGCCGAGATGTCCTGGTTGTTTTCGTCACCGGGCTCGGTTTTGGCGATGGCAATCTGCGCCAGGATTGACGGCCACACTTTCACCACGCGGAATTTCGTGATGTCGCCGCCGAATTCATGCAGACGCTTGGCCGCCCACGGCGACATAATCGTCCCCAGATAGCGGTTTGGAATGCCGTACTCTTTTTCGAGGATTTGCGCATCCTCCTGCGGGTTAAACAGACACAGCGGATGGTCGTTGACCGGGCTGCGCTCACCGTTTGCGCTGAGCACATAGATAGGGACGCGCTGCATCAAGGACTTCAGGCGTTCGGCAAGCGATGATTTACCGCCGCCCACGGGGCCCAGCAGATACAGAATCTGTTTCTTCTCTTCCAGCCCCTGAGCGGCGTGTTTTAAGTAAGAAACAATTTGCTCGATGGCATCTTCCATACCGTAAAACTCTTCAAAGGCCGGGTAGCGCGCGACGACCCGGTTTGAAAAGAGACGGGATAGCCTGGGTTCGAGGGCCGTATCGACCATGACCGGCTCACCGATGGCCATCAGCAATCTTTCTGCTGCGTTAGCATAAGCACTGCGATCTTGCCGACAGATGGTAAGAAACTCCTGCAGTGTGAACTCTTCGTCCTTGGCAGCTTCATAGCGCTGGCGATAGTGATCGAATATATTCATGGCATGCCGTCCTTTCGTTTTTAGCACAGGTTGAGAGCCGTTCATATGAATAGTGGGAGCCCCCGGAAGAGGTAAGCTGCACAGCGCTCTCTGAATCTCCAGCAACCCTTATGCCAGGTTGGCGAAGTCTCGGGATAACGTGCTCCGCATTTACTTCTTCTAAATTAAAGCGTAGATGCATTTGGAAAACTTGCATGGCGCAGAAAATCAATTTCAATGACTTATCAACAACTCATCCGGAAAAGCAGCGTCTCATTCGCACTTCGGGTTTCGCCGCGTCATGACGCTGTCATTCAGCTGTCAGCGGGTGGTCATCTGATGATGAGAATCTGGTGAATTCAGTGTAATGACTGGTAAAGAATTTGAGGCATGACGTATACAACGTTAAACTGCCTGCGCTAATAATTTGACAACAGGAATATGGATCGTGACTAAAATCAAACTTCTGGCACTTGGTGTGTTGATTGCGACTTCAGCATCCGCCGTACACGCTGAAGGGAAGTTCACTTTAGGGGCGGGTGTAGGCGTCGTTGAACATCCGTACAAGCAATATGATGCTGATGTTTACCCGGTGCCGGTGATTAATTACGAGAGCGATAACTTCTGGTTCCGC
This sequence comes from Klebsiella sp. CN_Kp113, assembly GCF_040064585.1. NCBI lineage: Bacteria > Pseudomonadati > Pseudomonadota > Gammaproteobacteria > Enterobacterales > Enterobacteriaceae > Klebsiella > Klebsiella sp. CN_Kp113. The sequence goes on along the minus strand of NZ_JBEAID010000001.1, from coordinate 197,849 downwards.
GGCCTGGGCGGTGGCCTCTACCTGTGGAATGATACCAACGATAAGCTCTCCGTGACCGCCTACTGGTCGCCGATGTACTTTAAGCCAGGCGACAGCGATAGCGAGCAGATGCGCCGTCTGGATAAACGTAAGTCCACGGTGATGGCAGGGCTTTCCTACGAACACTATACGCAGTACGGTTTCCTGCGCACCGCGCTGTCGGGGGACACCCTCGATAACAGCAACGGTATCGTGTGGGATCTGGCCTGGCTGTATCGCTATACCAACGGCAACCTGACGCTTACGCCGGGTATTGGCGTGGAGTGGAACAGCGACAACCAGAACGAGTACTACTACGGTGTTTCGAAGCATGAATCGAATCGCAGCGGCATGCGCAGCTACGATCCGGACAGCAGCTGGAACCCGTACCTCGAGCTGTCGGCTAACTATCGTTTCCTCGGCGACTGGAGCGTATACGGCGTGGCGCGCTATACCCGCCTGTCTGACGAAATTACCGATAGCCCGATGGTGGACAAATCCTGGAGCGGGCTGATTTCAACCGGGATCACTTACTCCTTCTGATAGTGCATTATTACAGTGCAATTTGTGCATCAAAACAGGGCGTAAAGCCCTGTTTTGCATTACGGTGGTGCAATCAAACACAGGAGCATGTCATGGCAGAAAGGACAATCCGTTTTGGCGAGCATTCAGCGGTTCCGCTCATAGGGCAGGGGACCTGGTTCATGGGCGAAAACCCGGCTCTGCGCGCGCAGGAGTCTGCTGCACTACGCGCGGGCATCGATCTTGGCCTGACGGTGATCGATACGGCGGAAATGTACGCCGACGGCGGCGCCGAAGAGGTTGTCGGCGAGGCCATTCGCGGGCAGCGCGAGCGCGTGGTGCTGGTGTCTAAAGTCTATCCGTGGAACGCTGGCGGTCGCAAAATAGCCAGCGCCTGCGAGGAGAGCCTGCGTCGCCTCAATACCGACTATCTGGATCTCTACCTGCTGCACTGGCGCGGGGACTATTCATTGCAGGAGACGGTTGCGGGCATGGACGCGCTCGTTGCGCAGGGAAAAATTCGCCGCTGGGGCGTATCAAACCTCGATTACGATGATATGCAGGAACTCTGGCAGGCGGACGGCGGCGAACAGTGCGCGACCAATCAGGTGCTCTACCATCTGGCCTCCCGCGGTATTGAACATGACCTGCTGCCGTGGTGCCAGCAGCAGCGGCTGCCGGTGATGGCATATTGTCCGCTGGCTCAGGCCGGTCGACTGCGCAATGGACTTTTAAATCATACCGTTGTGAAAAATATTGCGCAGGCGCGGGGCGTAACCGCGGCGCAGATTCTGCTGGCGTGGGTGATTAGCCACCGGGGCGTAATGGCGATCCCGAAAGCGTCAAGCATTGAGCATGTCAGGCAAAATGCCGCGGTGCTGGATATTGTGCTGAACGGTGAGGAGCTTGCGCTTCTGGATAACGCCTACCCGGCGCCGGCCAGAAAAACGCCGCTGGATATGGTCTGAACAAGCGTTAAAGAAAAGCCCCGACTTCACGGGGCTTCAGCCGTCATCCGGCAGATATGGCGCACACGCGGTTAACCCGTGGGCCAAGCTTCCTGGCGTTAGCGTTTCACCACGCGAAGGGTTTGCGTCAGGCGCGAAGGTTTCTCTTCGCTGGCCTTCTGCGTTTCGGTCACGCAGCAGGTTTCTACACAAACGAAGGTCTTGTAACCATCATCCGGCATGTCGCCCATGCTGACGGAAAGCGCCGGGCCCGGGTTCCAGGCCACTACGTTGCTGTTGTGATGATGCGTAACGTCGATGTTGCGGTTCAGCGCATCGTCATGAATCACGCTGCAGGTTTCGGCATTCAGATAGACGCGGTCGGTACGATCGGGAAAAGTCTCTGTGCCGTTGCTTAATACGCCTTCTTCCGCGTTTTTCACTTTATCAATATAACGGTCGCCCAGACCGCTGACCTTCACTGCCGCAATGTCGCCGACGTTGAAATAGGTATGCAGGGCTGACGTGGTTTCAAATTCGCCGTGCGCCTCCAGCTCAATTTCGCAGGTTTTGCCCAGCTTAAAGCGCGCCAGCAGGGTGAACTCGTGCGGCCAGTACTGGCGGGTGGCGTCGCTGCTTTTCAGTGCAAAGGTCAGCACCACGCCGTTGTCGTCTTCATCGTGCCCTTTCAGGGCCCACGGCAGGTTGCGGGCGAAGCCGTGGGAGGGCAGGCCCTGCTGAGCAGAAGGACCAAACCACGGCCAGCAAATCGGCACGCCGCCGCGCAGGGCAACGCCGTTTTTAAATGGGGTGTTGCCGCTGAGCCACAGGACTTCTTCTTCGCCAGCGGGCTTCCAGGAGAGCAGGTGAGCGCCCTGGAAAGCCACGGACGCTTTCACCTGCGGATGGTCAACGACGATCAGCTCCAGGTCATCAAGCTGGCGGCGGGAAAGTACAGGGGTAAGCTGTTCGATAACCGGGAGGGCAAAAATTTTATTAATCATTACGCAATCCTTTATCTTCAGACAAAAAAAAGAGCGACCGAAGTCGCTCTTACAGATTACTGTCTCATCTCAACTTATTTGGAGATGTGAGCAATCAGGTCCAGAACCTTGTTGGAGTAACCAGTTTCGTTATCGTACCAGGAAACCAGTTTCACAAAGTTGTCGTTCAGAGCGATACCCGCTTTGGCGTCGAATACGGAAGTGCAGATTTCACCGTTGAAATCGGTGGATACTACGTCGTCTTCGGTGTAGCCCAGAACGCCTTTCATTGCGCCTTCGGAAGCAGCTTTGATTGCTTTCTTAATTTCTTCATAAGAAGCAGCTTTTTCCAGACGAACGGTCAGGTCAACAACGGATACGTTCGGAGTCGGAACGCGGAACGCCATACCGGTCAGTTTGCCATTCAGTTCTGGCAGAACTTTACCTACAGCTTTAGCAGCGCCGGTAGAGGACGGGATGATGTTCTGAGCTGCGCCGCGGCCGCCGCGCCAGTCTTTGTGAGACGGGCCATCAACGGTTTTCTGAGTCGCGGTGGTTGCGTGAACGGTAGTCATCAGACCTTCGATGATGCCGAAGTTGTCGTTGATAACTTTTGCCAGCGGAGCCAGGCAGTTGGTGGTGCAGGATGCGTTGGAAACGATGTCCTGGCCTTCGTATTTGTCAAAGTTAGCGCCTTTAACAAACATCGGAGTGTTGTCTTTGGACGGGCCAGTCAGTACGACTTTTTTCGCGCCAGCGGTGATGTGTTTACGAGCGGTTTCGTCGGTCAGGAAGATACCGGTTGCTTCAGCAACAACGTCAACACCCACTTCGTCCCACTTCAGGTTAGCCGGGTCACGCTCAGCGGTAACACGGATTTTTTTACCGTTAACGATCAGATGACCGTCTTTCACTTCAACGGTACCGTTGAAACGGCCGTGAGTGGAGTCATACTTCAGCATGTAAGCCATGTAGTCAGCGTCTAACAGGTCGTTGATTGCAACGATCTCGATGTCAGAACGTTCCTGAGCAGCACGGAAAACAATGCGACCGATACGGCCAAAACCGTTGATACCTACTTTGATAGTCATATATTCCACCAGCTATTTGTTAGTGAATAAAAGGTTGCCTGTAAAATTACAAAAACCTTACGCAGCGTCAAGCGGAATCGTGTCAATCATTGCGACAAATCAATCCAGAGCATGCCTTTGCGCGGTCGATTTATCCCACTTTCCCTTTGAGCCCAATTCCATATGGGGGCTGCGCCCGGAATTTTAAAGGTCACTGAAGATAAAAATGTGATATTCATCACAATTGTGTGGCTGCCTTTTGGCGTCGCCTAAGTTCAGAACAAAAGTGCACGCTTCATTGTTAATATTTTGTTAGAATTGACATGAAAAGTTGTCCTTTCACAGCGAGAAGCAAGCCAATGTCGAATAAACCCTCTTCGGACGAGCTCAAAAAAAATTTGAGCGAGATGCAGTTTTACGTGACGCAGAATCACGGTACTGAACCGCCGTTCACCGGGCGGTTGCTCCACAACAAACGCGATGGCGTCTACCACTGCCTGGTGTGCGATGCCGCGCTGTTTCACTCGCAAACCAAGTATGATTCCGGCTGCGGCTGGCCAAGCTTTTATGAGCCCGTCAGCGATGACGCTATCCGCTACCTTAATGATTACTCCCACGGTATGCAGCGCACGGAAATTCGCTGCGGAAACTGCGATGCTCACCTTGGGCACGTATTCCCGGATGGTCCACAGCCTACCGGAGAGCGTTTTTGTGTTAATTCGGCCTCATTAAGCTTCACCAATGATGAAAACGGTGAGCAAATTAAGGGTTGAAAAAACGATTCAGCAAATTATTCCAAACGGGGTTGGCGGAAGATGGAAATTGAGCGGATTATTGACGGTATGACGCCGGAAGTTTATCAGCGCCTGGCGACGGCGGTTGAGCTGGGTAAATGGCCGGACGGCGTGGCGTTGACTGACGAACAGAAAGAGAACTGTCTGCAGCTGGTGATGCTCTGGCAGGCGCGATACAACGTTGACGCGCAGCATATGACCATCGATACCAACGGGCAGATGGTGATGAAGAGTAAACAGCAGCTGAAAGTTGACTTCGGCATTACGCCGCAGCCTATCGCGACCTTTAAATCCTGAGGCTGAAAAGGCCTGCGTCAGCCCGGCTAACTCCGCGCCGGGCTCTGAGGCATCACAACGTTACTTCTTGTTCATCATCGCTTTAAGATCGGCGAAGGGGTTATATTTCGCTTCGCCGACGCTTTTCTGCGCATCTTCGCCAGCAACCACCGTCGAGCCATACAGATCGGCTTCGGTGTATTTTGAGTGCTCATGATCGTGACAGTACAGGCACAGCATCTCCCAGTTGCTACCATCTTCCGGGTTATTGGAGTGGTCGTGGTCAATATGGTGTACCGTCAGTTCACGCAGGTTTGAATAGACAAACTCTCGCGAGCAGCGTCCGCAGACCCAGGGGAAGAGCTTCAGCGCTTTTTCGCGGTAACCGACTTCCAGACGGGCGTAGTTTTTCGGGATATAAGCCATAATACCCATGCCTTTTGTTGCAAATGAAAAGCTGCGCCGGAGCCGGCGCAGCGGAATGGGGTTATCATAACCTATTGTGCTAGCGCTGACACCGCGCAGATCAGCGTTTGATCCCCAATGACTCGGCCAGCTGTTTCGCTAACTGATTCTGGTCATCGGCGCCGTACTCCCAGAACATCGCGCCACCCAGCCCCTTGCTCTTGATGTAGTCAGCTTTGATGGCCACCGAGCGCGGGTTCTCATACGAAAGCGCAAAGAGGGCTTGACCGTCGGCGGACTGCACTGACAGCCACGGTACCTTCGCTTCATCATCCCAATGCTGAGTAAAGCGCTTCTGCGGATCGTTGATTAACTTCGCCACGATATCGTTATATTTCACATAGGTGTCTTTGGTCAGATCGACGCCCAGCGATTCGAACAGCTCAATCTGTTGAGCCGCAAAGTAGGGGCGGGTGGCCGGGTTTTTCTGCGCGTCCGGCTTGCTCCAGTCAATACCCGGCTCGACGGCGCGTTTGGGTATCCGGCCATAGAAACCAATCCCCAGGTTCATCTGGCTCGGCTTTAGACCGGCGGCAAGGTAGTTGTTCACTATAAAGTCCGCGCTGTACTTATCCGCTTCGGCGACCGTCGGCCAGCGGGTTGAATCATACAGGTTGGAATTGAAGTACTGGGTACCGTAGGCCAGGTCGTAGGTCATCAGGTTGATGTAGTCGAGCGATGGCGCAATGGCTTTGACGTCCACCCAGCTTTTTGGGCTCTCCGCGTTGGCGCCTACGGCGATGGTCACCAGTTTTTTATTACCGACCGCCGCGCGCAGCTCTTTCAGCAGGGCGGTAAAATTATCGCGATCGGCCGGTTGGCTGGCGACCAGTCCCCACGCGCCGTTGACCGGATACTCCCAGTCCAGATCGATCCCATCGAGACCGTATTTTTCAATAATCGCCTGCGCCGACTGAATAAACACCGCCCGGGTTTCCTTCGTCGCCGCCGCGCCGGAGAATCCGCGCGCTCCCCAGCCGCCGACGGAAAGCAAGACTTTCAGGTTCGGGTTCTGCTGGCGCAAGCTGGGGATTTTCTGTAAATCAGCCTGCACTTTCGGCGACAGCCAAATTTGATGCAGCTTGCTCGGATCTTTCAGGGCGGCGTTGGTTTCGTCTTTTTCATCGTTGTAAACCAGACCAAACGAGTAGTTGAGATGGGTAATCTGGCGTACGTCCAGTTTATCAATATCGCCGCCTGGACCGGCAGTGACGTCGCCGCCGCCGTTAAAGTAGCCGACGGACATCAGTGAGTTAGCGGAAACAACGCTCGCGCAGAGCAGGGGTAAAGCTGCCAGTAAAGGCAAAAGTTTCATAGCGGATCCTCTTTGACTTAAAAGTGACATTGAAAAGCAAACACGCCACGGAAATGGCGTGGCGAAAAAAACAGCTCGTGCAGCCTAGCATCTTCCGCTGCGCAAAAATGCGAAGCGGTTCACGGCTGCATTAGCGAAGCGGTAGTGCGATGAGGTTCACTTCGGAGTAAACGCCAGGATGCAGAACATGACGCAAAATGAGACTAACAATGACCCGATTAGGGGCTTTATCATCCCAGGCGTGATGTGGCGCTTTGCGCGCTGATTCTGTTTTGTTTTGGCATCGAAACGCGCAACGCGTCGCTGGAAGAGATTTCCGCTCTGGCCTGAGATAACGCGCCGACAGGACAATGCCTGTCGGCGTATTTTATGCGTGGGTTTCCAGCCAGTCGTCAAGGGTATAGAGAGTTGCGCCCGCGGCGGCCATCTCCATAAACGCCAGATTGCTATCCTGCGGCTGAATATTCACCCCGCGGCAGCCGTCGGTAATCACGTTGACGGTGTAGCCCAGATTGAGGGCGTCAAGCACGGTAAACTTGACGCAGTAGTCGGTGGCGAGACCCAGCACCGTTAGCTCGCTGATGCCGCGCTCGCGCAGCCATGCATCGAGCTGCGTTTTCTGCCGGTGGCCGTTGTCGAAAAAGGCGCTGTAGCTGTCAATGGCCGGATTTTCCCCTTTGTGGAACACGGCGGCAATAGCCTGCTGTTTGAGCAGCGGATGCAGCGACGCGCCTTCGCTATTCTGCACGCAGTGATCCGGCCAGAACGTCTGCGCCAGGCCATCAAGCTCGCCCTGGGTATAGGGTTCGACCTGATGCTGACTGGCAAAGCTGCCGTGGTTCGCCGGGTGCCAGTCCTGGCTGGCAACCACCGTTTCGCCCCGCGCCGTGCTCCAGGCGATAAGCTGGTTGGCGACGTCCACCGTGCTGTCGCCCTGCGGGACGGCTAGCGCGCCGCCGGCGCAGAAATCATTTTGTAAATCGACCAGTAGCAGCGCGCGCTGGGTCATGTGCTTCTCCTTACTCATCGGGTGTCAGTTCGCCGCGCAGATTCTCCTGCATGGCGTGACGGATAACCGCCACGTCCAGATCCTGGCTCAGCAAATAGTGTAGCTTGGTCAGCGTGGCCTCGACGGTCATATCAAATCCGCTAATCACGCCAGCCTGCGCCAGCGCGTTGCCGGTGGCGTAGCCGCCCATGTTGACCTTGCCGGACATACACTGGGTCAAATTAATCACCACGATACCGCGCTGGCTGGCTTCGGCCAGGACCTGAATAAACTCGCCGTTCTGCGGCGCGTTACCGACGCCATAGGAGCGCAGGATCAGCGCTTTGACCGGCTGGCGCAGGAAGTTGCGCACCACGTCGGCGGAAATGCCGGGATAAATCGTCACCACGCCAATCGGCTGCGGCGTGATAGGGTGAACCACCAGCTCGCCGCTGCCGTGCGGCGCGGGAGGCGTGCCGAGCCGGCGAATATGGATACCGGCTTCCAGCAGCGGCGCCAGGTTGGGAGAGGCGAAGGCGTTAAAGCCGTCGGCATGGGCCTTCGTCGTGCGGTTGCCGCGGTAGAGGCGATTATTGAAGAACAGCGACACTTCGTTAATCGGATAGTTGGCGGCGACGTACAGCGCGTTGAGCAGGTTAATCTGGCCATCAGAGCGCAGTTCGGCAAGCGGGATTTGTGACCCTGTCACAATGACCGGTTTTCCCAGATTCTCCAGCATGAAGGAGAGCGCCGAGGCGGTAAACGCCATGGTGTCCGTGCCGTGGAGGATCACGAAACCATCGTACTGGTCATAATGGTCGCGAATATCGTCGGCGATATGCTGCCAGTCTTCCGGCGTCATATCGGAAGAGTCCATTAACGGGGCGTATTCATGAATGGTGAAGTCCGGCATCTCCGGGCGGTGAAACTCGGGCATCAACGCCAGCTGGCGCTGTAAATGGCCGGAAACGGGGATATAGCCGTGTTCAGAACGCTGCATACCAATGGTGCCGCCGGTATAGGCAACGTAAATAGATTTCTTCTGCATAGCATCGCTTAGGTTAAACGTAGACAGGCGCAGTATAGAGGGGCGGAAGAAAAAATAAAGTAAATGCCGCCCCACGGGATGGGGCGGCAGAGGATTAACGAATATTGGCGCAGGTTAAGCAGAACGCGTAGCGGTTCTGCGGATCGTTGAATGCCGCCAGCTTATCGCTCTCGGTTTTCACCGCATTGGCCGCCGCGGCGACCGGTGCGGGCAGATACGCCTGGACCGCTGCCGGCAGCGCCGCGCGAACGGAACCCGTCAGGCTATCCACCACCATCGAAAAGAAGGTCGGTTCTTCCTGATAGTAGTTGATATGCCACTGTTTCAGCTTCGCCAGCTCGGCGGCTTTTGCCACCGCGTCGTCAAAGTCGCCAAGGCTATCGACCAGGCCGTTCGCTTTTGCATCTTCACCGGTCCAGACGTGGCCCTGAGCGATTTGGTCAATTTTCTCCGGCGTGCTCTTACGCGCGTTCGCCACCAGGGTGATAAAACGCTTGTAGCCGTTTTCGATGCTGAGCTGCATCAGCTGTTGCACTTCCGGAGGCAGCGCTTTGGTGGTTGAGACATCAGCCAGCGGCGAGGTGGCCACGCCGTCGGTATGGACGCCAATTGAGCCGAGGGTATCTTCGACGGTATTGATCACCCCAAAGATACCGATAGAGCCGGTAAGGGTGCTGGGGTTGGCGACGATATAATCCGCCGGGGTGGAGATCCAGTAGCCGCCGGAGGCTGCCATGCCGCCCATTGAGACCACCACCGGTTTACCGGCCGCTTTTGCCGCCGCCAGATCTTCGCGAATCATCTCGGAGGCGCTGACGCTGCCGCCCGGGCTGTTAACCCGCAGCACGATCGCTTTCACTTTCGGATCGAGGCGCGCGTCGCGGATCTGCGCGGCGGTGGTGTCGCCGCCGACGTTACCCGGCGTTTCTTCGCCATCCATAATCGCGCCGTTAGCAAAGATAACCGCTATTGCGGAACCCTGGTCGGCAGGCGTTTTCAGCGTGTAATCGTAGTAGCTGATTGCGCTGTAGTTGTTGTCCTCTTTACTCCAGCCAAACTGTTTAGTCAGCGCTTTTTCCACCTCGGTAGAGGTGCCCAGCGCATCAACCAGCTTGTTATCCAGCGCGTATTTTGCCGTATCGCCATCGACTTTACGCAGGCCGTCAATCACGCCCTGAGCGCCGGGGAACAGCTGCTGAGCGGTGATCTGGCGGTTGGCGGCAATGGTATTGAGGTAGTTTTGCCACAGCTCGCCAATCCAGCGGCTGTCCGCCTCGCGCGCTGCCGGGGACATATCATCGCGGATAAACGGCTCTACCGCTGACTTATAGGTGCCGACGCGGAAAACGTGGGTCGACACTTTGAGCTTGTCGAGCAGCGATTTGTAGTACAGGCCGTTGGTCGCGAAGCCGTGCAGGTCCACTTCGCCCTGCGGCGAGAGCCAGATCTTATTGGCGAAGCTGGCCAGATAGTACTGACCCTGGCTGTAGCTGCTGCCGATGGCATATACCGGCTTGCCGCTATCGCGGAATTCGCGCAGCGCTTTACCGATATACTGCATCGACGGCTGATCGCCGCCGGCAAAGTCCTTCAGATCCAGCACGATACCGGTGATATTGCGGTCGTCTTTCGCCTGGCGAATTGTCTGCACAATGTCGAACAGCGAGTTTTCCTGCAGGCGATCGGAACTGGCGCCAAACAGCTGGCGGCCAATCACGCCAAGCTTGCTGCTGGCCGAGGGTTTATCGACCACCACGCCGGTGATATCCAGCAGCAGCGCGCCGCGGGTAGCGTGCTCTGTCGTTGTACTGCTGAACTGGGCCCAGATGCCGACGCAGGCCAGCACCAGCACCAGGAAAACCACGTTCAGTGCGAGCTGGCGAATGAAATTGAGCACGCGCCATGTCCATTTAAAAAATCCGGCGAGCAGTCGCCAAAGAGTTCGCATGTATTCTCCCTAACCATAATCAAAAATGGGCGAGCCGCAGGGGCTGCCGCGTCTGGCTATCCTAATGAGAGTGCCGTCGGTTGTCAGCAGGAATCACCCGTTGGGCTGTAACAAAATCCTTGCGCATGTTAATTTTATGAAAAATCACATCACAGGAGTTATACAGATGGATGCTCTCGAACTACTGGTTAATCGCCGCAGCGCTTCACGTCTGACCGACCCGGCTCCGGCGGGCGAACAGCTGGAAAACATCCTTCGCGCTGGCCTGCGCGCGCCGGACCACGGGACGCTGCAGCCGTGGCGCTTCTTCATTATTGCCGATGAAGGGCGCGAGCGCTTCAGCCAGCTGCTGGAAAAAGGCGCGGTGGCGGCAGGGGGAGATGAAAAAGCGATTGAAAAAGCGCGCAGCGCGCCGTTTCGCGCGCCGCTGATCATTGCGGTGGTGGCGCGCTGTGAAGATCATCCGAAGGTGCCAAAGTGGGAGCAAGAGATGTCGGCGGGCTGTGCGGTGATGGCCATGCAAATGGCGGCCGTGGCGCAGGGGTTTAACGGCATCTGGCGCAGCGGCGCGTTAACCGAAAGCCCGGTTGTACGCGAAGGGTTTGCCTGCCGCGAGCAGGATAAGATCGTGGGCTTTCTCTATCTGGGGACCCCGCAGCTCAAAGCGTCAACCACCATCGCTTTGCCGGATATCGCGCCGTTCGTGACGCGCTTCTGAGTCCGTTCTCGTTATGCCGGGCGGGCCCGGCTCACCGGCTCCTCCGGGGGAGTAGCCCGGCTAAGCGCAGCGCGAGCCGGGTGGAAGCAGGGGCAGTCTATCAGACTTGACACCTTTCCCGGAGGCGGTGCTGGCGCACCTGTCCGGGCTATCAAACCGCGGACGGCTGGGAACCCTTCGCCCAGACAAGGCGTTTCAGACGCCACCTCCGGGCATTCAACGGCGACGATGTTACTTCTGTCGCTTCGCGAATTCGTCTTTCGCTTTCTGAAGCTGCTGCTGGAAGGCCGGATTGGTATGCAGCGTGGCGACGACCGCCGAACCGACGATACGCGCCGCGTCTACGTCGCTCTGCCAGTGATAGCCGCAGATCACCCGGCTCTCGCCGAGCTCAAAGCCGCGCTTAAGGATTTCATTTTGCCGCTGGGGATTAATCTCAGCCAGTACCAGCGCGGTGGCCCAGCCGATAGAGGTGTGGCCGGAGGGGTAGGAGCCGTTTTTCGACAGCGTATCCTGTTCCTTGGTGTTACAGGTGGCGACGCCATAAAACGCAAATGGGCGAATGCGCATGTACTTCTCCTTCGCTCCTCGCGTCGCCAGGTCGCCGGCATCTTCAATCATGTTGGTGAGCAGCTTGTGCAGCTCCGGCGCATCTTTGGCGGTAATGGGCGAGCCGAAGGCGCCGGAGAAGGCGTTGGCGACGCCGCCGCCGCTCAGGTTGGCGTCTTCAACCGCCAGCTTACCGCGCTCGGTGCCGCGCAGCAGACGGCCTTTCTCATACATCGCCTGATCGTTTAAAAACGCGATACTGCCCACTTCCGGCGGCGGCGGCAGCAGCGTCAGGCTGTCGATGGCCTGGGCGTTGGTCAGGTAGTAGAGATCGGGTTTTGTGGTGACGTCGTTACCGGCGGGAACCAGGGCGAAAGCGTTAAGGGAGAAGAGACTGGCCAGGCAAACGGCGAGAACACGCTTTTTCATGAAAACTTCCTTACGTTGTTATATGTCCAGAGAAAACAGAATTTATGCTTGTCATATTTCTGTCATTTTTTAGTAAAGGGTAAAATCACGTTGAAAAAGCGGGGCCGCATCGCAAAATCGGTTTTTTGTCTGCTTAATGAGCAACCATACGCGATTTCGGACTGTCGCACTTACCACTCCGCCATTTGGGCGCTACCATATCGGGATTGCAATGACAGGAGATGTCCATGAGCGAGCAAGCCATTCGTTTAACGCAATACAGCCACGGAGCCGGTTGCGGGTGTAAAATTTCCCCTAAGGTGCTGGAAACTATCCTGCAAAGCGACCAGGCCAAATTTATCGACCCGAATCTGCTGGTGGGCAACGAAACCAGCGATGATGCCGCGGTCTACGATCTCGGTAACGGCACGTCGATCGTCAGCACTACCGATTTTTTTATGCCGATCGTCGACAACCCGTTCGACTTTGGGCGCATTGCGGCGACCAACGCCATCAGCGATATTTTCGCCATGGGCGGTAAGCCGATTATGGCGATCGCTATTCTCGGCTGGCCCATCAATACCCTGGCGCCGGAAATTGCCCGTCAGGTGGTTGAGGGCGGGCGCTTTGCCTGCCAGCAGGCGGGGATCGCGCTTGCCGGCGGCCACTCCATTGACGCTCCGGAACCCATTTTCGGGCTTGCCGTGACCGGCGTCGTCCCGACCGAGCGGGTGAAGAAAAACAGCACCGCGCAGGCCGGCTGCAAGCTGTATCTCACTAAACCGCTGGGTATTGGCGTGCTGACCACCGCGGAGAAAAAGTCGCTGCTGAAGCCTGAGCACCAGGGGCTGGCGACGGAAACCATGTGCCAGATGAACCTCGTCGGCTCGGCGTTCGCCAACATTGACGGCGTGAAGGCGATGACCGACGTCACCGGCTTCGGGCTTCTGGGCCACCTGAGCGAAGTGTGCCGCGGCGCGGGCGTACAGGCGCAGCTTACCTATGCGGATATCCCGAAATTGCCCGGCGTCGAAGCCTACATCGCGGCGGGCGCGGTGCCGGGCGGTACCGGGCGTAACTTTGCCAGCTACGGCCATTTGATGGGCGACATGCCGCCAGCGTGGCGCGATCTGCTGTGCGATCCGCAAACCTCCGGCGGTCTGCTGCTGGCGGTAACGCCGGAAGCCGAGGCTGAGGTGCAGGCTGCCGCCGCTGAGTTTGGTATCACGCTTACCGCTATCGGCGAGCTGGTTACCGCCCGCGGCGGACGCCCCATGATCGAGATCCGTTGATTTCATGCGGCTGTTTATTGCAGAAAAACCGAGTCTCGGCCGCGCCATCGCCGATGTGCTGCCAAAACCGCATCGCAAAGGCGACGGCTACATTGAGTGCGGTAACGGGCAGGTGGTCACGTGGTGCATCGGCCACCTGCTGGAGCAGGCCCAGCCCGACGTCTACGATGCTCGCTATGCGCGCTGGAACCTGCTCGACTTGCCTATCGTGCCGGAAAAGTGGCAGCTCCAGCCTAAACCGTCGGTGACCAAACAGCTTAACGTGATTAAGCGTCTGCTCGGCGATGCGCAGGAAGTCATTCATGCGGGTGACCCGGACAGAGAGGGGCAGCTGCTGGTGGATGAGGTACTTGACTACCTGCAGCTGGCGCCGGAAAAGCGTCAGCAGGTGCAGCGCTGCCTGATTAACGATCTCAACCCGCAGGCGGTGGAGCGGGCGATTAACCGCCTGCGCGCCAACAGCGAATTTGTTCCGCTGTGCGTCTCCGCGCTGGCCCGCGCCCGCGCCGACTGGCTATACGGGATCAATATGACCCGCGCGTACACCATCCTTGGCCGTAACGCGGGTTACCAGGGGGTACTCTCGGTCGGGCGCGTGCAAACGCCGGTGCTTGGCCTGGTGGTACGCCGCGATGAAGAGATTGAAAACTTCGTCGCTAAAGACTTCTTCGACGTCAAGGCGCATATCGTTACCCCCAAGGATGAGCGTTTTGTCGCCACCTGGGTGCCCAGCGAGGCCTGTGAACCGTACCAGGATGAAGAGGGGCGACTGCTGCATCGCTCGCTTGCCGAGCACGTCGTCAAGCGCATTGAGGGGCAGCCGGCGACGGTCACCGCTTATAACGATAAGCGGGACTCTGAGCCAGCGCCGCTGCCGTTCTCCCTCTCGGCGCTGCAGATTGAAGCCGCGAAGCGCTTCGGCTTTAGCGCGCAGAACGTGCTGGATATCTGCCAGAAGCTGTACGAAACCCATAAGCTGATTACCTATCCGCGTTCGGATAGCCGCTACCTGCCGGAGGAGCATTTTGCCGGGCGCCATGCGGTGCTGAACGCGATCGGCGTGCACGCGGCGGATCTGCTGCCGCAGCCGGTGGTGGATCCGGAGATCCGTAACCGCTGCTGGGACGATAAAAAGGTCGATGCCCACCACGCGATTATTCCGACCGCCCGCAGTTCGCAGGTAAAACTCAGCGACAACGAAGAAAAGGTTTACGGCCTGATTGCCCGCCAGTATCTGATGCAGTTCTGCCCGGATGCGGTGTTCCGCAAATGCCAGATCGATCTCGATATCGCCAACGGCAAGTTCGTTGCCAAAGCGCGTTTTCTGGCGGAAGCGGGCTGGCGAACCCTGCTGGGCAATAAAGAGCGCGATGAAGAGAACGACGGCATGCCGCTGCCGGTGGTGGCAAAGGATGACGAGCTGCTGTGCGAAAAAGGCGAAGTGGTGGAGCGTCAGACCCAGCCGCCGCGTCATTTTACCGATGCGACGCTGCTATCGGCGATGACCGGTATTGCCCGCTTTGTGCAGGATAAAGACCTGAAGAAAATCCTGCGCGCAACGGATGGCCTCGGTACGGAGGCAACCCGCGCCGGGATTATCGAACTGTTGTTCAAACGCGGCTTCTTAACCAAGAAAGGGCGCTATATCCACTCCACCGACGCCGGAAAGGCGCTGTTCCACTCTCTGCCTGAAATGGCGACGCGTCCGGATATGACCGCCCACTGGGAATCGATTCTGACGCAAATCAGCGAGAAACAGTGCCGCTATCAGGACTTTATGCAGCCGCTGGTCGGTACCCTGTTCCAGCTTATCGACCAGGCCAGGAGCACGCCGGTACGCCGCTTCCGCGGAATTGTGGCCCCGGGCGACGGCAAGAAGAGCTTTAGCAAGGGGAAAGGCAGAGCCAAAGCGAAAGATAAAAAAAGCGCCGCCGGCCCTGCGGCGGAAAGTCCGCAATAAAAAACCCCGGGAAACCGGGGTTGTTCAATTATGCTCCGAACCCATATACAGGGGTTCATTCAGCGAGTGGACTTAAATAACACCCTGCGCCAGCATAGCGTCGGCAACCTTCACGAAACCGGCGATATTCGCGCCGCGTACGTAGTTGGTCTGCTTCGCTTCACCGCCGTATTCAACGCAGGCGTGGTGGATATCCAGCATGATATGGTGCAGACGAGCGTCCACTTTCTCCGCTTTCCAGCCCATACGCGCGGCGTTCTGCGCCATTTCCAGTCCTGAAGTGGCGACGCCGCCGGCGTTGGCCGCTTTACCCGGCGCGAACAGCACGCCCGCTTCGAGGAACAGATCGGTCGCCGCGATAGTGGTTGGCATGTTGGCGCCTTCCGCGACGGCCTTCACGCCGTTGGCAATCAGCTGGCGGGCAGCGTCGACGTCCAGCTCGTTCTGCGTGGCGCACGGCAGAGCGATATCCACCGGCACGGACCACGGCTGCTTACCTTCAAGGTAGGTCAGGCCGAACTCGCGCGCGTAATCCGCCACGCGGCCGTGGCTGCGCTCTTTAATGTCGATCAGGCGCGCCAGTTTTTCTTTGGTGAAGCCAGATTCGTCAACCACGGTACCGTTGGAGTCGGAAGCCGTAATCACCCGTGCGCCGAGCTCCATGGCTTTCTCAATCGCGTACTGCGCCACGTTGCCCGACCCGGACACCGCGACGCGAGCCCCTTCAAAGCCCAAACCGTGGCGTTTAAGCATCGCTTCGGTGAAGTAAATCAGTCCGTAACCGGTGGCTTCCGGACGAATCAGGCTGCCGCCGAAGGAGAGGCCTTTACCGGTGAAGACGCAGGCGCTGTTGTTGGAGAGCTTACGCATCATTCCGGCCATAAAGCCCACTTCACGACCGCCCACGCCGATATCACCGGCCGGCACGTCGGTATCCGGACCGAGGTGGCGATAGAGCTCAGTCATCAGCGACTGGCAGAAACGCATCACTTCGCCATCGCTTTTTCCTTTAGGATCGAAGTCGCTGCCGCCTTTACCGCCGCCCATAGGCAGGGTGGTGAGGGCGTTTTTGAAGGTTTGTTCAAAGCCGAGGAATTTCAGAATCGACAGGTTTACAGAGGGATGGAAACGCATACCGCCCTTATACGGGCCGATGGCGGAGTTGAACTGCACGCGCCAGGCGCGGTTAACCTGAACCTGATTGCGGTCATCAACCCAAACGACGCGGAACTGGATAGCACGCTCCGGTTCAACCAGACGTTCCAGCAAATTCATCTGACGATAGCGCGGATTTTCCTCAAGGAATGGCCACAGGGTGGTCATCACCTCGCGGACCGCCTGAGCAAATTCAGTTTGATTTGGATCGCGCTGTTGAACGCGGGCGAGAAAACCTTCCAGAGTGCACGTCTGATCCATAGATATAAGTTCCCCTTATGGTTGTGGTTGCGTCTATTTATTATGATTCGGCCCTTGAAAAAGCCGATTTTCCGACTATACCATCGGAAATCGTTAGTTAAGCAAGGAAAAATTGTTCAGAAAGCAAAATTTATAATCAGGCGGTGGTCATAATCAAAAACGATGACAACCACCCGATAAAATTAGCGGGAATGGAGAGCGGCGCGCTGGGCGATAAAGGCTTCGAGCAGGGGAATATCGGCTGGCGCAAGAGGGAAGGTTAACGCCTCCTGCGGTGAACACCAGCGCAGCTGGCTGTGGTAGCGGGCGATGGGTTCGCCGTTAAAATGCGGAACCCACCAGGCGTGAAGATGTATCAGGCGAGCGGACACTTCGCGCTGGTGGCTGGCGATGTAGCATTCCGGCCGGGCGTCGATCGCCAGCTCCTCCTGGAGCTCGCGCGCCAGCGCCTGGGCCTGGGTTTCGCCGGGTTCGACTTTACCGCCGGCCAGTTCCCACATTCCCGGCTGATCCGCGTGGGGCGGCCGCTGCGCCAGCAGAATTTGCCCGTTGCGTTCGATAATGGCGGCAACAACATCAAGGGTTTTTAGCATGTGAATCATCGTTCTGTACGGGATAATGGCCTATTATCACCGTCCTTGTCCCCGTCAAACAACCCTGAATTCACTGGAGAGACTTTGTGCTTGACCGTCATTTGCATCCCCGCCTGAAACCTGTCCTCAACGCCGCCGCCGCCCTGCTGGATCGTCCGGCTATCTCTCCCGATGGCCTGACGCTCTTTGGCTTTGCGATTGGCGTGCTGGCGCTGCCGTTTTTAGCCCTGGGCTGGTATCCGGCGGCGCTGGCGGCGATCGTGCTCAACCGACTGCTGGATGGCCTGGACGGCGCGCTGGCCCGGCGACGCGGATTAACCGATGCGGGCGGTTTTCTCGATATTTCGCTCGATTTCCTGTTTTACGCCCTGGTGCCGTTTGGCTTTATTCTTGCCGATCCGGCGCACAACGCGCTGGCGGGCGGCTGGCTGCTGTTCGCGTTTATCGGTACCGGCAGCAGCTTTCTCGCCTTTGCCGCGCTGGCGGCTAAGCATCAAATCGATAATCCGGGCTACGCCCACAAATCGTTTTATTATCTCGGCGGGCTGACGGAAGGGACGGAAACAATCGCGCTATTTGTGCTGAGCTGCCTGTTTCCGGCGTGGTTTGCGTGGCTGGCGTGGATGTTTGGCGCACTGTGCTGGCTGACGACCTTTACGCGGGTGTGGAGCGGATACCTTACCCTGAAGCAGGTAAGAGATTGATGGGCGGGTTTTTCCCGGCTCGGGCTGCGCTTAGCCGGGCTACGGGGCCGCAGTCGTCAGCGGTCCGGTGCGCCAGCGCCGTCTTCGGGAAATGCGCCGGGAAGGATGCTTCCCGGCGGTGCATATGGCCAACAGGCGAATTACATACTGCTTTCCGGGCCGCGTTCCCCGCGCGAGACCGGGTTTTTCGGGTTGCTGCTCCACTCGTACCAGCCGCCGTCGTAGACCGAGACGTTGTTCCAGCCCATCGCCCGGGCGTACATAAAGGTTTCTGAGGCGCGCCAGCCGGTACCGCAGTAAAAAGAGACCTGCTGGTTCGGCAGAATATTCCATGATTTCCACATCGCGGCGATATCATCTGCGCTACGCATGGTGCCGTCCGGATTATGGAAATCCTCCATATGGGTGGAGTCGCTTCCGGCATGACCCCAGCGGGCCCCGGCAATCTCCCCCATCGGCTTGATATAGCTGTAGCCGCTGGTGGTGCCGATAAACTCCGGCCAGGAACGAATGCTCACCAGCGAGGCGTCCTGACGGTGCAGCAGGGCGCGAGCCTGCTCGGTATTGAGCATCAGCTGCGGCTGACCCGGGATCGGCGCGCCGAACTCCGGCTCGGGCTTCTGCTTCGGCGGCGTTCCGCGCTCGACCGGCAGCCCGGCGTCGGACCAGGTTTTCCAGCCGCCGTCGAGCAGGCGCACATCCTTCACCCCGGCGTAGAGCATGATCTGCGCCACGCGGGCGGCGGCATACACGTCGCGACCGTACAAAATCACCGTGGTGTCATGGCGAATACCGTGTTTTGCCAGCATCGCTTTAAGCTGCGCGTCGGAGACTTTGTTCCATAGCGGCTCGCTCTCCACCTCGTTGGTATCGATATACCCGGCGCCCGGAATATGGCTCAGCAGATAAAACTTCGGCGCGCCCCAGGCGGCCTCGAACACCTTCCATTGCCCGGCAGGCGCGGCGGTGACCGGTTTACCCTGCTGGAGGTCGTGCAGCCACTGCGGATACACCAGCTGTTCAAAATGCGGCAGCTTCTGCAGGCGGTCCGCCTGGCTCAGGGCGTCGCCGAGCGAGCTGAGGTGAGTGAAACCAGCCGCCTTAAGGCGCGCCGCGACTTTCGCGTTGTCGTCGGCGTTGCCGTACAGCGCAATCGGCGTAGAGGCCTGCAGATTGTGCAGCTTAGCCCAGGCGCTCAGCTGTTCATCGTTCAGCGAGCCAAGCCAGCTGGCGGCGAGGTTGAGCGCCTGCGGTTCATGGCCCTGAGGGCCGTCGGCGCCTTGCGGCCAACCGTTATAGAAAGCGCTAAGGCGCGTGTCAATAGCGACGCCGTTGTGCTGTTGCAGCGTGGAAAGCGTTAGCGTTGGCATGGTGTCAGCGGCGGAGGTGGAAGCAGCAGCAAGCCCCATCAGCAGGGCGAGTGCGGTCAATTGAGAAACACGTTTCATCGAAATGCCCGGCAGTAGAAAATTGAGCGGCAATTCTCCGCGAACAACGCGGAGAATTCTTTGCGATAGCGCAGGCTTTCATTGCCAGAGCCCCATATGCAAACAGCGTCCGCCGGCGGGCGTATCCTGGTCATCATGCGTGACCAGCACCGCGGGGATCGCCTGCCGCGCCAGTTCGTTGAACACCCAGCGGCGAAAATCGGCGCGCAGCGCAACGTCGAGGCGGTTAAACGGCTCATCCAGCAGCAGCGCCCGCGGTCGGGCCAGCAGGGCGCGCAGCAGGCTGACCCGCGCCCGCTGGCCGCCGGAAAGGGTGGCCGGATCGCGCGTATAAAACCCCGCCAGACCGGCGCGCTCCAGCGCCTGTTCGACCTGGGCTTTGCGCTGGGGGCCGCGGACGTCAGCGGCAAGCGCCAGCAGTAAATTTTGCCCGACGCTGAAGTGGTCGAACAGCAGCGCGTCCTGGAACAGGATGCCGATGCGCCGTCGCTCGGTGGGTAAACTGTCGCAGCGCTGGTTATCCAGCCACAGCTCGCCGGCGGCGCGAAAATTCTCCGCCAGCGCGCCGACCATCCAGGCGAACAGAGTTGATTTACCGCTGCCCGAGGGGCCCATCAGGGTCAGTATCTCGCCGGGAGCAACGGAAAAGTCGACGTTGCGCAGCAGCGGCTCTCCGTTGAGGCTGAGAGTCAGGTTTTTGACGATCAACATTAGCGTAATCCTTGTCGATAGCGGCCGGTCAGCCAGGCCAGCAGCGCGGTGGCGGCAAAAAACAGCGCCGGCAGCAGTAGCTGCCATAGCGCCTGCGCGGCCAGAGTGGACGTCTCGCCGCCGCTGCTCAGCGCGACGGCTTCGCTGGTGAGCGTCGGGAACCGTCCGCCCCCCAGCCATAACGTCGGCAGATATTGCGCGATGCTTACCGAAAAGCCCACCGCCAGCGCGGTCAGCAGAGGACGCGTCAGGGCGGGTAAGGTAACCAGCCAGAAGATGCGGCCTCGTTGCCAGCCGAGGGTGCGGGCGAGCAGCTCCATGCGCGGGTCGCGAGCGCGCCAGGCGGGACGCAGAATAAACAGCATCCACGGCACGACCCACAGCAGGTGCCCCCATAAAACGGCGACCCACTCGCCGTCCAGCCACGTATACAGCGCCAGCTGATATTGGCCGTCTACCAGCGGCAGCGCCGGTAAAATCAGCGGCAGCCAGATCCATCCGTCGAAACGGGAAGGGCCAGACGCCAGCCACAGCAGGCAGATAACCGCGCCGAGCGACGCTGAGCAGAGTCCAAGCCACAGGCTGTTGCTGACGCTATCGCTGACCGGCTGGCTATTCTGCGCCGCCGCGGCAAGCAGCAGGGCGCAGGCCACGCCGCACAGCGGCAGAAGAAGGGCGAAGCTTTTCCCGGCGAGCGCCCGCGGCTGCGGGCGGCGGATCCCCTGAACCTGCGGGATCCGCCGTCGCCAGAGACGCCAGACTCCCCACGCCGCCAGCGCCATGATGGCGAGCGTCAGCAGCAGTACCAGGCTGGCGAGGGCGCCTTTCGCCTGCTGGATCTCATCGCCCTGGCTTAACCATTGCCAGGCCAGCACCGCCAGCGTCGGCGGGTTACCCGGGCCAATCACCAGCGCGACGTCGACCGCCGAAAGGCTCCAGGCGGCGGTGGCCAGCAGCGCTATCGACAGCGCCGGAAGCAGCGTGGGCAAGACTAACCATTTCAGGCACTGCCAGCGTCCGTAGCCGAGGCTTTTTAATACCGTCGCCTGTCCGGCCAGGCGTTTCTCGCCTAACAGGCCATAAACCACCCACAGCAGAAACGCGCTCTCTTTGAGCGCCATCGTCAGGCCCAGTCCAATGCCGTAGCGGTCAACCGGCGGGGTAAAAAAGGGCAACAGGCGCGGGAGCCAGCCGCCATCGGCGAAGAGCAGCAGGGCTGCGGTGGCGAAGGCCACGTGAGGTACCGCCAGCAGCAGAGGGAGCCTTGCGGCCAGCCGCCGCCAGCCGCCCGACGGCCAGAGTGCGGCCACGACGGTGAGCGTGATGATCAGCGCGCCGCCAACCGATAGCAGGGTTGAGACGAGAGTCGCCGCCAGCGCCTGGCTGAATTGCGGGTCGGCAAACAGCGACAGCCAGCGCGCGCGGCGGAGCGCCGGAAGCGCCATCAGCGCAGCGGCCGGCAGCAGCGGCAGATAGATCAGCGCGACGGCGGCCCAGGCCAGCAGCCTTAGTGCGTGCCGTAGCGGCGCAGCCATTCCTGCTCCAGCGCGTCAACCCAGGCCGCGTGCGGTTCACCCAGCATCGGCGGCATATTCTGCGGCACAACGGCGTTAAAGGCCTGCCGCTCAGTCTCGGTTAATTTCGCCGGATCCAGCACGCTGGGGTCGCCCCACACAGTCGGGTCGGCCTTGCGCAGCTGGGCCTGCGGCGAGAGCAGGAAATTCGCGACCACTTTCGCCCCCGCCGTCGTCCGGGCATTGGCCGGGATCGCCACAAAGTGGACGTTGCCAAGCATCCCCTCGCGGAAGCCGAAACCGTAGCTGTCTTTCGGCAGCTCGCCGCTGACCGCTTTTTGCTGCGCGTGCAGCGGGTTAAAGGTGATGGACAGCCTGAGGGTCCCATTTTTAAGCATGGCATCCATGCGGGCGGGCGAAGCCGGGAAGTCGCGGCCCTGGCGCCACAGCAGAGGGTGAAGCCGATCAAGATAGTGCCACAGCGGCGCGGTCACGGCGGCGAAGGTGGCCTCCTCAGGCGGCTGGCGTAGCGCGTCGGGCCGCGGAGTCAGCGTCAGCAGCAGCTGTTCAAGAAACGCGGTACCGGTAAAATCCGGCGGACGCGGGTAGGTGACGCTGCCGGGATGCGCGGCGGCGAAAGCCAGCAGCGCCTGCGGAGTGGTGGGCCCGTCGGGCGTTTGTGAGCGGCGGGCGATAAAAGTGAGCTGCGCGCCGCCCCACGGCGACTCGGCGCCGTCGGTGGGGATGGAGAAATCCTCGCGCACCGGCTTTTGCGTATCGACAAAGCGCCAGTTGGGCAGGGTTTCCGCCCACCGGGTTTGCAGCAGCCTGGCGTTTTTCAGGGTGCGGAAGTTTTCGCCGTTGACCCAAAGCAGATCGATGGAACCGCCTTTACTGCGTCCGGCGCGGGCTTCGGTCTGGATGCGCTTTACCGCGTCGGCGGCATCCGCAATATGCACGATGCGCAGGTCGATAGCGTAGTCGCGCTTTACCTCACCGCTGACCCAGTCGAGATAGCGGTTCACCGCCGGATCGCCGCCCCAGGCGTTAAACCACACCGTCTGGCCGCGGGCTTCTTGTTGTAGGGATTGCCAGCCGGCGCTGGCGGCCAGCGGGGAGAGCAACAGCAAAGCGAAGACCAGCACACTGCGCATAACCACTCCTTATGGTTTTGAATCGGTTGGGATCCGGCACAATCCCTGGGCGGGGATCGCCATGGCCGAATTAAAGCGCGCCGACAGGTTTTGTAAACCGATCAGCGCCGTGAGTTCGGTGAGCGCGCGGGCGTCAAACTGGCCTGCCAGCCTGTCGCGCAGCGCATCGTCGACCACCGGCGGCGTCATGCTGGCCGCCTCGGCATACTCCAGCGCCAGCCGCTCGCGGTCGCTGAACAGCGCGCTGTTCCGCCATTCGGCGACCGCCAGCAGCTTAGCGCTGCCGCCGCTGCGTTCCGCCAGCTTCATATTGGTGATATCAATGCAAAACTCGCACAGGCACAGCTGCGCGACGCGGGCGCTGACCAGCGATCTCAGCACCGGATCGAGGGGCGAACGCTTGCGTTCCAGATAGCCGACGAACATCGACACCAGGTAAAACACCAGCGGAATACGGCCCCACCAGCGGATAGGGCTGAGCACCTCGCCGTAGTGGCGACGATGCAGCCAGGCCTGCGGGCGAAGAATCAGCGGAATAGACTTCAGAGGGGGTAAGCTCATCGTGAACGCCTCTTTTGTTGTTCAAGATAGAGCGCTTTCGCGACGACCACCACAATCGCCAGCGCAAACAGGATCGATAAACCGGTCACCAGCCAGAATGTGCCGCCGGTCAGCAGGCTGCCGGTCCACGAATAGACTATCGTCGCGGGCAGCTGGCCGAGACCGGTGGCCAGCATAAAGTGGCGAAAGCGCATTGACGTCAGCCCGGCGGCGTAGCTCACCGGGTCGAAGGGAACGAAAGGGAGCAGACGGCAGATTAATATGGTGTGTTTGCCGTAGCGGGTAAAAAAGCCATCCATACTCTGCAGTACGCTCTTGCCGGTGAGCTTTTCCACCGCGTCGCGGCCGAGCGCTCTGGCGATAAAAAAGCACAGCGCCGCGCCGGCCATCGCGCTCACCCACGACAGCGCGCCGCCCCAGAAGGCGCCGAACAGGGAAGCGTTAGCGAAGGTGATCAGGAAGGCGGGAAGCGGGGCGATAATCGCCTGCAAAATCATCAGGGCGAAGGAGACCAGCGCCGCCTGCGGGCCCCAGGAGTCGATAAAGCGTTCAATAGCCTGCTGATCGAGCGTGGCAAAAGCGGCGAGGCTGCGCTGCATAAACTCATTGACGCCGGGTATCAGCCACCATGCCAGCAGAAGCGCAAACAGCGTCATGCCGATGGCTAGCCGGTAGCGCGCGTTGCTATTTTTCATCGTGAGCCTGTATCCGTGATGTCTCGATTCGCCGATAGCGGGCATATCTTTTCGCCGCCTGAATCAGGACAAATAAAGCCAGCCCCGCGAGGGTCAGCTTCAGTATAAACAGGGGGGTGATACCCTCGCGGATAAGCTCGCTGGCCATCAGCGTATAGATAAATATGCCGGGCAAGGTGGTGAGGGCGGAAATAAAGGTAAACGACCAGAATGGAATCGCCGTCAGGCCATAGGCGTAGTTCTGTACATTATAGGGAAACAGCGGGATGAGCCGGGTCAGAATTAAAAAATCGGTGCCGCTACGGGCGATGCCTTTTTCAATGGCCTGAAAAATCGCCGTCTGCCCGACGTATTTAAGCAGCAGCTCGCGGCCCAGCCAGCGGGCGAACAGAAACGACGCGGAGGAGGCGAGCGTCGCCGCCAGCAGCGATAGCAAGGTTCCCGCCAGCGGACCGAAAATCACCCCGCCGGCAATCACTAAAAGAGTGCCCGGTAGCAAAAAAAGGGTGGCGACGATAAACAGCAGAATATAGAGCGTATAGCCGAAGGCGCCGCTCTGGCGGATCATTTCGCGCAGACGATCAAAATGGGTAACCAGCCCGGCAAAACCCGATTGCTGAATAATACAGGCGACAATGCTCAATATCACCACAACAAAAAGCAGCTTATATTCTGCTTTATGACGGCTTCTTTTGCATTGGGTTCTCCTGTATGGCGCGGGCGGTCTGAAGTGCGCGCGACAGTATAATAGTTTGCCGCCGTTCACAATCTCTGACGGCGGCTTTTTTGATATGGCTCAGGCTCTCCGGACGGGAGAGCCTGACGGAGGGAATATTTAGACTTTAAAGGTCGCCCATACCGGCGCGTGGTCGGACGGCTTTTCCATTGCGCGAATTTCGTAGTCGATGCCGGTTTCGATGCAGCGCTGCGCCAGCGGGGTGCTTGCCAGCAGCAGATCGATACGCAGCCCGCGGTTATCGTCAAAGCCCTTAGAGCGATAGTCGAACCACGAGAAGTGTTCGTTATCCTGCGGATTCGCATGGCGGTAAGTATCCACCAGGCCCCAGCTCAGCAGGCGCTCCATCCATTCGCGCTCTTCCGGCAGGAAGGAACACTTGCCGGTACGCAGCCAGCGCTTGCGGTTCTCTTCACCGATGCCGATATCGAGATCGGTCGGGCTGATATTCATGTCGCCCATGATCAGTACCGGATTCTCTTTATTCAGTTCGGTATCAAGGTAGTTTTGCAGGTTCTGATAAAACGCCGCCTTCGCCGGGAATTTGGTTTCATGATCGCGACTTTCGCCCTGCGGGAAATAGCCGTTAATCACCGTCACGTTGCCAAACGGGGAAGGGATTTCCGCCATGATGATGCGGCGCTGGGCCTCTTCACCATCGTTTGGGAAACCGCGACGCACGGAGATCGGCGTCTCTTTGGTCAGCAGCGCGACGCCGTAATGGCCTTTCTGCCCGTGATAAAAGACGTTATAGCCCAGCTTTGCCACCTCTTCGAGAGGAAACATATCGTCGTGAACTTTGGTTTCCTGTAGGCCGATGACGTCGGGCTGGTGTTTATCGATGATGGCGGCCAGCTGATGCGGGCGGGCACGCAGGCCGTTGATATTAAAAGAGACAAATTTCATAGTCGCTGCCACTGTGCAAGGTGAATAGTGCAGGGATGGTAGCAGAAATTCGCCGGGCTGGCTGCGCAAAGGCGATTTATTCTGCCGATTGCAGCGGTTGGTAGCCTGTTTGCACAAACTGTGCACCATTCTGGGACGCGCTGCGCCAAAAAAGGGCGATTATTGCCGATAAATTTCGTCAAGGATCACAATTACAGAATTATATCTTACCCCTGCATAATCTTTCTTTTTATTCCACTGTAAAAGCCTCTTTTAGTATTTTTATTCACTTTTTATGCATTTTATGTGAATAACGGTCTTTCGTAACTTATTGATATTTCGTTGACGACCTCGATTTATGCATTTTTACCTCTGGCTGGCACGAACCGTGCAATCTACATTTACAGCGTAATAACCATATTCATTAACATTATTTAAACTTTTTATTTACCGGAAGAGGTCGATATGTCTCAGTCAATTACGCGTAGCAACTTTGATGAATGGATGATGCCTGTATACGCGCCAGCGGCTTTTATTCCGGTACGCGGCGAGGGGTCACGCCTGTGGGATCAGCAGGGAAAAGAGTATATCGATTTTGCCGGCGGCATTGCGGTGAACGCCCTCGGTCACGCTCATCCTCGGCTGGTTAAAGCGCTGACCGCGCAGGCGGAAAAGTTCTGGCATACCGGTAACGGCTATACCAATGAGCCGGTATTGCGTCTGGCTAAGCAGCTGATTGACGCCACTTTTGCCGACCGGGTCTTTTTCTGTAACTCCGGGGCCGAAGCCAACGAAGCGGCGCTAAAACTGGCGCGCAAATATGCCCACGATCGTTTCGGCAGTGAGAAAAGCGGCATCGTGGCGTTCAAGAATGCCTTCCACGGCCGCACGCTGTTTACCGTTTCCGCTGGCGGCCAGCCGGCCTATTCGCAGGATTTTGCGCCGCTGCCGCCGCAGATTCAGCACGCCATCTATAACGACCTCGACTCGGCAAAGGCGCTGATCGACGACAATACCTGCGCGGTGATCGTTGAACCGATGCAGGGTGAAGGCGGCGTCGTGCCTGCGGATGCGGACTTCCTGCGCGGCCTGCGTGAACTGTGCGATGCGCACAACGCGCTGCTGATTTTCGACGAAGTCCAGACCGGCGTCGGCCGTACCGGGGAGCTGTACGCCTATATGCACTACGGCGTGACGCCGGACGTGCTTTCCACCGCGAAAGCGCTGGGCGGCGGTTTCCCGATCGGCGCGCTGCTGGCATCGGAGCGCTGCGCCAGCGTGATGACCGTCGGCACCCACGGCACGACCTACGGCGGCAACCCGCTGGCCTGCGCGGTGGCGGGAGAAGTGTTTGCCATCGTCAACACCCGCGAAGTGCTCAGCGGCGTTAAGCAGCGCCATCAATGGTTCTGCGAACGGCTCAACGCGATTAACGCGCGTTACGGCCTGTTTAAAGAGATTCGCGGCCTGGGGCTGCTTATCGGCTGCGTGCTGAAGGATGAATATGCCGGCAAGGCGAAGACCATCAGTAATGAGGCGGCGGAAGAGGGGCTGATGATGCTGATCGCCGGCGCCAACGTGGTGCGTTTCGCTCCGGCGCTGATTATCAGCGAAGAAGAGATCAACGCCGGGCTGGATCGCTTCGAACTGGCCTGCAAACGCTTTCTCGCGGGGGTCTCATCATGATGGTGATCCGTCCTGTAGAAAAAGGCGATCTGCCGGGGCTAATGACCCTGGCGGGCGAGACCGGCGGCGGCCTGACGTCGCTGCCGGCCGATGAGGCCACGCTGGCCGCGCGCATTGAACGTTCGCAGATGACCTGGCGCGGCGAGCTGCCGAAAAGCGAGCAGGGTTATGTGTTCGTTCTTGAGGACTGCGCCAGCGGCGCGGTAGCGGGAATTTGCGCCATTGAGGTGGCCGTGGGGCTTAACGACCCCTGGTACAACTATCGCGTCGGTACCCAGGTGCACGCATCGAAAGAGCTTAACGTCTACAACGCCCTGCCGACGCTGTTTCTCAGTAACGACCATACCGGCAGCAGCGAACTGTGTACGCTGTTCCTGGATCCAAAATGGCGTAAAGAGGGCAACGGCTATCTGCTGTCGAAATCGCGTTTTCTGTTTATGGCCGCCTTTCGCGAACGTTTCAACGATAAGGTCGTGGCGGAAATGCGCGGCGTCATTGACGAACACGGCTACTCGCCGTTCTGGGAGAGTCTCGGGAAACGCTTCTTCGCGATGGAGTTCTCCCGCGCCGACTACCTGTGCGGCACCGGGCAGAAGGCGTTCATCGCCGCGCTGATGCCGAAGCACCCGCTGTATATCGACTTTTTAAGCGACGAAGCGCGAGCGGTCATCGGCGAGGTCCATCCGCAAACCGCGCCGGCACGCGCGGTGCTGGAGAAAGAGGGATTTCGCTATCTCAACTACGTCGATATCTTCGACGGCGGCCCGACGCTGGAGTGCGAAATTGACCGGGTGCGGGCCATTCGCAAAAGCCGGCTGGTCACCGTCGTCGAAGGCCAGCCCGCGCCGGGCGAGTGGCCGGCCTGTCTGGTTGCTAATGAGCAGTACCAGCAGTTTCGCGCCATGCTCGTTCACGCCGACCCGGAGAGCGACCGCCTGGTGCTAAGCGCGCGCGAGCTGGATGCCCTGAAATGCCACCCCGGCGACCAGATTCGCCTGGTTCGTCTGTGCCCTGAGGAGAAAAAATCATGAGTTTATGGATTAACGGCGACTGGCAAAGCGGTCGCGGCCCGGCCCGTAGTAAACATAACCCGGTAAGCCAGGCGCTGCTGTGGCAGGGCAACGATGCCGATGCCGGGCAGGTGGCGCTGGCGGTCACCGCGGCGCGCGCGGCGTTTCCCGCGTGGGCGCGTCAGCCGTTTGCCGCCCGGAAAGCGATAGCGGAAAAGTTTGCTTCGTTACTGGAAGCGAACAAAGGTGAATTAACCAGGATTATCGCCCAGGAGACCGGCAAACCGCGCTGGGAAGCGGCAACGGAAATTACCGCGATGATCAACAAAATCGCCATTTCGGTGAACGCGTATCATAGCCGTACGGGGGAAGCGCAGACCGCGATGGCGGACGGAGAGGCGACGCTTCGCCATCGGCCGCACGGCGTGCTGGCGGTCTTTGGCCCCTACAATTTTCCCGGACATTTGCCTAACGGGCATATCGTTCCGGCGCTGCTGGCGGGAAATACCGTGGTATTCAAACCCAGCGAGCTGACGCCTCAAAGCGGAGAGGCGGTGGTGAAGCTATGGGCCGAAGCCGGCCTGCCGCCGGGCGTGCTTAACCTGCTCCAGGGCGGGCGGGAAACCGGCGAAGCGCTGAGCGGCCAGGCGGACATCGACGGCCTGCTATTTACCGGCAGCTCTGCGACGGGTTTTCAACTTCATCGCCAGCTTGCCGGGCAGCCGGAAAAAATTCTCGCTCTTGAGATGGGCGGCAACAACCCGCTGATCGTCGATGACCCACAGGATATCGACGCCGCGGTCCATCTGACCATTCAGTCGGCGTTTATTACTGCCGGACAGCGCTGTACCTGCGCGCGCCGGCTGCTGGTAAAACGCGGCGAGGCCGGCGATGCGTTTCTTCAGCGGCTTGTGACGGTGTCACAAACGCTGATTCCCGACGCGTGGGACGCTGAACCTCAGCCGTTCCTCGGCGGGTTAATTTCAGCGCAGGCCGCGCAAAAGGTACATCAGGCCTGGCTGGCCCACGTGGCCAGCGGCGGAAAAACCCTGTTGGAGCCGCGCCTGCTGCAGGCCGGAACCTCGCTGCTGACGCCGGGTATTATCGAGATGAGCGCGGTGGCGCAGGTGGCCGACGAAGAGGTCTTCGGGCCGCTGCTCTGCGTCTGGCGCTATGACCATTTCGATGAGGCGATTGCCCTCGCTAACGCGACCCGTTTCGGGCTTTCCTGCGGGCTGATCTCCGCCGAACGCGACAAATTCGACCAGCTGCTGCTGGAGGCGCGGGCCGGGATCGTTAACTGGAACAAACCCTTAACCGGCGCCGCCAGCACCGCGCCGTTCGGCGGTACCGGCGCTTCCGGTAACCACCGGCCGGGGGCGTGGTACGCCGCAGACTATTGCGCCTGGCCGATGGCCAGTCTCGAATCACCGGAGCTGGCGCTGCCGGCAACCCTCAGCCCCGGGCTGAATTTCCGTAAGGAGACATCACAATGAAAGCCCGGGAAGTGAACTTTGACGGGCTGCCGGGCCTGACCCACCACTATGCGGGTTTATCTTTCGGCAACGAAGCCTCGACGAAGCACCGCTATCGGGTGTCGAACCCGCAGCTGGCGGCAAAGCAGGGGCTGAAAAAAATGAAAGCGCTGGCGGATGCTGGCTATCCGCAGGCGCTGATCCCGCCGCAGGAGCGGCCAAACATTCCGCTGTTGCGGCAGATCGGTTTTAGCGGTAGCGATGAGCAGGTGCTGGAAAAGGCGGCGCGCCAGGCGCCGGAACTGCTCTCGGCGGTCAGCTCCGCGTCATCGATGTGGGTGGCTAACGCCGCCACGGTCTCCCCCTCGGCCGATTCGCTGGATGGCCGGGTGCATCTGACCGTCGCCAACCTGAACGATAAATTCCATCGCGCCAGCGAAGCGCCGACCACCGAAGCGCTGCTGCGGGCGATTTTCCCCGATGAGCAGCGGTTTGCCGTACACGGCGCGCTGCCCCAGGTATCGCTGTTCGGCGATGAAGGGGCGGCAAACCACAACCGCCTCGGCGGCGACTACGGCGCGCCCGGCGTGCAGCTGTTTATTTACGGCCGCCAGCAGGGGGGCGAAGATAATCCGCTGCGCTACCCGGCGCGGCAGACGCTCGAGGCCAGCCAGGCCGTCGCCCGCCTGAATCAGGTCAATCCCCGGCAGGTGATTTTCGCCCGACAAAATCCGGCGGTGATTGATAAGGGCGTGTTTCATAACGATGTGATTGCGGTAAGCAATCAGCAGGTGCTGTTTTGCCACGAGCAGGCGTTTGTTGACCAGCCGCAGCTCCTGCAGCAGCTGGCGCAGCAGGTCTCCGGCTTTACGCCGCTGGTGGTGCCGGCGAGTCAGGTTTCGGTGGAAGAGGCGGTGGCGACCTATCTGTTCAACAGCCAGCTGCTGAGCAAAGAAGAAGGCGGGATGCGGCTGATTTTGCCGCTGGAAGCGCAGGAACACCCAGGCGTCTGGCGCTACCTGAACCGGCTGGTGGAGGGCGATAACCCCATCGATGAGCTACAGGTTTACGATCTGCGCGAAAGCATGGCCAACGGCGGCGGCCCTGCCTGCCTGAGGCTGCGGGTGGTGCTGACGGAGGACGAGCGACAGGCGGTGAATCCGGCGGTCATGATGAACGATACGCTGTTCGCCACCCTTAATGACTGGGTAGACCGCTACTATCGCGATCGCCTGACCCAGGTCGATCTCGCGGATCCGCAGCTGCTGCGCGAAGGCCGCGAGGCGCTCGACCGCTTAACGCAAATCCTGCGCCTGGGCTCAGTGTATCCGTTTCAGCAATAAGGAGGCGTCGTGGACGACTTTCTGGCACTTACTCTGGCGGGGCGTCTGCCCCACCATTTCCATGGTCAAACCGCGCATTTTCGCTGGCACTGGATTGACTGCGGTATTCTGCAGCTCATTCCTCATGAACCCTGCGATCGGTCATTGGTTTTGTCATCCGGGCTTCACGGCAATGAAACCGCGCCGGTCGAAATCACCGATTTACTGCTGCGGCAGCTGTTTCGTGGGGAAATACCGCTCCGCTGGCGGCTGCTGGCGATCTTTGGTAACCCTCCGGCGCTGCGGGCCAACAAGCGCTATATGCACAGCGATATCAACCGGATGTTCGGCGAGCGATGGCGCGCTTTTAGCGCCAGCGATGAAACCGTTCGCGCCCGGCAGCTGGAGCATGCGCTGGCGCGATTTTATGCCGGGACGCCCGGCGAGCGCTGGCACCTGGATTTACATACCGCCATACGCGGTTCGCTGCATACCCGCTTTGGTGTCCTGCCGGCGCGGGATACGCCGTGGGATGAAGCGTTTTTGCGCTGGTTAGGGGCGGCAGGGCTGGAGGCGCTGGTGTTTCATCAGCAGCCTGGCGGGACTTTTACCCATTTCAGCTGCGAACGCTTCGGCGCGCGCTCCTGCACGCTGGAGCTCGGCAAGGCGCTACCTTTTGGCGAAAACGATCTGCGCTTGTTCGCGGCGACTCAACGCGCGCTGTCGCTGCTGCTGGCGGGAGAAGTGGCGGCGGAAGAGGCGCACGCGCCGCTGCGCTACAGGGTGGTACAGCAAATTACCCGCAGCAGCGACAGTTTCCGGCTGCATATGTCGGCGCAGACGCTGAACTTTACGCCGTTTGCCGCCGGGACGCTGCTTGCTGAGGATGGCGATACCCGCTACATAGTGGAAAGGGAGCAAGAGTACGTTTTGTTTCCCAATCCCAGCGTCGCCTTCGGCCAGCGCGCCGGGCTCATGCTGGAGCGCTTCCGGTGAATCCGTCGCCCGTCCGGGCGGCGGCATTTATTTCAGCGTTTATTTTTCCGCAGCCATCTTATTTTTTCGTGCTCTGTCCATTGATTGCAGATTATTCCTGGTTAAATGCTTTGTTTTTAATCTCTGCTGATTTATAATCTTCATAATTTCCCAATAAAACAGTTGCTTATTTATTTTTTATTGCATTTATTCCCTCATTTTCCTTATTTTCTCCATAATTGGCGAGAAAATGTTTTTTACACTTTCAATGTTTTACGCTTGCTCTGATTAATTGACGATAAACGTCGTAAAGTTAATCTCGTCAACACGGCAACGCGCCGTAAGAATAACGCAAAGTAAGGATTGAACTATGAAGAAGATTACTGCACTGTTTGTTGCCTCTACTCTGGCTCTGGGCGCGGCTAACCTGGCCCACGCGGCTGACGCTACTGCAACCCCAACCGATAACGCGCCGATGATGCATCATAAGCGCGGACCTGCGGGCCCACATGAAATGATGTTTAAAGGGCTGAACCTGACCGATGCGCAGAAAACGCAAATCCGCGACATTATGAAGAGCCAGCGCGACAACATGAAGCGTCCGTCCCTGGATGAGCGCCGCGCGATGCATGAGCTGGTAGCCAGCGATACCTTCGATAAGGCAAAAGCGGAAGCGCAGATTGATAAGATGGAAGCCCAGCATAAAGAGATGGCGCTGGCTCGTCTGGAAACCCAGAATAAGATTTACAACATTCTGACGCCGGAACAGAAAAAGCAGTTCAATGCCAATTTTGAGAAGCATCTGACAGATCGTAAAGCGCCGGAAGGTAAAATGCCTGCACCTGCTGAATAACTCAGCGCGCTGACTTAAGACCGCCGGTCTTGCCCAATAACGCCAACAGGCTTTGGGCAGGACCGGCGGTTTTTCTTTATCTGTAGCGACAAGCTGATTTACCCGGCAGGGACGAATGTGCCAGTATGAGTGCCATCGCCACGGACTCTGGTGTCCTGGTCTAAAGCCTACTCTGCTCATGGATCTTGCATATGGAAATGTATATCGGCCTTGCCGTCCTCGTTGTCGTCCTCATCTGGGTCGTGATGACCTATAACCGCTTTATCTCCCTGCGACGTTTCAAGGACGAAGCCTGGAGCGGCATTGCCGTACAGCTTAAGCGCCGCCACGACCTGGCGCCGAATCTACTGAGCCTGGTGAAACGCTATGCGCAGCATGAAAAAGAACTGCTGGAAGAGATCTCCCGCCAGCGCGGCGAACTGGTCGGCAGCACCCGACAGATCGCCGACAGCGAACGCCAGTACTCTGGTACGCTAGGGCGCGTTTTCGCGCTTGGCGAAGCGTACCCGGAACTTAAAGCCAGCGAAAACTACCTTGCCTTACAGCAATCTCTCAGCGAAATAGAAGAGCAGCTGCAGATGGCTCGCCGCTACTTCAACGGTACGGTGCGCGATTTCAATATCCTGGTCGAGTCTTTCCCCAGCCTGCTGCTGGCGCGACTGTTTAATTTTCAAACGGAAGTTTTCTTCGAGCTGGACTCACCAGAAGAAGCTAAATCACCGCGGATGGCGTGATTAAATGGTGAATTTGCTTTTTCGGGGGCTGCGCACCCTCGTCCTGCTGCTGCTTCTGAACATCAGCGCGGCTTTTGCCGCCGGCGACATGATCATCATCAAGGATGCTTCCCAGCTTCCCGTTGGCGCTATTCCAGCGTATGAACATATCCTCTCTTTCGATGCCCGGGCGCGCTTTAACCCGGACGGTAGCATGGAGATGCGGGAAAATATCAAAGTACTTTCTCTGGGCAGGCAGATTCGGCGGGGGATTTTCCGTACGCTGCCCCTGACCTGGAACCGCCAGGACGGCAAGATCTTTCGCGTGTATTACGCGATTGAGTCGGTGTTGCGCGATGGCGTGCCTGAGCCGTTTAGCCTTGATGAAGCGGAAAAAAACCTGACGGTACGCATAGGCAGCGGCGAACGGGTCCTGAAACCAGGGATCTATAACTACGAGATTCGCTATCAAATCAGCAACCATTTCAGCCGCTTCCCCGAATGGGATGAGCTTTACTGGAACGTGACGGGCAATGACTGGGCGTGGCCTATCAGCAAGGCCAGCTTTCGTCTTGAACTGCCGGACGCCGCCGGAAATCTCAACGCCGACGCTAAGGACGCCAGAGTGCGATCGCTTGATGTTTATACCGGCGTCGCAGGGGCGAAAGAACACAACGCGCAGGTGCTTCCTGACGGTAGCGTACGCACCCTGCGGCCTCTGGCGCGGGGGGAGGGGCTGACCGTTGTCTATACCTGGCCTCGGTCGATCCTTGCCGACGCTCCGGCGCCGGAGGCCGCTTTGCCGCTGGTGCATCTCCTTATCCCCACCCTAAAAACCAGCGTGGTCTGGCTACCTCTGCTGCTGATGGCCGCTTATTACCTGATGTGGTGGCGAAAAAACGTCACCAAAGCCGGACTAAAAATGCCGCCGGTCGTTGCGCTTTATTCGCCGCCTCCCGGCATGTCTCCCGGCTACCTGCGTTTTATCACCCGGCGTAAATATGATGATGTGGCTTTTAGTAGCGATTTATTAGCGCTGGTGGTTAAACGCGGAATGGCGGTCAGCGGGGACAGTCAACACACCCCTAACCCGTGGCTTGCGAACGCCGGCGTAAAACAGCGGCTGACCCGTTTGCCCGTCGAGGGAAACCGGCAATTAAACTATGATGACAGGCAGCTATTAAGTACGCTCTTTAAAGGTAAACAAAAAAATATCGATCTCAGCAAGGCCCATCAGCGATCGATGCAGACAGCGCGTGAAGAGCAGGAAAAGCGTTGTGAAGCGCAGCGGGATAAATTATTTCGCAAATGGGGGCAGCCGCTGCGGCGCTGCATCTACATTGCGCTGTTGGTGCCGGTGGCCTGCGGTCTTTGGGTTAATACGGAGGCCGCGCTGCTGACGATACCGGCCGCGGTTTTTATGCTGATTGGCGGAGCGATGCTCGCCTGTTTGCTGCGCTTTATATGCCGCCCGCGGGAAATGTGGCGTGCCTGGGGGCCGGTGCCGCTCTTTTTTTTGGCGATCTTCGGCCCCTTCGCGACGCTGGGAGGCGGGATTTTTCTCTTTGGTATACTGCCCATCACCCAGCTTCCGTCAGGATACATTGGCGCGCTTATTGCCGCGCTGGTGCTGTGCGTTTTCGTTGCCTGGAAAACGCCTCGCTATACGCAGCGCGGGCTTGATGAACTGGCTATCGCGAAAGGATTGATGCGCTATCTGGGCACCGCCGAAAAGCATCGTTATCAGATTATCTATCCGCCCGAGCAGATGATTTCCCATTTTGAAGCGCTGCTGCCGGTTGCCCTGGCGCTTGGCGTAGGGAAAACATGGGCAAATACCTTTGCCCACTACCTGAGTAGTACAGGCGCCGTGTCGCATGCGTTTGCCGGCGCCGACTGGGGAAGCGTCCACCACTTCAGCGAAGCCTGCCGAACCGCCTCTATGTCAACGCCGGATAGCGGTTCAGGGAGCGGTTCATCATCAGGTTCAGGTTACAGCGGCTCCGGTTCCTCCGGAGGCGGTTCATCCGGAGGCGGCTCGGGCGGCGGCGGCGGGGGCGGCTGGTAATTGCCCCGATAGCGCATCGGGGCTGACATTCGCCTCACAGAGGATGGAGCTTATAGCGGCCGCTGAGCAACGGCTTACACAATATTTTATAACCGTCATGGTCAAATTTGGCCGACAGGCGCGTGAGTGATGACGCCTGCGACAGAGACTCTACCGCGCCAAGCCAAAGCCAGTTTTGAATAATGTGGTATTGGGTCATATCCTCGCTGCTCTCTTCCAGCGCGATCGCCCCGGCCCAGGGCCAGCATACCAGCTGCATCTTTTGCATATTGTCGACCAGACGCTGCTGGTGTGTTTCAACGCTCTCTTTTCCGCAACAGGCGCCCGCGCAGCGGCCGAGCGCCGAACGAAAGCAGGCCCGCCCGCGGTTGAGCGGCTCGAGGCCCATTAATCCGTAGCACAGGCGATGCTCGTCGGCAATTTTTTGCAGCGCCTGCAGCGCCGCGCGGCGGTTGGCAAAAAGACCATAGAGATCGCTTTGCAGGGAAAAATCCAGCTCGCTGGCGTACACCACCTGCGGACGGGCGTCAGCCAGGCGTAATGAACATAGCTGTCGGTTTTGCCGCAGACGCTTATTGAATAGCGGCTGCTGTTCTTTAATGAGCTGTGCCTCTAATAAGAGTGCGCCCAGCTCTCCCGCCGTTCGTTGCCAGGTAATGCGCCGGGACTGGCGCAGCATCGCCGCTTCGTCGGGCGTGCGCAGATGCGACAACACCCGGCTGCGGATATTCACGCTTTTCCCGATATAGAGCGGTAGGGTATCGCTTTCGCCGTGGAACAGATACACCCCCGGCTGCCTGGGCAAAGCCTCAAGCCACGGTCGCAGATGTTCGGGATACTCATAAATTGCCGCCGCTTCAAATTCGAGACGCGGGGCGGATTGCCTTCTTGCCACTTTTGTTCCTGGTGCTGGTTATTTATCCAGTATAGCAGTCGAAGGAAGAGGCGAAAAGGATAAAAAATCGCCCCGAACCGGGTCGGGGCGGAGGGGGAGAGGCGAATTACTTTTTCCAGAAGTCGTCGAAGACCGTAATCGGCGGTCGGCGTTTATGCTCGGTTTTCAAATACCAGCCTTCAATCGTTTTCGCAATTTTCTCATCCAGCGCTTTGCCTTCCAGATAATCATCGATATTTTCGTAGGTCACGCCCAGCGCCACTTCGTCCGGCAGGGAGGGGCGGTCGTCCTCAAGATCGGCGGTCGGCAGCTTTTTATACAGATGCTCCGGGCAGCCTAGCTGGGCCAGCAGCTGTTTGCCCTGGCGTTTGTTAAGGCGAAAGATAGGGTTAATATCCGTACCGCCATCACCGTATTTGGTGAAGAATCCGGTAATGGCTTCCGCCGCATGGTCGGTACCCACCACGACGCCGTGGGTCATTCCGGCGATGCTGTACTGCGCCTTCATGCGTTCGCGGGCTTTTTCGTTACCGCGAACAAAGTCGCTAAGTTCAATCCCGGCCTCGCGCAGCGCCTGTTCGCTGGCCAGCACGGCGCCTTTGATATTGACCGTTAATACGCGATCCGGCTGAATAAAAGCGATAGCGTCCTGGCAGTCCTGCTCATCCGCCTGCACGCCGTAGGGCAGGCGCACGGCAATAAACTGCAGGCTGCTGTCACCGGTTTCGGCACGCAGCTCGTTGATGGCTAACTGACACAATTTACCGGTCAGCGTTGAATCCTGGCCGCCGCTGATGCCGAGGACCAGTGATTTAATAAAAGGGTATCTCTGAAGATAGGCCTTCAAAAAGTCTACGCTGCGGCGTATCTCGGCTTCGACATCGATCTGGGGTTTTGCGCCCAGCGCCTGAATAATCTCTTGTTGTAGCGTCATTGCGCCCTCCGGGAAGTGAATCTGTTTGCCAATCAGCAGTGGTTTAACCTACCTCTTTGCCGGTAAAACGACAAGGATCACAATTTTGAGTGAAGCAAAAGCAGGCAACCTCAACAAGAGGGGATTTATTATTGGAAAGCTCTTAATTTCGCTTCATTTCCACCTTCGGCTTGAAAAATAACGATATTTATTCCAGGCTTATTAACACGCCAAAAAAAAGAGGATGGTATATGAACAAGCATTTTGCAGGATTTCTGGGCGCAGCAGCAGTATTGACCCTGCTGGCAGGGTGTACGGCCTACGACCGTACGAAAGATCAGTTTACTCAACCCGTGGTTAAAGACGTTAAGAAAGGCATGACCCGCGCGCAGGTTGCGCAAATTGCCGGTAAGCCTTCATCAGAAGTCACCATGATCCACGCGCGCGGTACCTGCCAGACATATATCCTGGGTCAACGCGATGGTAAAATTGAAACCTACTTCGTTGCGCTGGATGAAACTGGCCGCGTGATGAATTCTGGTTATCAGACCTGTGCCGAGTATGATACCGACCCGCGCAACAGTAAGTAACGCCCCGCCATAGTGCTGATTCCTACGAAAGCCCGACCATTGGTCGGGTTTTTTTATGAGTTCTGATGCTTATTTAATTGCGCGAATTATTTGAGGGAAATGTGAAGGCAGTCAAAACGCGAGGTCAATGAGAGACAATTCTGTTCAAGGAGGAATTATCCTGCTGTCGATCGATGCCGTATACTCAATGCATAAACAATACTAATTCAAAGAAACATCTCTTACCGCCTCTCAGGCATCAATGATGCAGAGAGGACCGGGTCACACAAATTGAGGAAGCGTTCATGGAAAAGAAACATATCTACCTGTTCTGTTCTGCTGGGATGTCGACATCACTGCTGGTATCGAAAATGCGTGCCCAGGCCGAGAAGTATGAAGTGCCGGTGATTATTGAAGCATTTCCGGAGACCTTAGCCGGTGAAAAAGGACCTGATGCGGATGTCGTATTATTAGGCCCACAAATTTCCTATATGCTGCCGGACATTCAGCGTTTACTGCCAAATAAACCCGTAGAAGTCATTGATTCTGTTCTGTACGGTAAGATCGATGGTTTAGGTGTTCTGAAAGCGGCCGTTGCGGCCATTAAGAAAGCTGCTGCACAATAATTTTATTTTAAAACTCGACATATTTCGGATAGCAGCGGTTAGAATTTCGTGAGGGTGTGTTTTAGCTGCTCGCTGTCCGAAATACCCAGAGTTTATTTTCCCGTCAAAGAGTAATTTCATCTATCATTGCCGCAGTGACTATATTGCGGCCTTAAAGGGTATTTATTATGAGTAAAGTGATTGACTCGCTTGAAAAGGTACTCCTGCCTTTTGCCGTCAAAATAGGAAGACAGCCCCACGTCAATGCAATTAAAAACGGCTTTATTAAGTTAATGCCATTGACGCTAGCCGGGGCGATGTTTGTTTTAATTAACAACGTATTTTTGAGCTTTGGCGACGGCTCATTCTTTTATTCAATGGGCATCCGTCTGGATGCGTCTACAATAGAAACGCTTAACGGTTTTAAAGCTATCGGCGGTAACGTTTATAACGGTACGCTTGGCATTATGTCGCTCATGGCGCCTTTCTTTATTGGCTCCGCTTTAGCTGAGGAGCGGAGAGTAGACCCGATGGCCGCCGGTTTACTGGCCGTTGCGGCATTTATGACCGTCACGCCTTATAGCGTCGGTGAAGCCTACGCCGTGGGTGCGAACTGGTTAGGCGGCGCCAATATCATTTCTGGTATTGTCATCGGGCTGGTCGTTGCCGAGATGTTCACCTTTATCGTGCATCGCAACTGGGTGATTACGCTGCCGTCCAGCGTGCCGGCTTCGGTTTCCCGTTCATTCTCTGCGGTCATCCCGGCCTTTATCATCCTCTCGATTATGGGGATTATCTCCTGGGCGTTGACCCACTGGGGGACTAACTTCCACCAGATCATCATGGACACTATCTCCACGCCGCTGGCTTCAATGGGCGCCGTCGTAGGCTGGGCATACGTCATTTTCACCTCGCTGCTGTGGTTCTTCGGCGTACACGGGTCGCTGGCGCTGTCAGCGCTGGATAGCGGAATCATGACGCCGTGGGCGCTGGAAAACATTGCAACCTACCAGCAGTACGGTTCCGTCGAGGCCGCGCTGGCCGCGGGTAAGAGCTTCCATATGTGGGCCAAGCCGATGCTGGATTCCTACATCTTCCTTGGCGGTACCGGCGCGACTCTGGGCTTAATCATCGCCATCTTTATCGCTTCACGTCGTGAGGATCATCGTCAGGTGGCGAAACTGGCGCTGCCGTCAGGCATCTTCCAGATTAACGAGCCAATCCTGTTCGGTCTGCCGATCATTATGAACCCGGTGATGTTTATCCCCTTCATTCTGATTCAGCCTCTGCTGGCGGCTATCACCATGACGGCTTATACCCTGGGCATCATCCCGCCGATTACCAATATCGCGCCGTGGACCATGCCGACCGGTTTAGGCGCCTTCTTTAACACCAACGGTAGCGTAGCCGCTCTGCTGCTGGCCCTGTTCAACCTTGCCGTGTCCACCCTGGTCTACCTGCCGTTTGTGGTGATTTCCAACAAAGCGCAGGGCGTCATTGAGCAGGAAGAGAGCGAAGAAGATATCGCTAACGCACTGAAATTCTAACATTGAGCGGTACGGGAGATTTCCCGTACCGTCCTGGAAATAAGGGAGTCATTATGTTTGATCTGGATAACATCGCAGCAGAAGAGACCGTGGTAAACGACCTCGAAGAGGTGGTGATGGGGCTGATTATCAACTCCGGTCAAGCGCGCAGCCTGGCTTATGCCGCGCTGAAGCAGGCAAAGCAGGGAGATTTCGAGGCGGCGAAAACGATGATGGAACAGTCGCGCATGGCGCTGAGCGAAGCGCACCTTGTGCAGACGCAGCTGATTGAGAGCGATGAGGGTGAAGGCAAAATGAAGGTGAGCCTGGTGCTGGTTCATGCGCAGGATCATCTGATGACCTCAATGCTGGCTCGTGAGCTGGTTGCCGAATTGATTGAGCTGCACGAGAAGGTACAATAGGTCATCGACACGATGAGGCAGCCAAAGATGATGACCACTGAAATCAGTACCGCCCGGGAGCAACAACTCTTTAACGGCAAGAACTTTCATGTGGTCATCTATAACAAAACGGAGAGCGTAAGCGGGCTTCACCAGCATGATTACTACGAGTACACCATCGTTTTAACCGGGCGCTATTATCAGGTTATTAATGGCAAGCGGGTGCTGCTGGAGCGCGGGGATTTTGTCTTCATCCCAATGGGGTCGCATCACCAGAGTTTTTATGAATTTGGTGCGACGCGCATTCTTAACGTTGGCATCAGCAAAAGTTTCTTTGAGAAACACTATCTGCCGCTGCTGCCGTTTGGTCTGGTCGCCTCACAGGTCTATGCCGTTAAAAGTACTTTTCTCAGTTATATTGAGTCGGTTATTGCATCACTGAATTTTCGCGAAACTGAATTCGACGAATTTATCGAGCTGGTGTCTTTTTACACCCTGAATCGTTTGCGGCATTATCGTGAAGAACCTACGGAAGACGTTATTCCGCAATGGTTAAAAAATACCGTTGAGGGTATGCACGATAAGCTTAAATTTGGCGAGGGGGCGCTGGAAAATATGGTCGAGCTTTCCGGGAAAACTCAGGAATACTTAACCCGGGCCACCCAGCGTTATTATGCCAAAACGCCGATGCAGATGATTAACGATATTCGCATCAACTTCGCCAAAAAACAGCTGGAGATAACCAACTACTCGGTGACCGATATCGCCTATGAGTCGGGGTACAGTAGCCCAAGTCTGTTTATTAAAACATTCAAGAAGCTGACTTCTTTTACCCCCAGCAGCTATCGGAAACACCTCACCAGTATTAATTAACCGGGCGCGGAATAGTCCGCGCGGTCTAAATATTCAAATTAACTGTCCGTATTTAAACGGAGAGCGGGTGCCGCATACGCGCTATCCGCAAGGGAGAAAAAGATGAGCCAGAAATTGAAGGTAGTGACTATCGGCGGCGGCAGCAGCTATACCCCGGAATTACTGGAAGGCTTCCTGAAGCGTTACCATGAACTGCCGATTAGCGAACTGTGGCTGGTGGACGTCGCGGAAGGGCAGGAAAAGCTCGATATAATCCACGCGCTGTGCCAGCGCATGGTGGAAAAAGCCGGCGTCCCGATGAAAGTCTACAAGACTCTCGATCGCCGCGCGGCGCTGGAAGGCGCAGATTTCGTCACTACTCAGCTGCGCGTCGGCCAGCTTAAGGCGCGCGAAAAGGATGAGCGTATTCCGCTGAGCCACGGCTATTTAGGCCAGGAAACCAACGGCGCGGGTGGACTGTTTAAAGGTCTGCGCACCATTCCGGTCATTTTTGACATTGTGAAAGATGTGCAGGAAGTCTGTCCGAACGCCTGGGTGATTAACTTTACCAACCCGGCGGGCATGGTGACCGAAGCGGTTTATCGTCATACCGGCTTTAAGCGCTTTATCGGCGTATGCAATATTCCTATCGGCATGAAGATGTTTATCACCGATGTGCTGAAGCTGAGCCCGAGCGATGAGCTCAATATCGATCTGTTTGGTCTGAATCATCTGGTGTTCGTGCGGGATG
This sequence comes from Klebsiella sp. CN_Kp113, assembly GCF_040064585.1. Classification (NCBI taxonomy): domain Bacteria; kingdom Pseudomonadati; phylum Pseudomonadota; class Gammaproteobacteria; order Enterobacterales; family Enterobacteriaceae; genus Klebsiella; species Klebsiella sp. CN_Kp113. Next base: position 155,517 of record NZ_JBEAID010000001.1, on the reverse strand, counting down.
TGCTGGTCAACGGCGTTTCGCGCTTTGACGAGCTGCTTGACGGCGTGGCGTCGGGTCGATTGAGCGCAAACTCGGTGAAAAATATCTTTGATTTGCCGTTTAGCGAAGGGCTGCTCCGTTCGCTGCGCCTGATCCCTTGTTCCTATCTGCTCTACTACTTTAAGCCAAAAGAGATGCTGGCGATTGAAATGGGCGAGTACTACAAAGGCGGCGCCCGCGCGCAGGTGGTGCAGAAGGTTGAGAAACAGCTGTTTGAGCTGTACAAAGATCCGGATCTGAACGTTAAACCAAAAGAGCTGGAACAGCGCGGCGGGGCGTATTACTCCGACGCGGCCTGTGAAGTAATTAACGCCATTTATAATGATAAACAGGCCGAACATTACGTGAACGTGCCGCACCATGGCCACGTGGATAACATCCCGGCCGACTGGGCGGTCGAGATGACCTGTACGCTGGGGCGCGACGGTGCGAAACCGACGCCGCGCATCACGCATTTCGACGAAAAAGTGCTGGGGCTGATTTACACCATTAAAGGCTTTGAAGTCGCGGCCAGCGAAGCGGCAATCAGCGGTAAACTGGATGACGTGCTGCTGGCGCTTAACCTGAGCCCGCTGATCCACTCCGATCGTGACGCCGAACAGCTGGCGCGTGAGATGATCCTTGCGCACGAGCAGTGGCTGCCAAACTTTGCGGCGACTATCGAAAAACTGAAACAGTAACGGGAGCGGCTTATGGAACGCGTGTTAATCGTCAATGCCGATGACTTTGGCCTCAGCAAAGGGCAAAACTACGGCATTATCGAAGCCTGCAAGAACGGTCTGGTCACCTCCACGACGGCGCTGGTCAACGGCGCGGCGATCGGCCACGCTGCCCAGCTTAGCCGCTGCGTCCCTGAGCTGGCGGTGGGGATGCACTTTGTCCTGACGCTGGGCGAACCGCTGTCGGCGATGCCGGGCTTAACCCGCGAAGGTCGTCTCGGTAAGTGGATTTGGCAGATGGCGGAAGAGGATAGCCTGCCGCTGGATGAGATCGCGCACGAGCTGGAGTGCCAGTACCGGCGCTTTGTCGAACTGTTTGGCCATGAGCCGACGCATATCGACAGCCATCACCATGTGCATATGATTGCGCAGATTTACCCCATCGTCGCGGCCTTTGCGCGCGAGAAGGGGGTGGCGCTGCGGATCGATCGGCAGCTGGCGACGCTGTCAGGTTTAGCGCAGGATGCGGCGCGCAGCAGCGACGGGTTTACCAGCGAGTTTTACGGGGAAGGGGTTTCGGAAGCGCTGTTTCTGCAAACCCTGGATGCCTCTATCCAGCGTGATGAGCGATCGCTGGAGGTGATGTGCCACCCGGCGTTCGTTGATAACACGATTATGGGTAGCGCCTATTGCTATCCGCGCCTGACCGAACTGGACGTGCTCACCGCCGAGTCGCTGAAGTATGCGATTGCCGAGCGCGGCTACCGGCTCGGCACCTATCGCGATGTGTAAGTAAAGAGAAGTGAGAAGCCCGGCAGAAATGCCGGGCTTTTTTTACGCCGGGATCGCGGAGATTTTGGCGCTTCTCGACCACACCCGATGCGCCGCCATCAGGGTAATCAGCGCATCCACCGACGAATTATCGATGGCGTCCGTCTCAACGATGCCTTCTTCCCCCTGACTGGCAACCTGCAGCGGCGCTTTGCACTGCCGGGCATCGCCTGCCAGCAGAATCGGCTTCAGGTGTTTATAGGCTTCCAGCAGGTAGTAGTGGAAATCACCATTGTTGCTCAGGCTTTGCAGATCGCCGCCGGGAACAATGACCGCGTCCACGGTAAGCGATGGCGACCCGGCAAAGGTCCCGGCCACCGGCAGCTCGGTACCGTCATCGGCCTGCACTTTTCCCATTCGGGAATAGAGTAATTTGGCATGCACCCCGTGCGCTTTGAGCGCCTTGAGCAGCGTCAGGAGCTCTTTGGCGACCGGACGATCGTTAAGCAGTACCGCTACCACCCGGCCTTTTACGTCACCGCTGGGAATGGCGTACAGGCTTAACGTAGGATCCTTTTTCAGACCGTTAACATCCGGCGGCGGCGTGATGCTGCGCTGTTCGTCGGTGAGCTCAATACCCAGATTTTTACCCACCGCCTGAGCCAGCTGCAGGTCGATATGCGCCAGCTGATCGACCACCCGCTCGCGGATCCACTCCCTGACGACCTTGCTCAGCTCGAAGCTGAATCCGTCGATAATATGCTGCTGCTCAATAGGCGTCTGGCTACGCCAGAACAGCAGGGGCTGCGAGTAATATTCGCCAAACGACGGACTGCGCTGGCGAATTTTTTCCCCGTCAACCCGCTCGGCATAGGATTCAAAGCCGCCGCGTTTCGCGGCCGGCGGCGTCTCCCGCGGCCAGTTATCGTTGATGGAGTTAGGTTCATAGTTTGCCGGGTTGGTATCAATATCCATCCGGTGCATGCCGTCGCGCTGAAAATTATGGTACGGGCAGGTGGGTTTATTGATCGGGATTTCATGGAAATTCGGCCCGCCGAGGCGGCTGATCTGCGTATCGGTATAGGAGAAGAGTCGGCCCTGCAGCAGCGGATCGTTGCTGAAGTCTATCCCCGGAACGATATGCCCTGGATGGAAGGCCGCCTGTTCGTTTTCGGCAAAGAAGTTGTCCGGGTTGCGATTGAGGACCATCTTACCGACGCGCTGCACCGGGACCAGCGCTTCCGGAATCAGCTTGGTGGGATCCAGCAGATCGAAATCAAAAGCAAACTCGTCCTCTTCCGGGATCAGCTGTAAGCCCAGCTCGTACTCAGGATAATCGCCGGCTTCAATCGCTTCCCATAAATCACGGCGGTGGAAATCGGGATCGCGACCGGTCAGCTTTTGCGACTCGTCCCATACCAGGGAGGCTTTGCCCGCGACCGGCTTCCAGTGAAAACGTACGAAGGTGGCTTTACCTTCCGCGTTAATCAGGCGGAAGGTGTGGATGCCGAACCCTTCCATCGTGCGGTAGCTGCGGGGCAGTCCGCGGTCGGACATCGCCCACATCACGTTATGCAGCGTTTCGGGCTGCAGTGAGACGTAATCCCAGAACGTGTCGTGCGCGCTTTGCCCCTGCGGGACGGCCCAGTGCGGCTCGGGTTTGACCGCGTGGACGAAATCAGGGAACTTGATCGCGTCCTGAATAAAAAAGATCGGCGTGTTGTTGCCGACCAGGTCAAAGATGCCCTCGTCGGTATAAAACTTGGTGGCAAAGCCGCGGATGTCGCGCACCGTATCGGCGGAGCCTGCGCCGCCCTGAACGGTGGAAAACCGGACGAAGACCGGCGTTTTTTTCTGCGGATCGCAGAGGAAAGCCGCTTTGGTGATATCGCTTAAGTCGCTGTACGCCTGGAAATAGCCGTGCGCAGCGGAGCCGCGGGCATGGACGATCCTCTCAGGAATGCGCTCGTGGTCAAAATGGGTGATTTTTTCGCGCAGGATAAAATCTTCCAGCAGCGTGGGGCCGCGTTTGCCCGCGCGCAGCGAGTTCTGGTCGTCTGCGATGCGTACGCCCTGATTGGTGGTAAGCGCAAAATCCTCGCCGCCTTTACGCTGTTTTTCAAGGGCATCGAGCTTTTCGCTGTGCGTATCCGGGGCTTTCATACTGCCCGGGGCGGTCGGCTCTTCACCTGGGGCGGTGGGATGCGGCGTGGGCCGCCAGTTCTGGTCTTCGGGGGCTAAGGCATCCAGACCTGGTTTTGCTTCCCGGTCGTCGTGAACCGGTGATTGATGGGTTTGCGGGTTATGGTGTTTATCAGACATTGCTCGCTCCTGCTTTCATTGCTGAAAATGGTCGTTGCTAAACCAAAACCCTTCTAATTGTAGAACATCATTTCAAGAATATATTTTTATAAGAGTTTTACTACTAAAGGGCCGCAAGCTGGGGGCGACGAAAGGGGGCTTTTTCGGCTATGATAGGGGTTTCTGTTTCCCGCTGTGTTTAGTGAATCTATTTGTGATGAAACCACTTCGCCAACAAAATCGTCAGGTCATTAGCTACGTGCCGCGAGTCGAGCCTGCGCCGCCGGAACACGCCGTCAAAATGGATGGTTTTCGCGACGTCTGGGTTTTGCGGGGTAAATACGTTGCTTTTGTGCTAATAGACGAACATTTTCGTCGCTCCCCGCCGTTTAACGTGCCGGAAGCGGCGCAGCGCTGGGCGAGGCAAATGAGGCGGGAAGGTGAAATCGACGCCTGAATGTGCCGGGCACAATAAAAAAACCGCTGAAAATCAGCGGTTTTTTGTTTTTAATAACCTGAAGTGCGGGCCCGCTTAGCGGTGCGCGAGCTCCGCGTCTTCTTCGCTATCGAGAATAGCTTTATCGGTTTGACGCAGCCACTGGCTGGTCAGGGTACCGGCGGTCATGGAACCGCTTACGTTCAGCGCGGTACGGCCCATATCAATCAGCGGCTCAACCGAGATCAGCAGCGCCACCAGCGTGACCGGCAGGCCCATCGCCGGCAGGACGATCAGGGCGGCAAAGGTCGCGCCGCCGCCCACGCCAGCGACCCCGGCGGAACTGACGGTCACGATGCCCACCAGCGTCGCAATCCACAGCGGATCGAGCGGGTTAATACCGACGGTAGGGGCGACCATCACGGCGAGCATCGCCGGATAGAGGCCCGCGCAGCCGTTCTGCCCGATCGTGGCGCCGAACGATGCGGAGAAGCTGGCGATAGACTCCGGCACGCCCAGGCGACGCGTTTGCGCTTCCACGTTCAGCGGAATAGACGCCGCGCTGGAGCGGCTGGTAAAGGCGAAGGTCAATACCGGCCAGACTTTACGGAAATACTTCAGAGGACTCACGCCGTTGACCGCCAGCAGCAGACCGTGCACCACGAACATGATGCCCAGACCAATATAGGAGGCGATAACGAAGCTGCCGAGCTTGATGATGTCCTGCAGGTTAGAGCCCGCGACCACCTTTGTCATCAGCGCCAGCACGCCGTACGGCGTTAACTGCATCACCAGGCGCACCAGCTTCATTACCCAACTCTGCAGCGTGTCGATGGCGGTGAGTACGCGCTGGCCTTTGGCGACGTCATCTTTCAGCAATTTCAGCGCCGCGACGCCGAGGAACGCGGCGAAGATAACCACGCTGATAATCGACGTTGGGTTCGCGCCGGTCAGATCGGCAAACGGGTTTTTCGGTACGAAAGAGAGGATCAGCTGCGGGACGCTCAGGTCCGCGACTTTACCGGCGTAATTGCTCTGAATGGCGTTGAGGCGGGCGGTCTCCGCGCTGCCCTGAACCAGCCCTTCGGCGGTCAGGCCAAACATATTAGTGACCAGCACCCCGACCAGCGCCGCAATCAGCGTGGTGAACAGCAGGGTTCCAATACTGAGGAAGCTGATTTTACCCAGCTGCGAGGCATTATGCAGACGGGCGACCGCGCTCAGAATGGAGGCGAAAACCAGCGGCATGACGATCATTTGCAGCAGTTGAACATAGCCGTTACCGACGATATTGAACCACTGGATAGAATCCTTCAGCACCGGGCTGTCGGAACCATAGATAAGCTGTAGCGCCAGGCCGAAGACAACGCCGATCGCCAGACCGACCAGCACTTTTTTAGCGAGGCTCCACTGTTTATGGCGGGTTTGGGCCAGCGCCAACAGTAAAACCGCGAACACGACTACGTTCGCTATTAATGGAAAGTTCATCCCCGTTCTCCTGATATCTTTTATTACCGGGCTGGTCAATAACCAGCTCTTATGACGGCAAGGGTAGCAGAAGGCGTTATTCGTTACTTATATTCAAATGGAATTGATTATAACCAATTGAATAATTCGCTGGTTTATCGTCCAGCCTGGTGGCTAATTAAGCGATTAAAGGTGGTTTGCAAAGAATTAATCATGTCCGATGACCAGCGAATGGCGCTGTTTTCGGCAACGTTTTGCGGCATCCATACGGCATAGATAAACAGCGCCATACACAGCGCGCGCTCCAGCTGGTTACCCTTGCGCGGTGCAAGCAGGGGCAGGCGAAAACGCCAGCGGCAGGGCCAGAGCAGCGGAACGCCTGCCGGGGTGAGCATGTCGGCGAGAATATGGCTGAGGTAGCCAAGAACCAGGCCCTGAACCGCATCTGCCGGCACTATCCAACTTTCCGGTACTTTCAATGAGAAAATCGCGACCGCGCCAAAGACCACCAGCAGGCTATGGGTGAAGCCGCGATGGCCAAAGGCGCGAGCTATCGGTTTTGATATCCAGCTTAATCGCTGACCGAGAAACGACTTAGGGTGATCGATATCCGGCAGCAGACAGGTCAGGATGGCGGAAGGAACGATGTGCCACCAGTCGCCCTGAGCCAGCACGGGAGTCAATTCCGCGTTTTTCGCAAATACCGCACAGGCGATAGAGAAAAGGAGGTGGCCTTCCGCCGTCATGATAAAAACCCTAAACTGTCAATTCATACAGTATAGGGTTTTTATACAGTGTGCGGAAGAGGTGACGGTGTAACTCTTTGTCACAAAAACATCAGCGTGCCAGCCAGCCGCCATCTACCGCCAGCGTAAAGCCGCTAATGTAATCCGCCGCCCGGGAGGCGAGAAAAACGACCGGCCCCTGCAGGTCATCCGGCACGCCCCAGCGCCCGGCCGGAATACGATCGAGAATCGCTTTGCTGCGCTCGGCGTCTTCACGCAGCTGCTGAGTATTGTTGGTAGCCATGTATCCCGGGGCAATGGCGTTAACGTTGATGCGATGCCCCGCCCATTCGTTGGCCATCAGGCGGGTAATGCCCAGTACGCCGCTTTTTGACGCGGTGTAGGAGGGTACCCGAATCCCCCCCTGAAAGGAGAGCATTGAGGCAATGTTAACGATTTTCCCGCCGTCACCCTGCTGAATAAACTGCCTGGCGACCGCCTGTGAAAGAAAGAACACCGACTTCAGATTCAGGTTAATCACCTCGTCCCAGTCTTTTTCGCTAAAGGAGAGCGCATCGGCGCGGCGGATGGTTCCCGCATTGTTGACCAGAATATCTACCCGGCCCATGGCGGCCACGGCCCGATCGACAATGGTTTCAATCTCATCCTGCCGGCTCAGATCGGCCTGAATAGCGGTAAAGCGTCGGCCCAGCGCCTGAACCTTCTCTGCGGTTTCATGGGGGATCCGGCGATTCACGCCGACGATATCGCACCCGGCCTGCGCAAGGCCCAGCGTCATTCCCTGGCCCAGCCCGGTATCACAACCCGTCACGATAGCGACCTTGCCCGTAAGGTCAAAGGCGTTCAGTACCATATGCACCTCTGTATGCTGATTTCACGCGTTAAATAACGCCGTTGAGACAAGCATAGAGGGCGGGAGAAGAAAAAACAAATAAAAATGAAACGCTGTTTTAATTTTGTGATGATGAGACGGTGCCGCTATCTCATCATCAGCGGCAGGATTAACCGAGCAGGTCGCTCAGGGTGAGGGATTCAAGGGTGGCAAGCTTCACGTCCGCCAGCACGAAGCGCGGATCGCGGCTATTTTCCGCTTCCGGTACGACGATAGATCGCATTCGGGCCGCTTTGCTGGCAATCATGCCGTTAACCGAGTCTTCCAGCGCCACGCAGTGCATCGGGCTGACGCCGAGTCTGGCGGCGCAGTCCAGATAGACCTGCGGGTGCGGTTTGCTGAACGGCAGCCCTTCGGCGGAAGCGAGGGCGTCAAATTGATCGCGCAGTTCAAACATGGTGAGGACTTTTTCCAGCATCCGCTGCGGCGAAGCCGACGCCAGGCCGATTTTCAACCCCTGGGCTTTGCACATCGCCACCGCTTCCCGCGCACCGGGGAGGAGCGGACGCGCTTCTTCCACCAGCTGGATGGCGCGGTTGATGATCCGCGCGGTGACTTCGGCACGATCCGGGCCTTTCCACGGCTGCTGGGCAAACCACAGATCGACGACTAAATCGATGCGCAGCCCCAGGATATCGGGCATTTCATGGCGGCGGCTGATATCCACCCCGAGGCTTGCCATCACCTCCAGCTCCGCTTTATCCCACAGCGGCTCAGAATCAATCAGTAAACCATCCATATCAAAAATCGCGGCGTGAATCTGGCGCCTGGCTGACATAAGTCCCTCTCCTGTAGCGTAAGTAGATAACGAATCGGCACTCATGGTATATCATACCGCGCATTATTGGGCGAAATTCGCCGACGAAGGTAGACTTAGGGTAGACAGGCGTCTTAACAAGGGGAACCCATGACGTATCAACAAGCTGGACGCGTTGCAGTACTTAAACGTATTTTGGGGTGGGTGGTATTTATCCCGGCGGTTATCTCGACGCTGATCTCCGTGCTGAAGTTTATGTACGAGCACAGTGAGAAAAAACCGGGCATTGACGCGGTGATGATGGACTTTGCTCATGTGATGATTGAGATGATGCGTTTCAATACGCCGTTCCTGAATTTCTTCTGGTACAACTCGCCGCTGCCGGACTTTAAGCACGCTATGAATATCGGCTTCTGGGTTATCTATATTCTGGTGTTCGTCGGCATGGCGCTACAGGCCTCCGGAGCGCGGATGGGGCGCCAGGCGAAGTTTCTGCGCGAGGGCGTTGAGGATCAGCTGATTCTGGAGCAGGCGAAAGGGGCCGAAGGGCTGACGCGCGAACAAATCTCTGAACGCGTTGTGGTGCCACGCCATACCATCCTGGTGCAGTATTTTCCGCTATACGTCCTGCCGGTAATTATTATTGTGCTGGGCTACTTCTTCTTCTCTTTACTCGGCTTTCTGTAAAAGACCGGCCCGGAAGCGCCGGGCCGGCAGAATCACTGGGTGGGAAGGGCGCGCGGTTTACCCTCATTATCTACCGCAACGTAGATAAACAGCGCTTCGGTTGCTTTGTAGCGCTGGCCGATGGGTTCAGACGACACCTTCTTGACCCACACTTCCATATTGATGGTTATCGACGTATTGCCGCGCTTCACGCAGTTGGCGTAGCAGCACACCACGTCGCCGACCGCGACCGGGCGTAAAAAAGTCATGCCGTCGACGCGCACGGTCACGACGCGACCGTGGGCAATCTCTTTGGCCATAATCGCCCCGCCAATATCCATCTGCGACATCAGCCAGCCGCCGAAAATATCGCCGTTAGCGTTGGTGTCCGCCGGCATCGCCAGGGTGCGTAATACCAATTCGCCCTTCGGCGTAAGATCTGTTGTTGTCATTCTATACTCTGTACTAGTCAAAGATGATCAGGCGGATGCTACTATGAAAATGACGCTGAGAGAATAGGGAATACGCCCGCGATAGCGGGCGTGAGGGGTTAGAAGGAGATCGTGACGCCAGCGTAATAGGCGCGACCCGGTTCGTTATAGGTCGAAGCCCCTTCGTTTTCACGATAAATTTGCTTATCGAACAGGTTACTGATCCCGGCGTTCAGGCGCAGGTCTTTCATTAGCTGATAGTTGCCGCCGATACCAACCACGGAATAGGAGCCCACTTCATTGGTGGCCAGTACGCCGTTTTCAGTACGAATTTCCGCATATTCCCGCGGTTTCTGCCGACCGTACAGAGTCCAGTTGACGTTCGCCGAAAACTTGCTGGTCACCTGCCAGTCGAGCAGGGTATTGATGGTGTATTTCGGAATAACGGACAGCGGGTTTCCGGTATCTTTGTTTTCCGATTTGATCATATAAGTGGCATTGGTGCGCCAGCTGAGCGTATCGGCAATGACCGGAACCAGCAGCGTGCCTTCAAGGCCTTCGACGACCGCTTTCCCGCCGTTCTCCCACTGCAGGATATTCGCTCCGGTAGCGGTATTACCCAGTATCTCGGTGCCGGAGACGATCTTGTTTTTGTAGTCGTTGCGGAACCAGGTGACGCCGGCGTTATAACCGTTCAGGTTAAACTCAAGGCCAATCTCCTTATTGATGCTGATTTCCGGATCGAGGTCCGGGTTACCCAACAGATAGCAGTTGCCATCGGCAATACTTATCGGGCAGCCGTTACCCCGCGTAGAAAGCAGATAGCCTTCGCTCGACTGATACAGGTTCGGCGCTTTAAATACCCGGGCGATGCCCGCTTTGACCTTAAACATATCGCCCAGATCCTGTGACAGGTTCAGGCTCGGGCTCCAGTTGCTGCCGAAGTCGTTATGATAGTCGAAGCGCAGACCCGGGATAATATTGGTGCCCGGCGTCGCTTCGATATTGTCTTCCAGATAGATACCGGTCAGGGTAGCGCTGTTTTTAGGGCTGCGTTGTGAAGGATCGCCCGAAATCCCGGGGAGAGCATCCGTGGTGGTGGTGGCCTGCATGGACGCCGGATCGTTTAGCTCATCGCGATTCCACTCCATGCCCAGAGTCAGGGTCTGTTCAGTGAGCCAGTTGAAGGGGAGATTCACCTCTGCGGTTGAGCGCCACGACTCCAGGCGGCTGGTGTCATAGACATCGCTATTGATCATCCCTTCAACGCGGCCGGTGGTGCCCTCCTGCAGGCGGGTATTGTTGGTTTTTTCGTAGTAGACGCCCGCCTTCGACTGGCCCCAGTCCCAGATCCCGTTGTCGGTCAGGCCCCAGGTCTGCCGATATAGCCGGTTGGTTTCCTGACCGTACAGCGTATCCACCAGGCCATTTGGGCTCATATTGCTGTTGCTGTACTGCGTATCGCCGGCATAAATATTGCCCTGGCGGCTATAGGCGTAGCTAAAATCCAGGATCTGCTGCGGCGTAACTTTCCACGACAGCAGGGCGTTAATATCTTTGTTGCGTACCCCTTCGCGGCCCGCCGCGTAAGAGCCATTTTGCGCGCGGTTAATATCCCAGGCATCGGGCTCCGTTTTGTTAATGTTGCCGTACAAACGCATGGTCAGGGCATCTCCCGCCAGCGGTCCGTTGAGGCTGAAGTTAGCCCGGTTGGTGGCGCCTTCTTTATTATTTTCCGGCTGATTGGTATAGAGCGAAAGCGAGCCGTGCCAGTCGTTGGTGGGGCGTTTGGTGATGATATTGACAACGCCGCCCGCGGCGCCTGAGCCGTAGCGCGCTGCGGCAGGGCCGCGCAGAACTTCAATGCGTTCCACCATTTCCGGCGGTACCCAGTTGCTGTCGCCGCGGGTATCGCGCTCGCCGCGCCAGCTATAGCGCACTGAATTGCGGGAGGTGACGGGCACGCCGTCGATAAGAATCAGCGTGTTTTCCGGTCCCATTCCGCGAATGTCGATCTGACGGTTGTTGCCGCGGCTGCCGCTGGCGCTGTTGCCGGTCAGGTTGACGCTGGGCATTTTACGGATGATTTCTGAGAGATCGTTAACCGGGGGATCTTTAGCAATATCTTCCGCAGTGATGATCGAGACGCCCGGCTGCTGCTTCAACGCCTCTTCGGCGGTGCCATGAACCACCATGGTCTCCGTATCCTGTTCCACCTCTTCGGCGAAGACCCCTGGGCTGAGTAAGCCTGCAATGGCCAGGGCCAGGGGCGTTGCTATGTGATTTTTCTGCGTTCTCATTATAAATATCCATATCAAATCATGAAAAATTGAGATCGAGAATATCAATGATAATCATTATCGTTTCAATAAAGAGACGCTAATCTCCATTAAATCCTCACAATTGCCGCAACTTTCCGGCATGTGGTAGATATCATGAAGAAACCGGCGAGCCTGAACCCTCCGGTTTCCGGGCGCGTTCGTCAGGAGGTGGGGGTTTCGTTGTCGGTTTTTTGACGGCGTGTTTGCGATTGGTACCACGCCGGGAGCTCAGCCAGTCTGATGCCGGTCGGGACATAGCTTTGTTTCAGGCAGGCTATGCGCTGGGAACGATAAATACCGGTATAGCCCGAGACCAGCCATGCCACCACGCAGGCCAGCGCCGCGTAAACACCGATTTCCGCGCCAAATAGCTCAATCGCCATCAGCGTCGAGGCGATGGGGGTATTCGCCGCGCCGGCAAAGACGGCGACAAAACCTATCCCGGCCAGAAAACCTGGCGGCATATGCAGCAGCGGCGCCAGAGCATTGCCCAGCGTCGCGCCGACGTAAAACAGCGGGGTGACTTCGCCACCTTTAAATCCGCTGCCTAAAGAGACAACGGTGAAGATCAGTTTGCCGAAGCAATCCCACGGCGCCAGCGGATGCTGGAAAGCGTCCACTATCACCGGTATGCCCAGGCCAATATAGCGCTCTCCGTGCAGCAGCCAGACGGCGCCGGCAATCGCCAGTCCGCCAATAAACGGCCGCAGCGGCGCGTAGTGAATCCGTTTTTTCATCAAGGCGCCGACCGCATGCGTGCTGTCGGCGAAAATGCGCGCCGCGAGGCCAAAGCAGCAGCCGGCGATAATGATGGCCAGCAGCGTCCAGAGCGTCAGCGTGGGAAAGCCGGTAATAAAGTAGTGCGTATGCTGCACGCCCCACATGATGCCGACCCGATCGGCGATAATCGCGGCAAACAGACAGGGAAGAATGGCGCTGTAGTCCATCCGTCCGATAGCCAGGACCTCGAGCCCGAATAGCGCTCCCGCGAGTGGGGTACCGAAAACCGAAGAGAAACCGGCGCTGATCCCGGCCATCAGTATCATTCGCCGGGCATCGTCGTTAAGGCGGAAAAGGGCCGTAAAACGGTCGGCAATCGAGGCCCCCATCTGCACCGCCGTGCCTTCACGCCCGACGGAGGCGCCAAACAGATGAGAAACAACGGTGCCGAAAAAAACCAGCGGCGCCATGCGCAAGGGAATGACGCGCTGAGGGTCGTGAATCTCTTCCAGAATCAGGTTATTGCCGGCCTCCACGCGGGTGCCGTAGCGCAGGTAGATCCAGCCGACGGCAAAACCGGCCAACGGCAGGAGCCCGATAAGCCAGAGGTGAGCTTCACGCGTTGCCGTGGCCCACTGCAGTGAGAAAAGAAAAAACGCCGATGCCGTACCCGCCAGCACCGCGATGATAAAGGCGAGGAGCAGCCATTTTCCGAGGAAGAAAAGTAGAGAGAGTGATGAAAAGCGGTTTGCATGCATCGTCAGTTCCTTAGAAGATTAACCTTCCCGGACGCGGTGCCTGCAATTCAGATATGCCTGCCCATTCCCGGTCCGGGAATAAAAAGCAGGCATCATTAGCCACATGGCGGTTCAAGGAGGAATGCCATCTCCTGTGAGAAATAGCTTACATTACGAATCGTTTCAGCTGAAGCGATTTATGCGGAGAGGGGAAAAGCGAAGAATGCGGCACGCCGTCCGGCGTGCCGTGGGAAAGCCAGCTTAGTGGTTGTCGTCCTGCGGCATATGGCGATAGATATACACGCCGCTCAGCAGGGTGAATACCAGCGTCAGGGCGGTCAAACCAAAGACCTTGAAGTTGACCCAGATATTCTGCGGCAGCCAGAAAGCGATATAGATATTCGCCAGTCCGCAAAGGATGAAAAACACCGCCCAGGCCAGATTCAGACGCGACCACACCTGCTGCGGCAGCGTCAGCTCTTTACCCAGCATGCGCTGGATCAGCGGCTTCTTCATCACCCACTGGCTAAACAGCAGCGCGCTGGCAAACAGCACGTAGATAACCGTCACCTTCCATTTAATAAACTCATCGTTATGGAAGAAGATGGTTAAGCCGCCAAATACGGCCACCAGCACAAAGGTAATCAGCGCCATTTTCTCGACTTTACGATAGCGCACCCAGCTGTAAATCAGCACGATGGCGGTAGCGATAATCAGCGCGGTCGTCGCGGCGTAGATATCATAAAGCTTGTAGAATGCGAAGAAGACTACCAGCGGTAAAAAATCCAGAAACTGCTTCATACATCGATTCCGTCGTTCAGGTTGGGGCAGGGAGCACCCGCCCCGGATTAGGTTAGTTACGAATGAGCATATACAAGCGAAATAAATAGATCAGCAACAATGCGGAGATAAGATTGCTGAGGGTATTTATTACCACCGCGCCAACGTTTGGCGTCAGGACCGCGAAGCTGGAGGCAAACAGCAGCAGCAGCGTTTTCGCCAGCAGCCAGCCGATAATGGCCGGCGCCACCAGACGTACGTTGGCCCAGGCCAGACGCATACTGCTACGCATGGCGCTGAAAATCCCCATTTTATCCTGCACCAGCATAACCGGTGCGAAAGAGAGCACGATAGCCAGCAGGACGCCCGGCACCACCACCAGCATCATTCCCATCTGCACGATAAACGTCGTCAGCAGGATCAGCAGCAGCAGCTTTGGCAGCACCGGCGCAGAAGCGCCGATCGCACGCAGGGCGCTGACTCGCTGGCCGGCGGAGACCATCTGAATCATGAGCAGAACGCCGCCGGCAAGAATGGCGTTACCTACCAGCCCTGAGAAGGTAGAGGCCGCAGACGCGCGCAGCAGGATTTGCTGCTGCTCCGGCGTCATGCTCTGGACCAGTTCAAACAGCCCGCCGCTACCCGCCAGGCTATCGCCCTGGCTCAGTATTGACAGCTGCTCTTCACTGGGTGAAAAGGCATGGCCAAGTACTACCGTAATGAACGCGCATAGCAGCGCAATCAGCAGGATAGTAACGAACTGATTGCGGAAAAAGTTCCCGGTGTCACGGTAGACGGACTTCGCCGTGATAGACATGCATTCTCCTTGAGTATTGCAGGTGTTAACTAGCCGGCGATTGTACCGCAAATCGCGGCTGGGTAGCAGTCTCTGCTCCTGCAGGCTAAGTATATCTTTGTAAATAGAAGAGGAAATCAGCGACGCGCTGCTTTGAGTGTCATAAAGGAAGAAATTTGATACGACACGCTTCTCACTGATTGTATTGAGAAAGTGAAAATTAATCTGGATCAATAAATGTTAAATTTGCCCACTTAATGTGATCTATGTTGGATCAAACATACTTCAATGTAGGTATATTCTGGCGCTGAATAACCATAATGAGGAAGTGGGTATGAAAAAGTTAGCAGCGGCGGTTGTTATTCTGAGCAGTCTTTCCGGCAGCAGCGTCTGGGCGCATGAAGCCGGTGAATTTTTTATTCGCGCGGGTTCGGCAACGGTCAGACCGACCGAAGGCGCGGGCGGCACGTTAGGCAGCCTGGGGGGCTTTAACGTCAGCAATAATACGCAACTGGGTTTGACGTTCACCTATATGGCAACGGATAACATCGGCGTTGAACTGCTGGCCGCCACGCCGTTCCGCCATAAAGTCGGGACCGCGGCAACCGGCAATATTGCGACCGTTCACCATTTACCGCCGACGCTAATGGCGCAGTGGTATTTTGGCGACTCCAGCAGCAAGCTGCGTCCATACATTGGCGCGGGTATCAACTACACGACCTTCTTCGATGAGAGCGTGAACGATACGGGTAAAAAGACCGGCATATCCGATCTGAGCCTGAAAGACTCCTGGGGGGCGGCGGGACAGGTGGGGATGGACTATCTGATTAACCGCGACTGGCTGATTAACATGTCGGTGTGGTACATGGATATCGACACCACCGCCAACTATAAGCTGGCGGGCGCGCAGCAGCACGACAGCATCCGTCTGGATCCGTGGGTGTTTATGTTCTCTGCCGGATACCGGTTCTAAAGTCTCAGGTAAAGCTGGTCGCAATGACCAGCTTTATTGCACGTCCCGACGCGAAGTCCGCTGCCGCGATTGCCGATGCGTCATTTGCCGCAAGCACTCCGCGGAACGTCCGCGTCAACCGCTACTCATTACCCCATTTATTCAGGAATTCCGCGATATCATCGATGCGCTGCCGATCGATGCCCGCTTGTATGGCCATCTCTCCCTGCGCCTCCTCGCTGATTTCTTCGTTATTCATCAGCCGCGTAATCAGCAGTTGAAAATAGCGCGCCAGGGGCTCACGTTCTGACTCGCTGACGGGCTCGGCGGACTCCGTCGAATACTCATCCGCAATGTCGTAATATTTCAGTGGTACTTCCTCGTGCATAAATCGCTCCCGGTTGACGTTGTGCCTGTATTTTCTGGCTTGAATAATATCACCCCTGCCTGGCTTTAGCTCAGGAACGCCCAGAAAAACGTATGACTAGCCCACGCCATGCGCAACGGGTCCAGAAACTCTCCATCATCGGGGTGTAATAGCATAGAAAACGAAAATTGACTGCCATGAACCCGTCTGCAGGCCATTCATACGCATAGACTTATCACCACGGCACGCGATATCCGCGATAATCCAGATACTCTAATCCGGGACGATTTTGTTTTTCCAGCAGCACGTTCACCAGCGAGGGGATGGTCTCCGCCATGGTGAGCGGGGCGCTCTCGCCGCCAAGAGCCGTGCGGATCCACCCCGGCGCCATGACCACCATCGGATGCGATACGCTGGCAGGGCGGGCGGCAAAGCTGCGCATAAACATATTCAGCGCGGCTTTGCTCCCGCGATACAGCTCGCGCTGCCCGCCGGTATTATTGCTCAAACTGCCTTGTCCTGAAGACATAACGCCAATCAGCCCCTGTGGCAGCACCAGCGCCTGCAGACTTTCTATTACCCGCATTGGCGCGAGCGCGTTGGTCAGCATGACGTGAATAAACTCTTCCGTCGCGATCTCGCCGATGGTTTGTGTGGGATCGCGGTTGGTGGTGCCCGCGTTGACGAACAGCATATCCAGCGCGCTATCGGCAAGCGCATTGCGCAGCGCCGCGATCCCGTCGCTATCACAAATATCCAGCGCCTCAATGCGCACCCGTCCAGGATAAGCCTCGGCCAGGTGGTGCAGCGGCGTCGTTTGTGAGAGATCGCGTACGGTGCCGATGACCTGCCAGCCATGCAGCAGAAACTGTTCAGCCATGGCGTGCCCAAGCCCGCGTGACGCGCCTGCGATCAATACTGTTTTAGGGGAAGTGACCATGGGCATAACTCCTGAGCAAATACATGATGGGGTAAATATAGGCTGGTGCTGTAGCAGGCGGAAGGCGCAGCATTTGCAATAATAAAGTGCATCAGATGCCTTATCCTGGAGTGGAGAAAAGATGACCGATCCTGATTTCAATTTACTGGCGGCGCTGGATGTACTGTTGAGCGAGAAAAGCGTTGCCGGGGCGGCTAAACGGCTTAAGCTCAGCGCTTCGGCGATGAGCCGCACGCTGACGCGCCTACGGCAGGTCACCGGCGACCCGCTACTGGTCAGAGCCGGGCGAAACATGGTGCTGACTCCGCACGCAGAAAGTCTGCAGGCGCGGGCAAAAAACGTTGTCTCCGAGATGCGCGCGGTGCTCAACGCTTCGCCTGCGCCGCTGAGTTTATCGACCCTCGAGAAGCGATTTACTTTGCGTACCAATGAGGGATTTATAGACGCTTTTGGCCCGGCGCTGGTGAACGCCGCCGCGCGGGAAGCACCGGGCGTGACGCTGGAATTTGTCGCTAAGCCGGAGAAAGATGCCCGATTTTTACGCGAGGGGCGGGTGGACCTGGAAATTGGCGTACTGAAAAATATGGGGCCGGAGATCCGCCTGCAGGCGCTGTTTCGCGATCGTTTTGTCGTCGCGCTGGCCAAAAACCATCCGCTGGCCGCCTTTGCCGACATGTCGCGGGAACAATTTGTTTCCGTGGGGCACGTCATTACCTCCCGTCACGGGTTGATACGCGGGCCGGTTGATGACGCGCTGGCGGCGTGTGGCATGCGCCGCAGGATTGCCGCGGTGGTGCCTGGTTTTTCCGCCGCGCTGGCCGTGGCCCGGGATTCTCAGCTCATCGCCGTTGTCCCGGCCTCCTGCCTGCAGAGCGCGGCGGGAAAAGAGATGGTCGCTTTTCCTCTCCCGGTGAGTACGCCGGAGATAACGGTGTCACAAATGTGGCATCCTCGCCACGAGCATGAATTAGCACATCGCTGGCTAAGGCAGTTGGTGCGCAGAGTGTGTCGACAACCATAAAAAAAGCCCGCACAAGTGCGGGCAAAAATACTGGAAGCAATGTGAGCAATGTCGTACCGAATACCTGAGCTGTTTGCTCAACTATTCAGTAATGAGAAAGATAATATTTCTCATTTAAGATATCAACCCCAACTTTTGTGCAGAAGCGATTTTTTTAATCGACGAGAAAGACGGTGCGTTTCTGGCTGTCGTCCTGCGGCCACGCCGTGGCGACCTCGCGAAGCGGCCGGGGAGTCGTGGCGATAGTCAATCCGCCGGCGACGGCGGCCTGCAGCATCTCCCCGGTGGCGGCCAGCAGCTGGGGCACAGAAAGGCTGCCAATTCCGCTGCCCATCAGCTGCAGCGGCGAGGAGCGTAGCACCGCGCCATTGAGAGAGATATCGGCGGCGGAAAGGGAACCGACCTGAATAAAACGTACCGGCGCATTTCCTGGGCTGTGTTTTGCCAGCGCTGGCAGCAAAAGTTCGGCGCTACGTCCCCACAGATAATCGACGACGACATCAATCTGCTGCGCCGCCAGCCCGGCAAACTGCGTCCGTAAGTCCGCCTCATCCTGACTTAAGTTAACGGTTTCATCAGCGCCGAGGGCGGCCAGCTTCTCCACGTTTCGCCCGCAGGCGATCACTTTTCTGGCGCCGAGAAAACGGGCGATTTGTACCGCCAGCTGCCCGGCGCTGCCGGTGGCGCCGTTGATCAGTACCGTTTCCCCGGCTTTCATCCCGGCGCGTTTGACCAGCGCCGCCCAGGCCGACATCCCCGGATTAGCCATTGCCGCGGCGGTGATATCGTCCAGCGCATCCGGCAGCGGCAGACAGTGGTTTAAGGCGACGGGAGCCCGTTGCGCCATGCTGCCCCAGGGCGCGACGGGGAAGGCGAAATAGACGCGCTCTCCGCCGGGTAAGATACCGGTGCCGTCGATACCCGGGACAAAAGGCAGGCGGCCATCGAAACTATAATGCTTACCGGAGGCCCTGCCTTTCACTACATGACTGATGGCGGCGGCCCGAACCTCGACTAACGCCTGATGCTCACCGGGCTGCGGATCGCGAAAATCGGACCACACCGGACCCTGCTGCAGGTCAAAAACCACGGCTGCTTTCATTGTCTTCTCCCCCTGTGGGATAGTTATGTGTAAAATGCACCTATCTGATAACGGCACTATACCCGGTTAACTAATACATGCAAGATGCACATAATAATTACGACATCACCGGCTTTCACGGCGCGCTGCTCGATATCATCAGCGTGATGAACCAGCCAATGCGCGACGAGCAGATACTGCAGGCGGCTGGGGTCCAGCTCGATCGGATCCTCTTCCCGCTGCTGGTGGCAATAGGGCGCAGGGGACCCGTTGGGGTCGTTGAACTGGCGGATAGCCTCGGTCGCGATTACACCACCGTCAGCAGGCAGGTGAAGAAGCTGGAAGCGCAGCAGCTGGTACTCAAGCAGCCCAATGCAAAAGATCGCCGGATTAGCGAGGTGACGCTCAGCGAAGCGGGGCAGGCGATGATCGATCGTATCGCGGGAGCAAGAACGCGGCTGATGAATGAGGTGCTGGCCGGATGGACGCAAGAAGAGGTGATGGCGCTGTTTCGCCTGACGCGTAAATACGCCGACAGCTTACAGCTGAAATAACCGCCCGGCCCGGGGCCGGACGGCAGGTACGTTAAGCCGCTTTAGTGGCGGCTTTCAGGCTTCGGGCGAAAGCCTTGAGTTCCGCCAGCATGGCCTGCGGGTCGTTCACGTTCCGCTCGATGATTTTGACGATGGCTGAGCCGGAAATCGCGCCGGCCGCGCCGGCCTCAATCGCGGCGGTAACCTGCTCCGGCGCCGAGATGCCAAAGCCCTGCAGCGGCGGCGCGGCGTGGTACTCGGCCAGCTTTTCAATCAGATGATGCAGCGGCAGCGCGGCGCGGTTTTCCGCGCCGGTCACGCCCGCCCGCGACAGCAGGTAGGTATAACCGCGACCGTAAGAGGCTATCTGGCGCAGCAGATCGTCATCGGCATTGGGCGGGCAGATGAAAATCGGCGCGATATTGTGGCGCAGCGCGGCCTGGCGGAACGGCGCGGACTCTTCCACGGGGACATCGGCAACCAGCACGGAATCGACGCCCGCGCGTTCGCACGCGGCGTAGAATTCAT
Source organism: Klebsiella sp. CN_Kp113 (assembly GCF_040064585.1). Taxonomy (NCBI): domain Bacteria; kingdom Pseudomonadati; phylum Pseudomonadota; class Gammaproteobacteria; order Enterobacterales; family Enterobacteriaceae; genus Klebsiella; species Klebsiella sp. CN_Kp113. The sequence goes on along the minus strand of NZ_JBEAID010000001.1, from coordinate 135,576 downwards.
CGATGCCGGGGCTGAACACCAGATTGGCGTACATCAGCAGGCCGATAGGAATGGTAGGGTGTTTCTGGCGAATCGCCGTCAGCATTTCGAAGCACTGCGCGGGGGTCACCCCGGCGGCAAAAGCGCGCAGGGTGGCGTCCTGAATGGTCGGGCCATCCGCCAGCGGGTCGGAGAAAGGAATACCCAGCTCCAGCGCGTCGGCACCGGCTTCAATCAGCGTATCGATAATTTTCAGCGACTGTTCCGGATTCGGATCGCCGAGGGTGACGAAGGGAACAAACGCGCCTTCCCGGCGATCTTTCAGTTGTGCAAACAGCGTCTCATAACGTTCCATCAGATTTCCCCTCGCGCTTTTAAAATATCATGTACGGTGAAGATGTCTTTATCGCCGCGGCCGGAGAGGTTAACCACCAGCAGCTGCTCTTTTTCCGGGTTTTCACGCATCATTTTCAGCGCGTGCGCCAGGGCGTGGGAGGATTCCAGCGCCGGGATAATCCCTTCATGGCGTGATAGCTCTTTAAAGGCATCCAGCGCTTCGTCATCGGTAATCGACACGTAATCGGCGCGGCCAATGCTGTTTAAATAAGCATGCTGCGGGCCCACTGACGGGAAATCCAACCCGGCGGAGATGGAGTAGGACTCCTCAATCTGGCCTTCTTCGGTTTGCATCATCGGCGATTTCATACCGAAATAGATGCCCACACGACCGTGCTTAAGCGGCGCGCCGTGCTCGCCGGACTCAATACCGTGACCTGCCGGCTCCACGCCAATCAGGCCAACAGCGGTTTCGTCGATAAAATCGGCGAACATGCCGATGGCGTTCGATCCGCCGCCGACGCAGGCGATAACCGCATCAGGCAGGCGACCTTCTTTCTCGAGGATCTGCGCTTTGGTCTCTTCGCCAATCATGCGCTGGAATTCACGCACGATGGTCGGGAACGGGTGCGGGCCCGCGGCGGTGCCGAGCATATAGTGGGCTTTTTCGTAGCTGCCGGACCAGTCGCGCAGGGCCTCGTTGCAGGCATCTTTCAGCGTAGAAGAGCCGCTATGAACCGGGATCACTTCCGCTCCCATCAGGCGCATGCGGAAAACGTTCGGCGACTGGCGTTCGATATCCTTCGCGCCCATGTAGATGCGGCACTTCAGGCCGAGCAGGGCGCTGGCGAGGGCTGAGGCCACGCCGTGCTGACCGGCGCCGGTTTCGGCGATAATTTCCGTTTTGCCCATCCGTTTCGCCAGCAGAGCCTGGCCGAGCACCTGGTTAGTTTTATGCGCGCCGCCGTGCAGCAGGTCTTCACGTTTCAGATACAGCGTCGTGCGGGTGCCTTCAGTGAGGTTGCGGCATTTGGTCAGCGCCGTCGGACGACCGGCGTAGTTTTTCAGCAGGTCGGTAAATTCGGCCTGGAATGCCGGATCTTTTTGCGCGCTGACGAACGCGTCTTCCAGCTGGCGCAGGGCGGGCATCAGGATCTGCGGAACGTACATTCCGCCGAATTCGCCAAAGTAGGGGTTCAGTAAAGTACTCATTATTGCTCCTTAATATGCGCGCAGCGTTTGAAACACAGAGGACAGCTTGTCGGCATCTTTAATACCCGGCTGCGACTCTACGCCTGAATTAAAATCGAGTCCGGCACAGCCGCTTTTGGCGGCTTCTACGCAGTTATCGGCGCCGAGGCCGCCTGCCAGCATGACGTTATGCAGGTCCTGGCCCTGCAGCAGGGACCAGTCGAAACGCTGGCCGGTGCCGCCCTGACCGTTGTCGAGAACGTATTTATCGACATGGCGCAGATCGCGCGGCGGTAGCGTTTCACCTACGCTGAGGGCTTTCCAGATTTGCACCTTCGGCGGAAGTTCGGCGCGCAGGGTATCAATATAGGTCTGGTCTTCGCTGCCGTGCAGCTGTACGGCGGCTAAGTCGAGGTTTTCCGCCCGGGCGATCACTTCCGCCACCGGGGTATTGCGGAATACGCCGACATAGCTCAGAGGCGCGCTGGCGATCACCGCTTGCGCCTGCGCCTCGTTCACCGCGCGCGGCGACGTCGGGACAAAAATCAGGCCGCCGTAGACCGCGCCGGATTCATACGCCACCTGGGCATCCTGGGGGCGGGTCAGGCCGCAGACCTTATTCTCGCCGAGCAGCACGCGCTTCACGGCGGCGTTGAGATCGGCGTGCTCCATCAGCGCTGAGCCAATCAGGAAACCGTTGGCGAAGTGGCTCAGTTCGCGCACTTCCGCGTAGGTATGGATGCCGGACTCGCTGATCACCGTGACATCGTGACCGAGCTTAGGCGCCAGGGTACGGGTACGGTTGAGATCAATCGACATATCGCGCAGATCGCGGTTGTTGATGCCGACCACTTTCGCCTTCAGCGCAATCGCGCGCTCCAGCTCCTCTTCATTACTCACCTCGGTCAGCACGCCCATGTTCAGGCTGTGCGCGACGGCGGAGAGCTGGCGATACTGCTCATCATCCAGCACTGAAAGCATCAGCAGACAGGCGTCGGCCTGGTAGTAGCGCGCCAGGTAAATCTGGTAAGGATCGATGGTGAAGTCCTTACAGAGAATCGGCTGCGGCGCGACCTTACTGACCATCGGCAGGAAATCGAAGCTGCCCTGGAAATATTTCTCATCGCACAGCACCGAGATAGCCGAGGCGTAGTGCTTGTAGACGCCGGCGATGGCCGCCGGGTCAAAATCTTCGCGAATCAGGCCTTTTGATGGCGAGGCCTTTTTGCACTCGAGAATAAACGCGGTGCGGGTTCCGGCGAGGGCATCGTAAAAATTGCGCTGCGTCGGTACCACTTCATTTTGAAAACTGGCTAACGGTTGTTGTTGTTTGCGGGCTTCTACCCAAATCGCTTTGTCGGCCACGATTTTTGCTAAAACGGTCTGCATTTTTTACCCTCTTGCCGCTAATGCGGTCACTCTGTCATAGGCCGCTCCGCTATGCAGCACATCGATGACTTGCTGCGCGTTGGCCTTCAGGTCTTCGTGTCCATGTAAACGCATCAACATGGCGACGTTGGCGGCAACGGCGGCTTCGTGAGCGGCTTCACCTTTACCTTGTAGCAAGCGCGTAAGAATGTCACGGTTTTCTTCCGGCGTGCCGCCTGCCAGCTGCTCCTGATGGTAAGGCGTCAGGCCAAAGTCGGCGGCGGTGAGCTGGTAGCTCTTGATTTCGCTATGGTTCAGTTCCGCGACCACCGTCGGCGCGTGCAGCGACACTTCATCCATACCGCCGCTATGCACCACCGCAGCGCGCTGGTAGCCCAGCACGCGCAGGGTTTCCGCAATCGGCAGCACCAGTTCTGGGCTATAGACGCCAATCAGCGCCAGCGGCGGATGAGCCGGGTTGATCAGCGGCCCAAGCACGTTAAACAGGGTGCGGGTTTTAAGCTGCTGACGGACCGGCATCGCGTGGCGGAAACCGGTGTGGTACTTCGGTGCGAACAGGAAGCAAACGCCCAGTTCATCCAGCGCCTGGCGAGATTTATCGGCATTCATATCCAGGTTGATACCGAACGCCGCCAACAGGTCGGAAGAACCGGATTTACTCGACACGCTGCGGTTGCCGTGTTTGGCGACCTTCAGGCCGCAGGCGGCGGCTACAAACGCGCTGGCGGTCGAAATATTGATACTGTTGCTGCCGTCGCCGCCGGTACCGACGATATCGGCAAACGGATAATCCGGACGCGGGAACGGCGCGGCGTTTTCCAGCAGCGCGGTGGCGGCGCCGGCGATTTCCTGCGGATGCTCACCGCGTACTTTCATACTCACCAGCGCGGCGGCCAGCTGCTCGGGTTTGACTTCACCGCGCACCACCGCAGAGAACAGCTGATGGCTCTCCTGCTGGCTCAGGGTTTCGGCCTGGTACAGTTTTTCCAGAATCGGCTGGAGGGTGTTGGTCTGCTCCAGCTTCTGCAGCGCCCAGGCCAGGGTTTGCTCCAGCAGGCGTGCCCCCTGGGTGGTCAGAATTGACTCAGGGTGGAACTGGAAGCCGCAAACGCGATCCGCGTCGTGACGCACCGCCATCACCATACCGTTGAAGTGGGCGTTGATGGTGAGTCCGGCCGGGATATTGCTGCCCACCAGCGAGTGATAGCGGGCGACAGGCAGCGGATTGCTCAGTCCGGCAAACATCGCCTGGCCATCGTGCTCAATGCTTGATGCCTTCCCGTGAAGAATTTCACCGGCCTGACCGACGTAGCCGCCGTAGGCTTCGACAATCGCCTGATGGCCGAGGCAGATACCGATAATCGGCAGCTTGCCGCGCATGCGGGTCAGCAGCTCTGGCATGCAGCCCGCTTCGCTCGGCGTCCCCGGCCCCGGAGAAAGCATCAGTACCGGGTTTTTCATGGTGCCGATGCGCTCAATCAGCGCCTGCGCCGGGACGGAGTTGCGGTAAATCACCACGTTATGGCCGTTCGAACGCAGCTGGTCTGCCAGGTTATAGGTAAAAGAGTCGATATTATCGAGCAGCAGGATGTCGGCCATTAGAAAATCTCCTTCGCGTGGTGGGCCTGGGCGATAGCGCGCAGCACCGCGCGAGCTTTATTACGGGTTTCATCCGCTTCTGACTGGGGAACGGAGTCGAGCACGATACCGGCGCCGGCCTGCACCGTGGCGACGCCATCCTGCACGTAGGCGGAACGGATCACGATGCAGGTATCGAGGTCGCCGTGGGCGGTAAAGTAGCCCACCGCGCCGCCGTAGCTGCCGCGGCGTTTGCCTTCAGCGGCGGCGATTAGCTGCATGGCGCGCACTTTCGGCGCCCCGCTGAGGGTGCCCATATTCATACAGGCACGGTAGGCATGCAGCACGTCAAGATCGCGGCGCAGCTCGCCAACCACGCGGGAGACGAGGTGCATCACAAAGGAGTAGCGGTCGACTTTGGTCAGGTCGGCGACGTAGCGGCTACCCGGCGTACAGATGCGCGCGAGGTCGTTACGCGCAAGGTCGACCAGCATCAGATGCTCGGAGAGCTCTTTATGGTCGGTGCGCATCTCCAGCTCAATGCGGCTGTCGAGATCGCGATCCAGCGAACCATCCGCGCGGCGGCCGCGCGGGCGGGTACCGGCAATGGGATAGATTTCAATCTGGCGATTGGTGGCATCGTACTTGAGAGAACTCTCCGGCGACGCGCCGAAGAGAGTGAAATCGTTGTCCTGCATAAAGAACATGTACGGGCTCGGGTTGCTCTTCTTCAGCACATCATAAGCGGCCAGCGGCGACGGGCAGGGCAGCGAGAAGCGGCGTGACGGCACGACCTGAAAAATCTCGCCCGCGCGGATGGCGCGCTGCATTTTACGCACGACGGCGCCGTACTCTTCGTCGCTCTGATCGCAGTCGCAGCTCATTTCGGCAACCGTGGTCACCGGCAGCGGCGCCGGCGGCTCGTTTAGCTGCTGACGAAGCTGAGCGAGCCGCTGTAGCAGACGCTGTTTTTCGCTTTCCAGCGGCGTGAACAGGCTCGCCTGGATACGGGTATTTTTGGTCTGATGGTCGATAACCAGCAGCGTTTCCGCCAGATAGAAGCAGTAATCCGGGCAGGCGGTGTCGCTCTCCAGCGGCGGCAGGTCTTCAAAGCCAGCGACAAGGTCATAGGCGAACAGGCCGCCGAAGAACATCGCTTCGCGCTCCTCCTGCGGGACGGTAATCAGATCCTGCAGCAGGCGAAAAGCGTCGAATACCGAGAGTGAACACAGGCGGGCATCTTCATCCAACAGCGCGCTGACCGGCGGGAAGGTTAATACCCGGCTATTTGGCTGACGCTGGTTATCGATGCCGGATGGCAGCGCGCTATCCAGCAGTTCGAGTAACGCCGTACCGTTGGCGGAAAATGCGTGAATAGTGACAGTGTCACCTAGCGCGGTAATGCGCAGCGCGCTATCCACCAGCAGCAGGCTTTTTAAATCATCCTTACTGTCGATATCCGCGGATTCCAGCAGCAGGGTGGCTGGACGCGCGCCGCATAGCTGGTGGAACAGCGCCGTGGGGTTTTCCCGATAGATGGCGTCGCTGGTGAGAAGCTCGAGTGCCGGTTTTGATGTATGCATTATTGTTGTCGCCTGTTCGCTATAATAATTTGTCCAATAAAAAGCCCGCTCATTGGCGGGCCGGGTATCTGTATGCTGAGTGCAAAACGCGATCACGCCGCCCGATAACAGGAGGTGCGCCACCAGCCGTGCAGAGTGATGAATTGCGTTTTCATTGTTGATACCCCTTCATGTGAACTTGCGTACTAGTTAACTAGTCCGAGGGATTAAAGTCAACCCCTGTTTGCAGATTTTCTCTATCAGTCGGTATGATGATGCGCTTATTACTATCCTTAATCACTTAAGCTGCAGAACCACAGTCAATCTGCCTGTGACTTAAAGTATGACGGGTACCGGTTCATGTCCAGCAGGAGTCATCTTGAGCAACACCAATTACGCAGTGATTTACGACCTGCACAGCCATACCATCGCCTCTGACGGGCGTCTGACTCCAGAAGAACTTGTCCATCGCGCCCACCAGATGCGCGTCGGCACCCTGGCGATTACCGACCACGATACCGTGGCGGCAATTCCCGCGGCTCAGCGTGAAATTGAACGTGCCGGTTTACCGTTGGCGCTGATAACCGGGGTGGAAATTTCCACGCTGTGGGAAAATCATGAAATTCATATTGTCGGGCTGAATATCGATATCGACCATCCGGCGATGACCGCTCTGCTCGATGAACAGAAAGCGCGTCGCCAGATGCGGGGTCAGCAGATCGCCGAGCGGCTGGAAAAAGCGCGGATCCCGGGCGCCTGGGAAGGGGCGCTGAAGCTGGCGGACGGCGGTGCGGTGACGCGCGGCCATTTTGCCCGTTTTCTGGTGGAGGCCGGCTATGCCAACAATATGGCTGACGTATTTAAGAAGTATCTGGCGCGCGGGAAAACCGGTTACGTTCCGCCTCAGTGGTGTACAATAAAACAAGCGATTGATGTCATTCATCATTCTGGCGGTAAAGCGGTCATTGCCCATCCCGGGCGCTACGATCTCTCCGCCAAGTGGTTAAAACGGCTGTTGGCCCATTTTAGCGAGCAGGGGGGCGATGCGATGGAGGTGGCGCAGTGTCAGCAGGCGCCTCACGAGCGCGCACAGCTTGCCGCTTACGCCGTGCAGTATGGTCTGGATGCCTCGCAGGGGTCTGATTTTCATCAGCCCTGCCCGTGGATCGAACTGGGCCGCAAACTTTGGCTACCCGCGGGCGTGGAAGGGATCTGGCGCAGTTGGGAAGTGGCCGTAGAACAAAATTGAGAGGGAAGTATGAGCCAGTTTTTTTATATCCATCCGGAAAATCCACAGGCGCGGTTAATTAACCAGGCGGTGGACATTGTGCGTAAAGGCGGGGTCATCGTCTATCCGACCGACTCCGGCTACGCGTTAGGCTGCAAAATTGAAGATAAAGGTGCGATGGAGCGGATTTGCCGGATCCGTAATCTGCCAAACGGCCACAACTTCACCCTGATGTGCCGCGATTTGTCCGAACTGTCGACCTATTCATTCGTTGATAACGTGGCCTTTCGTCTGATTAAAAACAATACCCCGGGTAACTACACGTTTATCCTCAAGGGCACCAAAGAAGTTCCGCGCCGTCTGCTGCAGGATAAGCGTAAGACCATCGGTATGCGCGTGCCGTCCAACCCGATTGCGCAAATGCTGCTGGAAACGTTGGGCGAGCCGATGCTCTCCACTTCGTTGATGCTGCCGGGAAGCGACTTTACCGAATCCGACCCGGAAGAGATCAAAGATCGTCTGGAGAAGCAGGTTGACCTGATTATTCACGGCGGCTATCTGGGCCAGCAGCCGACCACGGTTATCGACCTCACTGAAGATGCGCCGGTTGTGGTGCGTGAAGGCGTGGGGGACGTAACGCCGTTCCTGTAATGACGCCTGTTTCCATGGAAGGAATCGTCATGTAATGAATACCCGCTCGCCGCTTTTATTTGCCGCCGTTCAACGCGGCGCAATGCCGCGCGCCTTTTGATGGTTCATCCTCTGCAAAAGACCCTATTGTGCTACCTGGCTTCCATCAGCGCGCCATGCGCCCGGACGGAGGTGCGCGGTAAGTTGTGCTATGCTCGTAACGCAAAGAAGCATTCATCTTAAAGTTCGTGTACCATGTTCGCCCACGCGAGAAGGCGTGTCTCTGTTATGACTGCTGTAGCAACATAGATAACGGCACGCGCTGATGCAAAAAAATTTTACAGAACAGGGTGTTAGGTTTCATTTTGCCTCGCGCCCTGTTTTTCGAAGTATACCAGACGCCTGGGAAGGCGACACCTTAAGGAAGCTCAATGAGCGAGAAATTACAAAAAGTGCTGGCCCGCGCTGGCCACGGCTCCCGCCGTGAAATCGAAGCCAAAATCGAAGCTGGCCGCGTCAGCGTCGATGGCAAAATCGCCACGCTTGGCGATCGCGTTGAAATTGTCCCGGGTTTAAAAATTCGCATCGACGGTCATCTGATTTCGGTGAAAGAGTCTGCGGAACAGATTTGTCGCGTGCTGGCTTACTACAAGCCGGAAGGCGAACTCTGTACCCGTAACGACCCGGAAGGGCGACCGACGGTGTTCGATCGTCTGCCAAAGCTGCGCGGCGCGCGCTGGATTGCCGTCGGTCGTCTTGACGTCAACACCTGCGGCCTGCTGCTGTTTACCACCGACGGTGAACTGGCGAACCGCCTGATGCACCCGAGCCGCGAAGTGGAACGTGAATACGCGGTGCGCGTATTTGGCCAGATAGATGATGACAAGCTGCGCCAGCTCTCGCGCGGCGTCCAGCTGGAAGACGGCCCGGCGGCGTTCAAAACCATCAAGTTTACCGGTGGCGAAGGGATTAACCAGTGGTACAACGTCACGCTGACCGAAGGCCGTAACCGCGAAGTTCGCCGCCTGTGGGAAGCCGTTGGCGTACAGGTCAGCCGCCTGATCCGCGTGCGCTACGGCGATATTCTGCTGCCGAAAGGCCTGCCGCGCGGCGGCTACACCGAGCTGGACCTGGCGCAAACCAACTACCTGCGCGAACTGGTTGAGCTTACGCCGGAAACCACCTCTAAGGTCGCCGTCGAAAAGGATCGCCGTCGCATGAAGGCGAATCAGATTCGCCGCGCGGTTAAGCGCCACAGCCAGGTGAGCAATAATAATAACAACCGTCGTTCCAGCAGCCGTAATAACGGTAACGGTTAATTATTCCAGTTCCGGCGGTCACCGCCGGAATTCTCCCTCCTGTGACTCCTTTCACACTTCTGCATAAAGACAAAAAACAGGAAATGCCCGGACAAATAACGCAAAGCGGTGCGCCAGGCGACGCCATATACTGAGGCCACTGATTACATTAACAGGTAGCCTAAAATGGAAACAGCAGGAAAACTTTCGGCAAGCTATGTGGTTATCGGCGTTAAAGAAAAAATAGGGTATGGTTTTGGCGATTTCGCCTCTAATTTATCCTTCGGCTTCGTTTCTCTGTTTTTACTTTTTTTCTATACCAATATTTACGGCATTAGCGCCGTACAGGCGAGCCTGATCTTTGTTATTGCCCGCGTGGTTGATGCGGCATTTAATATTCTGATTGGTTTTGCCATCGATAAAACCCACAGCCGCTACGGTAAGCTTCGACCCTGGTTGTTGTATGGTTCAATTCCGCTCGGCTTCTTAACGGTGCTCTGCTTTGTGCCTTTCGGCGGTGAGGCGAAATTCTACTTCGCACTGATTTCCTATACTATTTATTGCCTGGCCTATACGGCGGTAAATACGCCTTATTCGGCGCTGACCAACCGTTTAACCCAGCATGAAGCCTCCCGCTCATCGCTGTCGGTATACCGATTTGTCCTGGCGATTGTTGGCTATCTGATTGTGTCCACTACCGCGGACAGGCTGATTTCCCCGTTTAGCGATAAACAGCTGGGGTACGTCTTCGCCGTCTCTTGCTTTGCGCTGCTGGCGACGTTTTTGTTCCTTGCCTGCTTCGGGATGACCAAAGAGCGCGTTGGTGAAGAAGAGGAAGAGACTCCGGCGCCAACGCTGCGGGAAATGTTGAAGGCGGTGGCAGGCAACGCGCCGCTAATTAACCTTTCCATGTTCACCGTCTTTTTTTATATTGCCTATACCGTGTGGATGGCGATCGCTATTTACTTTATCAAATATATAATTGGTAGCGAAGGCTTTACCTCCACCTTCTTTATGATTCAGTCGGCGGCTTATATTGTCGGTACCGTTATTTCGGAAAAAATCATTGCGTTGATAGGTAAAAAGAAAATGACGCTGGTGGCGCTGTTGATCGGCATTGCGGGCGTACTGATGCAATATTTTATCGCTGGCGACAATATCTGGCTGATCATGACCGGCGTGTGTCTGTACAGTATTACGCTGGGGATGGGTTTTGTTTCAATGTGGTCAATGATTGCCGATACCGTGGAATATGCCGAGTGGCACCATGGGGTGCGCACCGAAGGCGCAATTTACGGTTTCTTTAATTTCATCACCAAAATAGCGATGGCCATCGGCGGCGGCTGCGCGGGCTGGATGCTGGACTATTACCACTATGACGCGGGCAACATTACCGCCAGCGCGATTAACGGCATTAACGTACTGATGACGCTATTTCCCGGCGCGATGTTTGCGCTCAGCGCACTGTTTGTCGCCTGCTATTCGCTGGATGAAAAAACCTATCGCGATATTGTGCAAAAAATCAGCCTGCGCAAACAGAACGCGCTTTAACCTCAGGGAGCCAGAGAGATGAATAACGATTTTAACACCACCCTCGCCGCGATGAGCGCGGAAGAAAAAGTGGCGCTGCTGACCGGCAGCGGCCTGTGGCGGACGGCCTCGCTGCCGCAGCACGGTATCGAAGATATCATTATGACCGACGGCACCTACGGCGTGCGCTACAGCAGCGCGCAGATTGATGGCCGGGAAAAGTGGAGCATGGATGATTTTATCTCGGTCATCACCCAAACCGCAGATCAGGCCAGCGCGGAAGAGCCCGCCGCGAAAGGGGGGAGTGAAGCGCTATTCAGCACTTCGCTACCGGCGACCTGCTTTCCTAATGGTTCCAGCCTGGCCTGCAGCTGGGACGTGGAGCTGGTGCATCAGATGGGGGAAGCGCTGGGGCGGGAGTGTCAGCAAATGGGCGTCGGGATCCTGCTCGGGCCGGGAATTAACATTCGCCGTACGCCGCTGGCCGGGCGAGGCTATGAATATTACGCCGAAGACCCGGTGGTCAGCGGCGATATTGCCGCTGCGCTGATCAACGGCCTGCAGCAGGAGGGGGTTGGCGCCAGCCTGAAACACTTTGCGGCGAACAACTCGGAGTACCGCCGCACGGAAATGGATTCGATTATTGAAGAACGGGCGCTGCGGGAAATCTATCTGGCGGGTTTCCAGCGCGCGATTGCGAAATCCCGGCCGTGGACGGTGATGTCTTCCTACAATCGTCTTAACGGCGTGCAAACCTCCCAGGATCCGTTTTTGCTCACTCAGGTTTTGCGCGATGAGTGGGGATATGAAGGGCTGGTGATGTCCGACTGGTACGGTATTAAAGATCGTCCCGCATCGCTGATGGCGGGTAACGATCTGGCGATGCCCGAAACCCGCCGCGATAAACAAACCCTGCTGGCGGCGATTGAAGCCGGAGAGGTGCCGATGGCGGTGGTGGACCGTGCCTGTCTCCGCATGCTGGAACTGCTCGACAAGGTCCAGCGCCATCGCCGCCCGCAAACGCGAGCCGATTTTACGGCGCACCACGCGCTGGCGCAGCGGCTTGCCGGTGAATCCATTGTCTTGCTGAAAAATGAAGATAATCTGCTGCCGCTGCGTCCGGAGAGAACGCCGCGCGTTGCGGTGCTGGGTAAACCGGCTCAGGAGCCGGTGATCCAGGGGTCCGGATGCGCGACCACGGTGCCGTATCTGCTCGATCGGCCGCTGGATGAAATTTTCGACCTCGCCGGCGACGACTTCAGCGTCTCCTGGGCCGTGGGCGCGCCGGACGATCTGCGCTGCGATGAACAGGCGCTGGCGCAGGCCTGCCGCGTCGCGCAGGAGGCCGACGTGGCGGTGATCTTCGTCAGCACCGCCGTAGGCGAAGATGGCGAAAACGGCGATCGTCAGGATCTGCATATTCTGCCGGTGCACGAACGGTTAATTCGTGAAGTGGCGACGGTCCAGCCGAATATCGTGGTGGTGCTGGCGAATAGCGATGCGGTGGTGATGCCGTGGCTCGGCGAGTGCAAAGCGCTGCTGGAAACGTTCTTTGCCGGGCAAGGGATGGGGCGCGCGGTGGCGGAAATCCTCTTCGGCCAGCGTAACCCCTGCGGCAAACTGACGGTAACGGTACCTAATTCCCTGGAGGAAACGCCGGCCTGGCTGCACTATCCGGGCGAAAATCTGCGTCATCATTACGGAGAAGGGCTTTTTGTCGGCTATCGCTATTATGATAAACGTCGTATGACGCCGCAGTTTCCGTTTGGCTTTGGCTTAAGCTATACCCGGTTTGCGTACGATAATATCGCGCTGTCAGCCCGCCGTGCAGGCGCAGGCGAGACGCTTACCGTGTCGTTCGACCTGACCAACTGCGGAGAGTATGCGGGCAAAGAGATCGTCCAGCTGTACGTTAGCGCGCCGAAGGGGGAGCTGATTCGCGAAGTGCAGTCATTAAAAGCGTTCAGCAAAGTGGCGCTGGCCGCCGGAGAGACCCGTCGCGTGAGCCTGCAGCTGCCCATTGGCGAGCTGGCCTGTTATCATCCGGGCCTGGGTGATTGGGTCGTGACGCCGGGCATCTGGCAGGTTCGCGTCGGCGCCTCATCACGGGATCTGCCGTTGATCGCGGAGATTGAGGTAGATTGTCCGCAGCGGTACGTCCCGCTGCGCGATGATAACTCTCTACAACAGCTGATCCAGCAGCCGGAGGCCTTTGCCCGCGTAGTGAAGCTGATTGCCGATAAGAGCCAGATGCCGGCGGAGCAGGTGCGTGAAAAACTGATTCGCCTGGCGCCGGATCTGTTCTGCGGGCTGCTGATTGCGCTGACCGAATTCCTGGCGCTGGATATCGAACGCGACGAGCTTAACGCCGTGCTGGCCGGCGCTAATCATTGCCAATGACAGGAGAGTGCGCATGTTTCCTTTTTCAGTGACTCACCCTCGCTCGGTCACCCAGAGCGGACGACAAACGGCGAACAGCGGCTACGAGCTGATTGCCTTTGACGCGGAGAAGCTGAACGTGTTTGCCGCGGAGGTTCGCTACTGCGAGCCTCACTGGCATCCGGCTCCGGAGCTGATTACCGTGCTGACGGGGCGATTTACCCTCGTCGTCGGCCAGCAAAGCCTGGAGCTGGCGCAGGGAGACATGCTGTATATCAATGCCGAAGAGGTCCATTCGCTGAGCGCCGAGGAGGCGGGCAGCCAGCTGCTCACCGTACAGTTTTCCCCCGGCCTGTTTGATGAACTTCATCCCTCGCCGCAGCTGGACTGGAGTACCTGCGGACGACCTTACTCTCCGGCGGACAGCGAGGTACGCCAGCGGCTGGCGAGGCTACTGGAACAGCTGATCGATAACCACGCGCCATTTCAGCGTATCGCGGCGATTTATCTGCTGCTGGATGCGGTCGTCTCCGCCGGAAAGCCGACGCGGCGCGCCGAAAGCTCGCTGCGCGACGAGGCGATGATCAAAAAAGGCATTGATTTTATCAATCAACACTTTGATCAGCCGCTGACGCTGAGCGAGGTCGCCTGCCATAGCGGGATGAGCTACTCCTGGTTCTCGCGGCTGTTCAAAAAGGTGAGCCGGTATAATTTTAAAGAGTATCTGACGCTGGTGCGGCTAAATAAAGCCCGCACCCTGCTGCGCGATACCCGCACCCCGATCACGGAGATTAGCCACAGCTGCGGCTTTCAGGAACACAAGTATCTGATCGCCGCCTTTAATAAATACTGCGGCGTCACGCCAACCGAATACCGCAAGCGCTTCGTCTCGCGGCAAAATATGCGCGAAAGCGAACTGGCGCTGGGGGAGGATTGCCTGTGCCTGCCGCTGAATCATGCGCTGCTCAAGCGGCTGGCGGCTAGTAGTCGATCCCCATCTGCGCTTTGATTCCGGCGTCAAAGGCGTGCTTCACCGGGCGCAGCTCGCTGACGGTATCGGCCAGTTCGGTAATCTCACGGTGGCAGCCGCGGCCGGTAATAATCACCGTCTGGTGCGCCGGGCGGTTGCGCAGCGCGGTAAGCACCTCTTCCAGCGGCAGGTAATCATAAGCCACCATGTAGGTTAGCTCGTCCAGCAAAACGAGGTCGAGGCTTTCATCAGCCAGCATGCGGCGCCCGTGCTCCCAGACCGCGAGGCAGGCGGCGGTGTCACTTTCGCGATCCTGCGTATTCCAGGTAAAACCGGTCGCCATCACCTGAAACTCAACGCCGTGCGGCTCAAGCAGGTTGCGCTCGCCGTTTGGCCAGGTACCTTTAATAAACTGCACGACGGCGGCTTTTTTACCGTGCCCGACGGCGCGGGTGACGGTGCCAAAAGCGGCGGTGGTTTTGCCTTTACCGTTGCCGGTAAAGACGATCACGATGCCGCGCTCTTCCTGCGCGGCGGCGACGCGAGCGTCAACTTTATCTTTTACCCGCTGCTGGCGTTCGCGGTGGCGTTCATCACTCATTGTGCGATTCCTGGTTTGCGGCCCGGCTGGGCGTCAAAGGTCATTCCCGTTTTGCGACGACTGTCGTCGCCCATCAGCCACAGGTAAACCGGCATGATATCAGCGGGGGTTTTCAATTTTTGCGGATCTTCCGTCGGGAACGCATTGGCGCGCATTTTGGTGCGGGTGCCGCCTGGGTTAATGCAGTTGACCCGCAGATGACGGTTCTGATACTCCTCGGCCAGCACCTGCATCATGCCCTCGGTGGCGAATTTCGACGCGGCGTACGCGCCCCAGTTCGCGCGTCCCTGGCGGCCGACGCTGGAAGAGGTAAAGACCAGCGAACCCGATTCGGATTTAAGTAATAAAGGAAGCAGCGCCTGGGTGAGCATAAAGGTGCCGTTCACGTTCACCTGCATCACCTGCTGCCATACTTCCGGCTTTTGTTGATCCATCGGGCACACGTCGCCCAACAGACCCGCGTTGTGCAGCACCCCGTCGAGGCGCGGGTAGTGGATGGCTATTTTCTGCGCCAGCTGCTGGCACTCCTGCGGCGTGCAGGTTAACAGGTCGAGAGTAAACCAGCGGGCGGGAATGCCGCCCGCCTGCTGAATTTCGTGCGCGACGCTGCGCAGCTTTTCTTCGTTGCGGCCGACCAGGATAACGCTGGCGCTATAGCGGGAATAGGTCAGGGCGGCTTCACGGCCAATGCCGTCGCTGGCGCCGGTAACCAGGATGATGCGGTCCTGTAACAGGTGACGTTGCGGTTGATAGTGCACGGCGACTCCTCGGGCGATCTGCTGACGATCGCGCTTGCTGTTCGGTATCTCACTTTTGCGCTTTATGCCTGAAAGCGCCCGCTATTGCAATCGGCGAAGCGGAAACTCTTCGCGGAATTAATATCTTGCAACGATTTCATCGTCGCTGAAAAAAACAGGAAGGCGCCTCGCGTGCGACACAAAGCACAAAGACTTCTCGCCGACGGCTGATGTACACTGTGCGCCAACGTCAGCGGTTTACACAAGGTGAAAACGTGGAATTACTTGCTCAATATGGCCTGTTTTTGGCCAAAATCGCGACCATCGTTGTCGCAATTGCGGTTATCGTCGCCATTATTGTTAACCTGACTCAGCGCAAAAAACAGCGCGGCGAGCTGCGGGTCACCAATCTTAGCGAGCAATATAAGGAGATGAAGGAAGAGCTGGCGGTTTCGTTGCTCGATGGGCCGCAGCAGAAGCTGTGGCATAAAGCGCAAAAGAAAAAGCTCAAGCAGGAAGCAAAGGCGTCAAAGGCGCGGGCGAAGCTCGGCACACCGGAGCCGGACGTCAAGCCGCGCGTTTGGGTGCTGGATTTTAAAGGCAGTATGGATGCCCATGAAGTCAGCAGCCTGCGCGAAGAAATCACCGCCGTTCTGGCGGCGGCAAAAGCGCGCGACCAGGTCGTCATTCGCCTTGAAAGCCCAGGCGGCGTGGTTCACGGTTACGGCCTGGCGGCTTCACAGCTGCAGCGCCTGCGCGACAAGCAGATCCCGCTAACGGTCGCGGTCGATAAAGTCGCGGCCAGCGGCGGCTATATGATGGCCTGCGTGGCGAACAGAATCGTCAGTGCACCCTTTGCTATCCTGGGCTCTATTGGCGTTGTGGCGCAAATTCCCAACATCAATCGCTTCCTGAAAAATAAAGATATCGACATTGAGCTGCATACGGCCGGGCAGTACAAACGCACCCTGACGATGCTGGGTGAAAATACCGAAGAAGGGCGGCAGAAATTTCGCGAAGACCTCAACGATACTCATCGGCTATTCAAAGATTTTGTCCACCAGATGCGCCCCGGGCTGGATATCGAGCAGGTAGCGACGGGTGAACACTGGTACGGCGTTCAGGCGCTGGAAAAAGGCCTTGTGGACGCGGTGGAAACCAGCGATGAACTTCTGCTGGGGCTGATGGATAAGCACGAGGTTATCAGCGTGCGCTATCAGCAGCGTAAGAAAATGCTCGAGCGGTTTACCGGCAGCGCGGCGGAAAGCGCCGATAAACTTCTGCTGCGCTGGTGGCAGCGCGGGCAAAAGCCGCTGATGTAAACAAACAACGCGAGGCTTCGGCCTCGCGTTGTTGTCATGGCCCTGCAGGCAGCGGTTAATCCGCCAGGTGGTACTTATCAGACAGCTCGTGTGCGAGGTATTTAAACATATTAAATACCGCCGTACTCTTCGCCGTTGGCAGACCCTGCTCGTCAAGATAGAACTCGCCGCTGAACACCAGCACGCCGTTACGCTGAACGACGTCGGTGGCCTCGATCCCGGCTAACGTATCTTCATGTTCGCGAATGAGTTTGTTGGCTTTTTCCAGAAGCGTCTGGCGATCGATGGGTTGGGTTGTACCTTGCATAAATGCCTCCTGTGTTTCTTCGCGGCTAGTCTACGCCGCGCGGCGGCGAGGGGCAAATTTTCCATTGATCTTGCAGGGGTAATCGCAGAAGCCTAATAAACATCAGTTTAGTGGCGGGATTTGCTTTTGCATGCTAATAAAGTTGCGTAACGAATTTTATCAGGTACAGTGTGACGCTTTCAGCGATCTGGCAACAGATTTGCTTGACATTCGGCCAAAAATTATTCGTGCTATGTCGCCTGGCGAGAAAAAGCCAGCAAACTCAGCTATCTGGTTTTATGGATGCGAAACCGGTGCAAGGGGTTGATATCCATCGATAACGACGCAACATAGGTTGTGACGTGTCGCCAGTGGATGGTGAATCAATGTGCGATGTATTCCTGGATGAATCAAATTAGGTAAAGGTGAATATGGGTAAAGCTCTCGTTATCGTTGAGTCCCCGGCAAAAGCCAAAACGATCAATAAGTATCTGGGTAATGACTACGTGGTTAAGTCCAGCGTCGGTCATATCCGCGATTTGCCGACCAGTGGCTCAGCTTCCAAAAAGAGCGCCGACTCTACCTCCACCAAAGGGGCTAAAAAGCCTAAGAAGGATGAACGCGGCGCTCTGGTCAACCGTATGGGCGTGGACCCGTGGCATGACTGGAATGCGCACTATGAAATACTCCCGGGTAAAGAAAAGGTCGTTTCTGAACTCAAACAGTTGGCGGAAAAAGCTGACCACATCTATCTCGCAACCGACCTTGACCGCGAAGGGGAAGCCATCGCATGGCACCTGCGGGAAGTTATCGGCGGTGATGAACAGCGCTATAGCCGCGTGGTGTTCAACGAGATCACGAAGAATGCGATTCGTCAGGCTTTCGAAAAGCCGGGCGAACTGAATATTGACCGTGTCAACGCTCAGCAGGCGCGCCGTTTTATGGATCGCGTGGTGGGCTACATGGTCTCTCCACTGCTGTGGAAAAAAATTGCCCGCGGTCTGTCAGCAGGTCGCGTCCAGTCGGTTGCGGTGCGCTTGGTGGTCGAGCGCGAGCGCGAAATTAAAGCGTTCGTTCCGGAAGAGTACTGGGAAGTTGACGCCAGCACCACGACCCCTGGCGGTGATGCGTTACCGCTGCAGGTCACGCATAACGGCGATAAGCCGTTCCGTCCGGTAAACCGTGATGAAACCATGGCGGCGGTCGCGCTGCTTGAGAAAGCCAGCTACAGCGTGCTGGAGCGTGAAGATAAGCCGACCAGCAGCAAGCCGGGCGCGCCGTTTATCACCTCCACGCTGCAGCAGGCCGCCAGCACGCGTCTTGGCTTCGGCGTGAAGAAAACCATGATGATGGCGCAGCGTCTCTACGAAGCGGGCCACATTACCTATATGCGTACCGACTCGACGAACCTGAGCCAGGACGCGCTGAGCATGGTGCGCGGCTACATTGGCGACAACTTCGGTAAGAAATATCTGCCGGAGAGCGCGAATCAGTACGCCAGCAAAGAAAACTCGCAGGAAGCGCACGAGGCGATTCGTCCATCCGACGTCAACGTGCTGGCCGAAACGTTAAAAGATATGGAATCTGATGCGCAGAAACTGTATCAGCTGATCTGGCGCCAGTTTGTCGCCTGTCAGATGACGCCTGCGCAGTACGACTCCACCACGCTGACGGTGAAAGCCGGCGATTTCAAACTGAAAGCCCGCGGCCGTACGCTGCGCTTTGACGGCTGGACCAAAGTAATGCCAGCCCTGCGTAAAGGCGATGAAGACCGTACGTTACCGATGGTCAATAAGGGCGACAGCCTGAGCCTGGTCGAACTGACCCCTGCGCAGCACTTTACCAAGCCGCCGGCGCGTTTTAGCGAAGCTTCGCTGGTTAAAGAGCTGGAAAAACGCGGCATCGGTCGTCCGTCCACCTATGCGTCGATCATTTCGACCATTCAGGATCGCGGCTACGTGCGGGTGGAAAACCGCCGCTTCTATGCGGAAAAGATGGGCGAAATCGTCACCGATCGTCTGGAAGAGAACTTCCGCGATCTGATGAACTATGATTTCACCGCGCAGATGGAAGACCGCCTCGACCAGGTGGCTAACCATCAGGCCGAGTGGAAGCAGGTCCTCGACAGCTTCTTCGGAGACTTTACCTCGCAGCTGCAGACGGCAGAGAAAGATCCGGAAGAGGGCGGCATGCAGCCGAACCCAATGGTGCTGACCACCATCGACTGCCCAACCTGCGGGCGCAAGATGGGGATCCGTACCGCCAGCACCGGCGTATTCCTCGGCTGCTCGGGCTACGCGCTGTCGCCAAAAGAGCGCTGTAAAACCACCATTAACCTGGTGCCGGAAAACGAAGTGCTCAACGTGCTGGAAGGCGATGACGCTGAAACCAACGCGCTGCGCGCTAAACGCCGCTGTAAAAAATGCGGCACGGCGATGGACAGCTACCTCATCGATCCGAAGCGCAAGCTGCACGTCTGCGGTAATAACCCGACCTGCGATGGCTACGAGATCGAAGAGGGCGAGTTCCGCATCAAGGGCTATGACGGCCCGATCGTTGAGTGTGAAAAATGTGGCTCCGAAATGCACCTGAAGATGGGGCGTTTTGGTAAGTATATGGCCTGCACCAACGACGAGTGTAAAAACACCCGTAAGATCCTGCGTAACGGGGAAGTGGCGCCGCCGAAAGAAGATCCGGTGCCGCTGCCGGAGCTGCCGTGCGAGAAATCGGACGCTTACTTTGTTCTGCGCGATGGCGCGGCGGGCGTCTTCCTGGCCGCCAACACCTTCCCGAAATCGCGCGAAACCCGCGCGCCGCTCGTGGAAGAGCTGTACCGCTTCCGCGACCGTCTGGCAGAGAAGCTGCGCTATCTGGCCGATGCGCCGCAGCAGGATCCGGAAGGCAACAAAACGATGGTGCGTTTTAGCCGTAAAACTAAGCAGCAGTACGTTGCCTCAGAGAAAGATGGCAAAGCCACCGGCTGGTCAGCTTTCTATATAGATGGCAAATGGACTGAAGCAAAGAAGTAACTGCTATCATCTGATAAAAGGGCCGCGTCGCGGCCCTTTTTTGACATCACATGTTGTTGATATCCAAGATATTACTCTGTTCCTCCTCTCTCCTTATAACCGCCTTATTATTTTTTGTTAGTATCTATACACTGTAGATATAAATGATATAGTGGTTATAGCTAATCCCTTTTTTATTATCTTATCGTCTTATACATCACCGTCATCAGGATACGTTGGGGCGCCAACACGGCGAGTCGCAGGGAGGTTCGGGCTAGCCCGTCCACCGCCAAGTGACCTGAGCGTAAAATGTATTAAGCGGGTTTATTTTACGTGCTATCGGATATCAGCCATGAAACTACAGCAGCTCCGCTATATCGTTGAGGTTGTTAACCATAATCTGAACGTCTCCTCCACGGCCGAAGGCCTGTACACCTCACAGCCGGGCATCAGCAAGCAGGTTCGCATGCTGGAGGATGAGCTGGGAATTCAGATTTTCGCCCGCAGCGGCAAACATTTGACCCAGGTCACGCCCGCAGGCCAGGAGATCATACGCATCGCTCGCGAGGTCCTGTCGAAGGTCGATGCGATCAAATCGGTAGCGGGTGAGCATACCTGGCCTGATAAGGGGTCGCTGTATGTAGCAACTACCCACACCCAGGCCCGCTACGCGCTACCGGGCGTTATCAAAGGCTTTATCGAACGCTATCCCCGCGTCTCCTTGCACATGCATCAGGGGTCGCCAACGCAAATCGCCGAGGCGGTGTCGAAAGGCAATGCTGACTTCGCTATCGCGACCGAAGCGCTTCATCTTTATGATGATTTGGTGATGCTGCCGTGCTACCACTGGAACCGCTCCGTGGTCGTCACGCCAGAGCATCCGCTGGCGTCGCGAGAGTCGGTATCGATTGAGGAGCTGGCGCAGTATCCGCTGGTGACTTATACCTTCGGCTTCACCGGCCGCTCCGAGCTGGATACCGCCTTTAATCGCGCCGGCTTAACGCCGCGCATCGTTTTCACCGCCACCGACGCCGATGTGATTAAAACCTACGTGCGTCTGGGCCTTGGGGTAGGGGTAATTGCCAGTATGGCGGTGGATCCGGTTTCCGACCCGGACCTGGTGAAGCTGGACGCCAATGGTATTTTCAGCCACAGCACCACGAAAATAGGTTTCCGTCGCAGTACCTTCTTGCGAAGCTATATGTATGATTTTATTCAGCGATTTGCGCCGCATCTGACCCGGGATGTGGTCGATACTGCCGTTGCTTTGCGCTCAAATGAAGATATTGAAGCGATGTTCAAAGATATTAAATTACCGGAAAAATAACCACAGAAAAAATAATGGCATCCTCTCGGGGATGCCAAAGCCTATAATGGCCTGAAATGGAATATCTAAACCTCGTCTGAATCACAATTTTCGTTAACTCCTCGTACCACATTTGCAAATATACCTGCCGCGATCAAATTAATGATGAAAGATATCTGCTGAAAAGCGAATTCACTGGATTAATAGTCAATCCATAATTAAGATTTATCTGTGGTTAGTAATTCTTAGCGATTGGTGGTGAAAAAATGATTAGTGATATCGATTATATGAAGTTTGCGATGTCACAGGAACGTGACAAGACTGAGATAGATCCAGTTTTGAGAAGTAAGGCCTGGAGCGCCGTTATCCTTGGGCTTGCGATGTTCTGGAGCGTCATTGCTCTGGTTGTCTGCAACGTTTGGTTACTAAGCTAGAGCACCTTCCAGTCACAGCGGTTATGTCAGTTTTATGACAAGTGAATTATTGAGAATTATTTCTATCTGATAAAATAGCGGTAATAAGGAGGATATAATTTTTCCCTTTTTAGACTCGCTCGATAAATTTTCTCTATTGGACTAATCGCCAGAATAATGGCGATTAGTCTTTCTTTGTACTCGTGTACTAATACGACGCGCTCGCCGACGCAAACCTGACTTCTTCAATCCCTCTCAATATATCCGCCCTCATTATTCAAATTTCCTGTCTTAATGCGTTACGCCTATTTTAGCAATTTGGGTTGTTATCAAAATGTTACATCAAAGATGTGTTATCTTTAATAATGACCCTGAGGAGGATCAGGGGATGCTATCCCTAAGGTAAAGGAGGAGCTATGTCGTCAACCCTACGAGCAGCCAGTAAGGATACGCTCCAGGTTAAAGATAAAACCTGGCATTACTACAGCTTACCGCTGGCCGCTAAACAACTGGGCGATCTCTCGCGCTTGCCCAAATCGCTCAAAGTGCTACTGGAAAACCTGCTGCGCTGGCAGGACGGCGATTCCGTGACCGCCGAAGATATTCATGCCCTGGCCGGATGGCTGAAGCATGCCCATGCCGACAGGGAGATTGCCTACCGTCCGGCGCGCGTCCTGATGCAGGACTTTACCGGGGTTCCTGCCGTGGTGGACCTGGCGGCGATGCGCGAAGCGGTCAAACGCCTGGGCGGCGATACCGCCAAAGTGAACCCGCTTTCGCCCGTCGACCTGGTGATTGACCACTCGGTCACCGTAGACCGTTTTGGTGACGATGATGCTTTTGAAGAGAACGTCCGGCTTGAGATGGAGCGCAACCATGAGCGCTACGTCTTTTTGCGCTGGGGGCAGCAGGCATTCAGCCGCTTCAGCGTAGTACCGCCGGGTACCGGTATTTGCCACCAGGTAAACCTCGAATACCTTGGCCGGGCGGTGTGGAGCGAACAGCAAAACGGCGAGTGGGTGGCTTTCCCCGACACCCTGGTCGGCACCGATTCCCATACCACGATGATTAACGGTTTAGGCGTTCTGGGCTGGGGCGTCGGCGGTATCGAAGCGGAAGCCGCCATGCTCGGTCAGCCGGTTTCCATGCTGATCCCGGACGTTGTTGGCTTCAAGCTGAGCGGCAAGCTGCGTGAAGGCATTACCGCGACGGACCTGGTCCTGACGGTCACCCAAATGCTGCGTAAACACGGCGTTGTGGGTAAGTTTGTTGAATTCTACGGCGATGGCCTCGATTCTCTGCCGCTGGCGGACCGCGCGACGATTGCCAATATGTCCCCGGAGTATGGCGCGACCTGCGGCTTTTTCCCGATCGATGCGGTAACGCTTGACTATATGCGCCTGACCGGCCGCAGCGAAGAGCAGGTGGCGCTGGTAGAAGCCTATGCGAAAGCGCAGGGTATGTGGCGTCAGCCCGGAGATGAACCGGTATTCACCAGCACGCTGGCGCTGGATATGGGAACCGTTGAAGCCAGCCTGGCCGGGCCGAAACGCCCGCAGGACCGCGTAGCGCTCGGCGATGTGCCCCAGGCCTTTGCCGCCAGCACCGAGCTGGAAGTTAATCACGCGCAGAAAGATAAACGGCCAATTGACTACACGCTGAACGGACAGCAGTATTCGCTGCCTGACGGCGCGGTGGTGATTGCCGCCATTACCTCCTGTACTAACACGTCGAACCCCAGCGTCCTGATGGCCGCCGGCTTGCTGGCCAAAAAAGCCGTTGAGCGAGGGCTGAAGCCGCAGCCGTGGGTTAAAGCGTCGCTGGCTCCCGGGTCGAAGGTCGTTTCCGACTATCTGGCCCACGCAAAGCTGACGCCGTATCTTGATGAACTGGGCTTCAACCTGGTCGGCTATGGCTGTACCACCTGTATCGGTAACTCCGGACCGCTGCCGGACCCGATCGAGCGCGCAATCAAGCAGGGCGATCTGACCGTCGGGGCTGTGCTCTCCGGCAACCGCAACTTTGAAGGACGTATTCATCCGCTAGTAAAAACCAACTGGCTGGCGTCGCCGCCGCTGGTGGTTGCCTACGCCCTGGCGGGGAATATGAATCTCGATCTGACCCGTGAGCCGTTAGGGACGGGTAAAGATGGTCAGCCGGTATATCTGAAGGATATCTGGCCGAGCGGAATCGAAGTCGCGCAGGCGGTTGAGCAAGTCTCAACGGAGATGTTCCGTAAAGAGTACGCCGAAGTGTTTGAAGGGACAGCCGAGTGGAAGGCGATTAAAGTGGATCGCTCTGATACCTTCGACTGGCAGGATGATTCCACCTACATTCGCCTGTCGCCGTTCTTTGATGAGATGGGCGTTGAGCCTAAACCGGTAGAGGATATTCACGGCGCGCGCATTCTGGCCATGTTGGGCGACTCGGTTACCACCGACCATATCTCCCCGGCGGGCAGCATTAAAGCCGACAGCCCCGCGGGCCGTTATCTGCAAAATCACGGCGTCGAACGCATCGATTTTAACTCCTACGGCTCCCGTCGCGGCAACCATGAGGTGATGATGCGCGGGACGTTTGCCAATATTCGTATTCGTAACGAAATGGTCCCCGGCGTGGAAGGGGGGATGACCCGTCATCTTCCTGATAGCCAACCCATCGCTATTTACGATGCCGCTATGCTCTACAAAGCGGAGGGCACGCCGCTGGCGGTGATCGCAGGCAAAGAGTACGGTTCCGGCTCCAGCCGCGACTGGGCGGCTAAAGGACCGCGTTTGCTCGGCGTCAGGGTGGTGATTGCCGAGTCTTTCGAGCGCATCCACCGCTCCAACCTGATTGGGATGGGGATTTTACCGCTGGAATTCCCGCAGGGGGTGACGCGTAAAACGCTGGGACTGAGCGGCGAGGAGCGGATAGATATCAGCAACCTGCAGGCTCTGCAGCCCGGTATGACGGTGCCGGTCACGCTGACGCGCGCTGATGGCCGGCAGGAAGTGATTGATTGCCGCTGCCGCATCGATACCGCGACTGAGCTGACCTACTATCAGAACGACGGTATTTTGCACTATGTGATCCGCAATATGCTGTAAACCCGCGTCTGATATAAAAAGGGCCAGCACAGGCTGGCCCTTCATTTTTCAACGGAATTACTTGCTCAGCAGGTGCCCCATTTTGGCAGCCTTAGTATCCAGATAGTGGGCATTTTTCGGGTTTCGCCCCACAATCAGCGGCACGCGTTCCACAATGTTAATTCCCGCTTCAGTCAGAATTTCGACCTTCTTCGGGTTGTTGGTCAACAGGCGTACCTGGTCGACGTTGAGCAGCTTAAACATATCTGCGCACAGCGTGAAGTCGCGTTCATCGGCGGCAAAACCCAGCTGATGGTTGGCTTCCACGGTGTCATAGCCTTGATCCTGTAACGCGTAGGCGCGGATTTTGTTCAGCAGACCGATATTGCGCCCTTCCTGGCGGTGATACAGCAGAATGCCGCGCCCCTCTTCGGCAATATGCGACAACGCCGCTTCCAGTTGAAATCCGCAATCACAGCGCAGGCTAAAAAGGGCGTCGCCCGTTAAACACTCAGAGTGTACGCGAGCCAGAACCGGGGATTGCCCCGAAATATCGCCAAATACCAGCGCGACGTGATCCTGCCCGGTTGCCAGTTCTTCAAAACCCACCATGAGAAAATCGCCCCATGGGGTTGGCAGTTTGGCTTCTGCCACACGTTTAAGCTGCATGTGATTCTCCAGATTCTATCAGCACCTGACTGTGCTTCTGTTTTCCGCTATTTTGCCACAATGGCGCGACGTTCTCCTAATTGCGTAGGGTTAGCTGCGCGCAAAGCGCACAAACGAACTACTTTCCGTTATGATATTGAGGTTAATGAATAAGGAGACGAGATGCTGTTGATTGCCAGACGAACCGCCGTTGGCGCGGCCCTGTTATTAATCATGCCTGCTGCGATCTGGATTTCGGGCTGGAAATGGCATCCCGGGCTGTCGGCAGGGACGATGAAGCTGCTGTACTGGGTGACCGAAACGGTGACGCAGCCATGGGGCATCATTACGCACGTTATCTTATGCGCCTGGTTTCTGTGGTGCCTGCGTTTTCGTCTGCGAGCGGCGATAATGCTGTTTCTCATTCTGGCCGCAGCGATACTGGTTGGGCAGGGAATGAAGACGTGGATTAAAAGCCGCGTCCAGGAGCCTCGTCCCTTTGTCATCTGGCTGGAGCAGACGCAGCAGGTGCCGGTCACGCAATTCTACGCGTTGAAACGCAAAGAACGCGCTAAACTGGTGCATGAGCAGCTGGCGCAAGAGCAGCAAATCCCCGGATTTTTGCGCAAGCACTGGCAAAAAGAGACCGGCTTCGCTTTCCCATCTGGCCATACGATGTTCGCTGCCAGCTGGGCGCTGCTCGGCGTTGGTTTGCTGTGGCCGCGGCGTCGCTGGGTCACCCTGGCGCTGCTGCTAACGTGGGCGACGGCGGTGATGGGCAGCCGCCTGGCGCTGGGCATGCACTGGCCGCAGGATCTGATCGTCGCAACGCTGATTTCCTGGCTACTGGTGACCCTGGCGACCTGGCTTGCCCAGCGGTTCTGCGGCCCGCTATCGCCGCCGGGAGAAGAGGCGCAGGATATTAAAAAAAGGGCGGCAGCGCCGGAATAATGTTGATATTACCCCTGTCAGGCCGCATATCCTGTACTGGTGTCATGCATTTCCATTTCACCGCTGCGGCGAAAATGGTACTTTATAGGGCTGAACGCGGGATTTTTTCGCGCAACCCACAGAACGGGAAGTCATGTGAAATATTTTCTTATTTTCTTACTGGTGTTAGCCATCTTCGTCATTTCAGTGACGCTGGGCGCGCAGAATGACCAGGTGGTCACGTTCAACTATCTCCTCGCGCAGGGTGAGTTCCGTATTTCGACGCTGCTGGCCGTGCTTTTTGCTGCCGGTTTTGCTATCGGCTGGCTGATCTGCGGTCTTTTCTGGCTGCGCGTTCGCGTCTCTTTGGCGCGCGCTGAGCGTAAAATTAAGCGTCTGGAGCATCAGATCGCGCCAGCCAGCGCTACGCCTGCGGAAGCCGGTGTTCCTGCGGTGAAGGAATAATCATTTATGCTGGAGTTGTTGTTTCTGCTTTTGCCCGTTGCCGCAGCGTATGGCTGGTACATGGGGCGCAGAAGTGCACAACAGTCCAAACAGGACGATGCGAGCCGTCTGTCGCGTGACTACGTTACAGGGGTCAACTTCCTGCTGAGCAATCAGCAGGATAAAGCCGTCGATCTGTTCCTCGATATGCTGAAAGAGGATACCGGTACCGTCGAAGCCCATCTGACGCTGGGCAACTTGTTCCGCTCGCGCGGTGAAGTTGACCGCGCTATCCGCATCCACCAGAGCTTAATGGAAAGCGCCTCGCTGACTTACGACCAGCGCCTGCTGGCGGTTCAGCAGCTGGGGCGCGATTATATGGCCGCCGGGCTCTACGATCGGGCGGAGGGGATGTTCAAACAGCTGGTGGATGAAACGGATTTTCGCCTGAGCGCCCTGCAGCAGCTGCTGCAAATTTATCAGGCAACCAGCGACTGGCAGTCGGCGATAGAAGTGGCCGAGCGTCTGGTTAAGCTGGGGAAAGAGAAACATCGCGGCGAAATCGCCAATTTCTGGTGTGAATTGGCGCTGCAGCAAATGGCGGGCAACGATCTGGATAAGGCGATGGCGCTGCTGAAAAAAGGCGCCGCGGCAGATCGCAACAGCGCTCGCGTCTCCATCATGATGGGTCGGGTATGGATGGAGAAGGGCGACTATGCCAAGGCGGTAGAGAGCCTGGAGCGGGTGATTGAGCAGGATAAAGAACTGGTGGGTGAAACCCTGGAGATGCTGCAAACCTGTTACCAGCAGTTAGGGAAAACCGACGAGTGGGAAGCATTTTTGCGCCGCTGCGCGGAGGAAAATACCGGCGCGACGGCCGATCTGATGCTGGCGCAGATCCTCGAACAGCGGGAAGGGGTTGACGCCGCGCAAAACTACGTGACTCGCCAGCTGGAGCGCCATCCGACGATGCGCGTTTTCCATAAGCTAATTGATTACCACATCAATGAAGCCGAAGAGGGGCGCGCGAAGGAGAGCCTGGGGGTGCTGCGCCACATGGTGGGCGAGCAGGTCCGCAGCAAGCCGCGCTACCGCTGCCAGAAATGCGGCTTTACCGCCCATACGCTGTACTGGCACTGTCCATCCTGCCGGTCGTGGTCAACCATTAAGCCCATTCGCGGACTCGACGGGCAGTAATTTTAAAAAAAAGCCGCACTTTAGTTACAACATACTTATGGATTATTATGTCCGTCTCCTCCGGCTACGGCTATTAAGGCGTCCGGCAGGGAGGGAAATGCAGCCTGTTATTTTCGGCTTATCGCAGGTAGAATGCTGCCCGTTTACCTTTTTTGCGCCGAACCGGCGCTCATCAACAATTAAGGTCCGGTCATGACGTCTACTGCAACATCTTCTTCCCGCGTTGTCACATCCTCTCCCATCGTCGTTGCTCTCGATTATGATAACCGTGATAAAGCGCTGGCGTTTGTCGACCGTATCGACCCGCGCGACTGCCGGCTCAAGGTTGGTAAAGAGATGTTCACCCTGCTGGGGCCGCAGTTTGTTCGCGACCTGCACCAGCGCGGTTTTGAGATTTTCCTCGATCTAAAGTTTCACGATATCCCGAATACCACGGCGCGTGCGGTCGCCGCAGCGGCAGAGCTTGGCGTCTGGATGGTTAACGTTCATGCCTCCGGCGGCGCGCGTATGATGACCGCCGCACGTGAGGCCCTGCTGCCCTTCGGAAAAGATGCGCCGCTATTAATTGCGGTAACGGTGTTAACCAGCATGGAAGCCAGCGATCTGCATGATCTGGGCATTACGCTATCTCCGGCGGACCACGCCGCGAAGCTGGCGGCGCTGACCCAGCGCTGCGGGCTGGATGGCGTTGTCTGTTCGGCGCAGGAGGCGGTTCGCTTTAAACAAGAGCTGGGCCAGGCGTTCAAGCTGGTGACGCCTGGCATTCGTCCGCAAGGTAGCGACGCGGGTGACCAGCGGCGCATTATGACGCCGGAACAGGCGCAGGCGGCGGGGGTAGATTACATGGTGATCGGTCGTCCGGTAACGCAGTCTGCCGATCCGGCCGCCACCCTGCGCGGTATCAACGCATCGTTGAATAAGGGGGTATGATGAGCGATTCCAACAGTCGTCTGGTTTATTCAACGGACAGCGGTCGTATTGATGAGCCCAAAGCGGTACAGGCGCGTCCGAAAGGGGACGGTATCGTACGTATCCAGCGCCAGACCAACGGGCGCAAGGGGAAGGGCGTGTGTCTGATTAGCGGAATAGATGAAAGTGACGACGCGCTGGCTAAGCTGGCTGCCGAGCTGAAAAAGAAATGCGGCTGCGGCGGGGCGGTAAAGGATGGCGTGATTGAGATTCAGGGCGATAAGCGTGACTTGCTCAAATCGCTTCTGGAAGCCAAAGGCATGAAGGTTAAGCTGGCTGGCGGTTGATTAATAATAAGGCCACGATAAATATCGTGGCCTTTATTTTTGTGCTGGTGTACTGGTCAGCAAATATAAACTTTCATTTTATTGTTCGTGGTTAATATTATTTACCCACCTGGTGGCCGATAATCCCGCCGACTGCCGCGCCGCCGAGGGTACCCAGGGTGCTGCCGTCCGTTAATACCGCACCGCCCAGTGCACCGGCACCTGCGCCGATAGCGGTGTTACGGTCGCGTTTAGACCAGTTAGAACAAGCGCTCAGAGACATTGCAACAGTGACGGCCAGAACCACAGCGGCCATTTTTTTGTTCATTGAAGTCATCATTTTTTTCTCCTGAATAATCTATTCATGGATACAACTTCCCTTAAGCATAGCTTGTTACGCCAGCCCGGGGAGTATTCCATGAAGCTTTAGTTGCGCAGGTGTTGCTCTATTCACGCAGGTGATAGTTACTTCCTGTTATATCGCTAACATTAATTCTACTTTCTATAAATTTTTCAGGCAGGTAAAAAGTCTGAATTCAGGTGTCAGAAAAGTCTCAGACCAGGGCGATGCCGGGGAGAGCCCGGCAAAGCGGCGGTAAGGCAGAAATAAGGATCAGGGATGGTTAACGATATCGACGGCTAAACCGCACTGGGTTAACTGGTTGCGCACTGCATCATTGAGATTATCATCGGTGATAATGCGATTGAAGCGCCCTATCGGGCCGAGCGGATAGGGATGAACCACGTTGAATTTCGAGCTATCGCTGAGCACAATCGCTTCACAGCCCTTTTCAAGCACCGCGTTGACCACGTCAGCACGCATCATATCCCGTCCGGTAAATCCGGTTTCAGCCTGCCAGCCGTCAATGCCAATAAAGGCCTTGCTGAAGTGGACCTGCTGAATAAACTGGCGGGTTAGCGGACCCACCATGCTTTCACTGCGCTTTTGATAGATCCCGCCCAGCAGGATGACTTCTCCGGGCGTCTCTTTCAGCAGATGCGCAATATAGCTGCTGACGGTGATGATAGTGATATCGCCGCGCTCGGCAAGCGTACGGGCGAGCAGGGCGTTGCAGCTCCCGTTTTCGATAAACACCGTTTCCCCGGACGAAACGAGCGTAGCGGCCCGCGCAGCCAGCTCTCGCTTAATCGCGAAGTTGGTCATCATGCGGGTTTCCACATCTTCACTATCCAGCGGAACGGCGAAGCCGTGGGTACGCCGCAGGTAGCTCTGTTTCTCGAGTGAATTCAGATCCTGGCGAATGGTGACTTCAGAGACACCGGTCATCTTCGCGAGATCGGACACGCTCATACGGCCTTTATCGATGACCATTTGCAAAATACTTTGTTGTCGGGCGTTCATAGCAACTTCGCAGTTAAGGGCTATTTGGGCGCGATCGGCCCTGGATGGCCGATGGCGACGATGAAGATTATCAAATTTCCCACGGCGCTTTAGGCTGACCGGGTTTATTTTCCTGCTCGTCGCTGGAAAGCGCCTGCAGTTCAGCTTTCAGAATTTCCAGATTATGGATTGCGGAGTGATAATCCCCGGCAACCAGAATATCCAGCACGGTATCGATTCGTTGGGCGAGCAGGCGGGCATTCAGATCTGACATGGCGTTATCCTGGTTACAAATGTGAATAAAATCAATGATGCTAAAAACGGATGAAAAAGAGAAGCGAAAAAAACGCACAAACTAACTCATCTACAATGATTCGTGGGCAACGCGCAGAAAAACAACGGGAAGGGCTAAAATGCGGCTCCATATAAGGGAGCCGCACAGGTGAACTATCAGGCGGCTGGACGCGCAATCACGCTACGGGTTTCCATGCGCACTTCGGCAATCGTGACGTCGATAACATCCGTGACTTTGTAGACGACTTCGCCTTTGATCTGCACGGTGCCGTTTTCCTGGCTGCACACCAGTTCATCGCGCACGGCGTGAAGGAACGGCGCCGGGATAAAGGCAACCGCGCCGTTATCAACCAGACGCACGCGCATGCCGCCGCGGCTGACATCGATAATCTCAGCTGCAAACCGGGTAGTGGTGCCGGCCTGCGGATTCAGATAGCGGGCGTACAGCCAGTCTCCAACATCGCGCTCCGCCATGCGGTTGAGGCGACGGCGTTCAGCCATTTGGATCGCAACGTCATCCTGCGGACGGGAGATCGCTTCCCCTTTGATAATTGCTTTCAGCAGACGATGGTTAATCATATCGCCGTACTTACGGATCGGGGAAGTCCAGGTCGCATAGGCCTCAAGACCCAGGCCGAAGTGCGGACCCGGCTCGGTGCTGATTTCCGCAAACGACTGGAAGCGACGAATACGGCTATCGAGGAAACCAGACGGCTGCGCGTCCAGCTCGCGACGCAGCTTGCAGAAGCCTTCCAGCGTCAGCACTTCCACCGGGTCAACGTGCACATCGTGAGTCTTCAGTAAGGCCGCGAGCTGCTCGGTGTTGGCCGGATCGAAACCGGTGTGGACGTTATAAACGCCGAAACCGAGTTTGTCGCGCAGCACGCGGGCGGCACAGATGTTGGCGGCAATCATTGACTCTTCAACGATGCGATTGGCGATACGACGCGGTTCGGCGACGATATCCAGCACTTCGCCCTTGTCGCCAAGCACAAAGCGGTAATCCGGGCGGTCCTTGAATACCAACGCGTGGTTTTTACGCCATTCGCTACGACGCAGGCAGGCCTCCTGCAGCAGCTTAATTTGCTGGGCGATAGTCTCGCTTCCCGGCTGCCAGCCACCGTTATTTTCCAGCCAGTCGGAAACATCATCGTAGGCCAGCTTCGCTTTCGACTCGATGGTCGCCGCGAAGAACTGAATATCATCTTCGATGGTGCCGTCATCCGCGAGGATCATGCGGCAGGCCAGAACCGGGCGAACCTCGTTGGGGCGCAGAGAGCAGAGGTCGTCCGAGAGCTCGCGCGGCAGCATCGGAATGTTGAAGCCCGGCAGATAGTTGGTAAAGGCGCGAATTTTCGCCGTGTTGTCCAGCTTGCTGCCTTCGGCAATCCACGCGGTCGGATCGGCGATAGCGACGGTCAGATGCAGCTTGCCGTCAGCGGTTTGCTCAACGTACAGCGCATCGTCCATATCTTCGGTGCTGGCGCTGTCGATGGTCACGAAAGCCAGGGCCGTTAAATCACGGCGTTCCAGACCTTCATCAAGCATCTCGGTCGCCACGCCGTCCGGCGCTTCTTTTTCCAGATTATGACGCGCCAGGGTGACCCACCATGGAACGAAATGATCGTCGCCGTAGGTAATGTACTGGGTGAGCTCAGCGTAGAAACCGCGGTCGCCTTTCAGCGGATGACGGCGCATTTCGGCAACGGCCCAGTCACCCTCTTTAAAATCATGCTCTACGCCGCGCGCGGCGCGGCAAGGAATGGCATCTTTCAGCAGCGGATGGTCAGGAACGATGGAAAGACGATCGTCTTTCTTATGAACTTTGCCGACAAAACGCGTCAGGAACGGCTCAACCAGTTCTTCAGGCTCAGCGCTTTCGCGTTCCTTTTCAGTATTGACCACGGCGATAATACGATCGCCATGCATCACTTTTTTCATTTGCGGCGGCGGAATGAAATAGCTTTTCTGCGAGTCGACTTCGAGGAAGCCAAATCCTTTTTCCGTCCCCTTAACGACCCCTTCAACGCGCGGAGTCTGGGAATGCAGTTGCTGTTTAAGCTGCGCTAGCAGCGGGTTGTCCTGAAACATAATTTCGTATTTTCGTGGCTAAAAGAGCGGCTGACATTTTTACGCGAATATGCCTGCCGCAGCAAGCGCTGTTTCAGCATTTTACGTCTCCTGACGTACATTCCCGAGGGCGATTTTCAGCCGATTCATCCAACCGCACAGCCCGCACCAGGCGAGTAGATCGATAGCCGCGCTACGGGAAAGCCCGTAATCAGTGAGGGGAGTTAGCTGGGCGGCGCTGAAGCGGTCGGGCGCGCGGGTCAAAAGCTGTACGGATTGTAGAAGCTGGCGTTCCATTGACGGGTTGTCTCCCCATGGCTGGACGCCGGATTCATTACCACGCAAAGCGTCCGTGAGATCGGCTAAATCTGGACATCGCGAGGCCCACGCGTTAAAGCAGCTGATGCTGCCATTAATCCGCGCAGCGATCAGCGCCACCTGCGCGGCGAACGGTTGCCGATCGCTGAGGTGGGTCAGAAGCTGTTCCTGCAGAGCCAGAGGAGGTTCCTGAGCCGCCAGCAGCGGGGCAAGTTCAAACAGGCCCGGATGTTTTCGCCAGTTCGCTAAAAGAGACTGGCGCTCATCGTCGGCATAGCGTAAGTCCGCGTCGTCAAGTCCTGGCTGCCAGTCACTCTCCCTCGTGACGAAAAGCGCTTCCGGGGCATCTTCCTGCTGCGGCATGCCGGGGATCCAGCGCACCGGGTAACCCAGCGCGGCATGGAAGGCGGCGATAGCGCGGGCCTGGAAGCTGATAAAGCCAATAATCTGATTGATAAGGATAATATCGCGACTGGTCAGGCCGACTTCGTCCAGCTGGCTGCGGGCGAGCGCGTTGATCAGCGAAGGAGAGCTCGCGAGCTGACGCGCGTACTGGGTAATTTGCGCCAGACGACGGTTGCTCTCACGCGAGGAGTCCGGGCCGGGAAGCGGCGCCAGGCGAGCGGCGTAGTGATTACACAGGCGCTGTACGCCATAAACCTGGGCGACGGTCAGCGCCGTACTTAGCCGGTCATAGGCGCTAAATGTCTGTAGACGGTTAACCGTCACTGACGCGGGAAAGAGGGCATCTGCCAGCCGACGGGCCGGCGTAAGCCAGCGCGCATGCGCCTCGAGCAGCTCCCGGGGGAGAGTCAGATCGAGTAGAAAACGATCTTCGACATGGGCGGCTTCAGGGACGAGCGGCAATACATCCACCGGGCAGATTGTTGACTGGGTCTCATGATACCAGTGGTTTTTGCCGTTAACGCGGCGTTGCTCCATGGGCGTTCCTTGTTCGGTATGTGGCGAACCGCCGTTTCGCGGTCATGCTATGCGGAACTATCCTGGCTTAACCCTGGAGCGGGAGAAAATATTGATCCGTGCTAACAAATAGCGGATTGGAATAACAGAAGGAAAGCGCGGGGGAAATACCCCTCCTCGCGGGCGCGAGGAGGGAAACGAACTTATTTCAGTTCCAGCTCGTTCATGGCGGCGATGCTGAAGCCGCCGTCAACGTGAACGACTTCGCCGGAGATGCCGGCAGACAGGTCGGAGCACAGGAATGCTGCGCTGTTGCCCACGTCTTCAGTGGTGACGGTGCGACGGATCGGGGTGACCGCTTCGCAGTGCGCCAGCATCTTACGGAAATCTTTAATACCGGAAGCCGCCAGGGTACGGATCGGACCGGCAGAGATGGCGTTAACGCGAACGCCTTCCGGGCCCATGGCGTTCGCCATGTAGCGCACGTTAGCTTCAAGAGAGGCTTTCGCCAGACCCATCACGTTGTAGTTCGGGATGGCGCGCTCTGCGCCCAGGTAGGAGAGCGTCAGCAGGGCGGAGCCCGGGTTCAGCATACCGCGGCAGGCTTTCGCCATCGCCACAAAGCTGTAGGCGCTGATATCGTGAGCGATTTTGAAACCTTCACGAGTCACCGCGTTAACGTAGTCGCCGTCCAGCTGGTCTGCCGGCGCAAAGCCGATAGAGTGGACGAAACCGTCGAACTTCGGCCACACTTTTGCCAGCTCGGTGAACAGAGACTCGATGCTCTCATCTTCCGCGACATCGCACGGCAGGACGATATTAGAGCCCAGCGCGGCGGCAAATTCTTCCACACGACCTTTCAGTTTTTCGTTCTGATAGGTGAACGCCAGTTCAGCCCCTTCACGGTGCATGGCTTGCGCGATGCCGTAGGCGATGGACAGTTTGCTGGCAAGGCCAGTCAACAGAATGCGCTTACCGGAAAGAAAACCCATAGCTTTTAATCCTTATCGTTATTGCGTATTTTTACTTTAACAATCATTTGGTTAGCATTGTTATTTCAAAATAACTCAAATTTAGCCGGGAATTATATCCCACTGACGACCCCTTGTGTCACGATATTTTTCTGCCATTCGCCACGTCATATCGCGCTTTGGCTACCGCGTATACAAGAGTATACCATCGGATATGACGGCGACCTGGCGCTAGCGCCGTGCAATTTACGCCTCGGTTTATTTACCGTCTTTACGCCAGGCATCGGCAGTCAGCGCCTCGCCGAAATGACCGGCAATCAGGCGTTTTGTCAGCTCGTGCAGCGGAGACGCCAGAACGTCGGCGGTGCTGCCGCGTTCGACCACTTCGCCCTGATGCATCACCAGCACCTGATCGCTGATGTGCTTCATCATGCCCAGATGCTGAGTCACGTAAATGTAGGAGATACCCTGTTTTTCCTGCAGCTCCAGCATCAGGTTTATCAGCTGCGAGCGCATTGACATATCCAGCGACGCCAGCGCTTCATCGCAGACGATGACCTTCGGACGCAGGATCAGCGCGCGCGCCAGGCCCAGACGCTGTTTCTGTCCCGGCGCCAGCATATGCGGGTAGTAGCTGACGTGGTCCGGCAGCAGGCCAACCATTCGCAACGTTTCGATAATCTGCTTCTGCCGCGCCTCGGGTTCAAGGTCAGTGTTCAGACGCAGCGGAAAATCGAGGATTTGCGAAATACGCTGCCGCGGATTGAGCGAGGTCGACGGATCCTGAAAGATCATGCGAATCTTCTGGCTGCGGAAAGAGTAATCGCCAAACGCCAGCGGGCGATCGTCAATCAGCAGTTCGCCGGTGCTGGGTTCGACCATTCCGGCGAGCATTTTTGCCAGCGTTGACTTGCCGGAGCCGTTCTCGCCGATAATCGCCAGCGTCTGGCGCTCGCGCAGGGTAAAGCTTAACGGCTTAACCGCCTCCACCGTTTGCCGATGAAACCAGCCGGTGCGGTAGCGAAAGGTCTTACTCAGATTGCGCACTTCAAGCAATGTTTCGACCATTTCACTCTTTCTCCATGTTCAGCGGGAAATGACAGGCATAGAGGTGGTTACGGGCGCCCACCAGCCGGGGCGTTTCGATACATTCGCGCTGGGCATAGGGGCAGCGCGGCCCGAGCCGGCAGCCGATGGGCAGCTGTTCGAGCAAGGGGATCGCCCCCGGCAAGGTGTTGAGCCGACTCTTGTGCGGCATGGCGCTGCCGAAATCGGGAATCGCCCGAATCAGCGCCTGGGTATAGGGATGGTGCGGAATTGTCACCAGCTCTTCGCTCGGCGCGGTTTCCACCGTCTGCCCGCAGTACATCACGTTGATTTTGTCCGCCCATTTACTGAGCATCTGCATATCGTGACTGATCAGCAAAATGGTGGTGTTATTGTTTTGGTTTAACCGCGTCAGCAGGCGGATGATTTGCGCCTGCGTCGTGGCCTCCATGGCGTTGGTCGGCTCATCGGCGATCAGCAGCCGCGGCTGGTTAGCCAGCGCGATGGCGATCATGACCTTCTGGCACTCTCCGTCAGTCAGCTCGTAGGGGAAGCTGCGCATCGCATCTTTATGGTCTTTGATCCCCACGCGGTGCAGGAGCTCAATGGCGCGCCGCTTGCGCCAGCCCAGGCGCTGCCACCAGCGGCCTTTAAAGGTCCAGCCGGGAATATTCTGCGTTAATTGCTGGCCGATCCGTTCGGAAGGGTCGAGACAGGATTGCGGCTCCTGAAAAATCATTGAGACGTTGTGGCCCACCAGCTTACGCCGCTCGCGCACCGAGAGACGCAGCAGATCGATGTCGTCGAAGCGCATGCGGTCGGCGGTTACCCGCCAGTTGTCCTTGGTGACGCCGCATATCGCTTTAGCTATTAAGCTTTTGCCGGAGCCGGACTCCCCGACGAGGCCGCGTATTTCCCCCTCGGCGAGAGTCAGGCTGACGCGATCGACGGCTTTCACCCAGCCTTCGTTGGTCTTGAATTCAATGGTTAAATTACGGATGTCGAGTAACGGCATTATTCCACCCCGGCGATGATGGCGCGGCGGATCCCGTCGCCCAGCAGATTAACCAGCAGGACGCTTATCATGATTGCCGCACCCGGCAGCATCACCGTCCACGGCGCCACGTAAATCAGCTCCAGCGCGTCGCCGAGCATCGCTCCCCATTCGGGGGAAGGCAGTTGAGCGCCGAGATCGAGGAAGCCCAGCGCAGCGATATCCAGGATCGCCATCGACAGCGCGCGGGTGATCTCGGTGACCAGGCCTGAGGTAATATTCGGCAGCACCGCGAACCATAAAATATTCAGCGTCGAGGCCCCGTCAAGGCGGGCGGCGATAACGTACTCTTTTTCCAGTTCGTCATGCACCATGCTGTAGACCGAACGCACCATCCGCGGCAGAAGCGCCAGCCAGACGGCGAACATCGCGTGGCTGAGGTGCGGCCCGGCGAAGGCGACCACGATAATGGCCAGCAGCAGGGACGGGATCGACAGCAGCGTGTCAAGAATATGGTTCATCACCGCCGACCGCAGGCCGTGGGTAGAACCGGCAATCACGCCAAGCACCAGTCCCAGCAGGGCGGCGCCCAGCGTCACCACAAACGCGCCGCCGACCGTCGGCGCCGCGCCGCTCAGCAGGCGGCTCAGGACGTCGCGACCGAGATCGTCGGTACCGAGAAAGAACGACACTTCGCCGTACCGCGACCAGGACGGCGGCAGCAGCTGGTAGCCGAGAAACTGCTGGTCGATGCCGTAAGGAGCGAACCAGCCGCCGAAAACGCACAGCAGCGCCAGCGCCGCACAGCCGTACAGGCCGATCATGGCGGTCGTATCGCCGTAGAATTTTCGCCATACGGTGCGCAGCGCACCCGGCGGGCGCTTCTCCAGATAGACGCTATCGTAGGGCATACCATTCCTTATGTTTCAGTGGGTTAGCCATAGCACCCAGAATATCGGATATCACGTTCACAATAATCACCAGCGCGCCGATGACCATCACGCCCGCTGAGATCGCGGCGTAGTCCTGTTGGCGAATCGCGTTAATCAGCCAGCGGCCCAGCCCCGGCCAGCTAAAGACCATTTCGGTAATCATCGCCAGCGTTAGCATGGTGGAAAACTGCAGTCCCAGGCGCGGGATCACCGGCGGCAGGGCGTTGTGCAGGACGTGGCGGTGTAAAATCGTCCGCCGCGATACGCCGCGGGTGGCGGCGGCTTTGACATAGTTGGTGTCGTATACTTCGCTGGTGCTGATACGCATCAAACGGATCACTTCCGTCGTCGGCGCTACCGCCAGGGTTAGCACCGGCAGCACCATGTGGCGCGCCGCGCTGACGATCATTTCATGGCGCCACGGAGAGTCGGATAGCCATGCGTCGATCAGCGCAAAGCCGGTGACCGATTTCACTTCATACAGCAGATCGAAGCGCCCGGAGACCGGAAACCAGCCCAGGGTAAGGGAGAAAAACAGGGTCAGCAGCAGCGCCAGCCAGAAGACGGGAATCGAAAAGCCCAGCAGCGCCAGGGCGCTGATCAGGGTATCTTGCCATTTGTTGCGCATAATGCCCGCCAGCATACCGACGGGGATCCCGACCACCAGCGCGAAGCCGAAGGCGAGGATACAGAGCTCCATGGTGGCGGGAAAGACCTCTTTAAGCTGCTCGGAAATCAGCTGACCGTTGATGCTGGAAACGCCGAAATCCCAGTGCAGCACGCCCTCAAACCAGAATAGCCAGGCGTTCCACAGCGAGGCGCCCTGCAGCGGCGCGTGGGGCGTAAAATAGCTCAGGCTAAAACCGACAAAGGTCAGCAGGAAGAGGGTAATCAGCAACAGCAGCAGGCGACGCAGAGTAAAAATAATCATGGTTTTTTCACCTCGTCTTCTTTTTCCCGCGAGACGCCTGCGAAAGAGGCGTTGCCAAACGGGCTCAGCACCAGGCCTTTCATGTCGTAACGATAGGCCTGCAAACGCAGGGAGGAGGCCAGCGGCAGCACCGGCAGTTCATTGGCAAGAATGCGCTGCGCCTCTTTATAGGCCTCAATGCGCGAGGCTAGCTGCTGCGAAGTGAGCGCCTTTTGCAGCACCTCGTCGAATTCGCGATGACACCAGTGAGCATAGTTGGTTTGTGAGGTAATCGCCGCGCAGCTCAAAAGCGGACGGAAAAAGCTGTCCGGATCGTTACTGTCCGTTGCCCAGCCGGACAGCGTCAGGTCATGACTCATATCCATTAATCTGGCCTCCTGGAAGCGACCTTCTACCGGCACAATAATCACCTTCACGCCAATTTGCGCCATATCCGCCTGAATAAGCTCGGCGGTTTTCAGCGGGCTGGGGTTCCAGGCCTGCGAGCTGGTTGGCACCCACAGCTTAAGCGTTAGATTTTCCAGCCCCAGGGCTTTCAGCCGGGCTCGGGCTTCCGCGGGGTTATATTCGGTGATCCTGGCGTCGTTATCGTAGGCCCAGGAGGCGCGAGGCAGCATAGACGCGGCGGTTTCCGCGGTGCCGTAGTAGATCGACTGCATCAGGCGCTGATTATTGATGGCCAGCGCCAGCGCATGGCGCACCTCAGGATTATCGAGCGGCGGCTTAGCGGTGTTAAACGCCAGCCAGGCGATGTTCATTCCCGGGCGCAGGGTCAGGCGCAGACGCGGGTCGTCACGCAAAATAGAGAGCTGGCTTGCGGCGGGCCAGGCCAGCACGTCGCACTCGCCGGTCAGCAGTTTTGACAAGCGGCCGGTGCCGCCGGAGCCGAGGTCGACCACCACCTGCGGCATCAGCGGTTTACCGCGCCAGTAGGCCGGATGGCGCTGCAGGCGAATGTACTGACCGCTGCGATACTCCTCCAGCTGGAACGGACCGGTGCCGACCGGTTGCCGGTCGATCAGTTCCTGGCGATCGTTCTGCGCCAGCTTCGCGGCATACTCTGCCGACATCACCGAGGCGTAGTGGGTGGCCAGATGCCACAGGAACGAGGCGTCCGGGCGTTTGAGGCGAAACTCGACGGTATGACTATCCAGCTTACGCACGCTTTCCACGCTGTCGGCAAACTGTAAGCTATCGAAATAGGGAAAGCTGCTGCCGTTAACGTTGTGCCACGGGTGGTCGCGATTAAAAATGCGGCCAAAGGTGAAAATGACGTCATCGGCATTAAAATTACGGGTCGGTTTGAACCAGGCGGTGGTCTGAAAAGGCACGTTGTTGCGCAGGTGGAAGCGGTAGGTTGCGCCGTTGTCCAGCACCTCCCAGCTTTCTGCCAGTTCGGGAACCAGGCGATAAGTATAGGGGTCGACGTCAAGCAACCGGTCGTAGAGCTGGGCGGCCAGGGTATCGACAATCAGGCCGCTGCTGACCTTTTGCGGGTTGAAGGTGTTGACCTGACCGCTCACGCAATAAACGAAGCCGCTATCGCGAATATCCGCGTGCGCAGGCAGCGCTGGCGCGGCAAAAGCTTGCCCGTACAGCATACATACCGCTGCCAGGAGAGAAGACAATTTCAGGCGCATAGTTTCTTTTTGATTATAGAGCAAGGCTCTATCTTATTAATATTAAATAACATTTACCACCACCTTATTGCTCATGGAGATAATATAAGCGAGGGCTGCGTCGGTTATTTGACCAACTGATTCAAATTCATACTGCTTATTAACTTCGAGTATACCTCGTAAATCATCCGACGTTTGTCATCAGGCAAGCGAGGGGTTGAGCAAAGCGTATTTTCGATTCATCTGCCGCACGGCTTGAGGAAGCTATGGGTATTGAGCATGGCGCTTATTTGCGTCGAAGTCCCGATATCCGCCACATGGTATCTTTTTATTGGCGGTTTCTCCAGCCAGCCGTGGCTGTACGGCTGGCTGGCGGTCGAGGCGCTACAGGGGAAGGAGTCGGTTATAGCGGGCGATGTAATCTTTGGGATTAATTTCCAGCTTTTCGCCATCGTGATGGTGGGCAACATAAGTACGCAGTACCAGGCCGCTGTTTTGCGGCGTAATTGTCCAGCCCTGTTGACGATATGCATCTTCGGTTGAGCGGATAAGCAGGTCCGAAAAGATCATCATGACCGAGAGCGCCGGCGCGCGGTGGCTTTTCATGGTATGGACCAGGCTGACGTGCGCCGCATAGCGGCCGAGCGTTGAAGGATTAACCGGAATCATCTTTATTTTCAGTCCATTGAGTCATGATGCGCTGATGATAGTTCACATGAGGATATCTTGCTAGTTACAATTTTTTAACCCCATGCGAACGGGCTGCCGCGCAAGCAAAAGCTATTTTTCACGGCACAGGCCGCTTGCAGAAAGAAGCAGGGTAGTGACGCTGTCACTTTTCAATCGCCGAGCGGCGTGAATTCATAAAGCGCCAGCGCATTGCTCTCCAGCGAATCGACAAGCTGCCAGCGGTCGCTATCCGGCGTCTCTTCACTGACGCGCAGCGCTGGACGCGCTCTGTGCATCAGCCAGCGATAGTCCTCATCGTCAGGCCCGCTTTGGCTGCGAAAGGCCTCAAACAGCGGGAAGAGCGCGCCATGGTGCCGATCGAACAGATGATGTTTGATTCGCCAGCGTCCTTCAAGGCCGAGCAGGCGCACGCTCCAGGGCTGACTAAAGCGCTGGATAAACGCCTCCTCGCTGGAAAGCCAGGGATTGAAAACCACCGTATTGCGCAGCAGTAGCTGATAATGGCCTTTATGGCGCAGCAGCAGCAAGTTCTTGTCGTTGATCACCACCTCGCCCCGCAGCCTGCGCCACAGCCATAGCACCCAGTAGACCGGTCGCGGTAGACCGTGGAGATAGTGCAGCGCCAGGCTGGAAGTATCCAGCTTGCCGTTGGCGCGGGCTTCCCCCTGCAGCCCTGAATTCAGCCAGAACCCCGCGAGCCAAACCTGATCCGCCAGTCCCAGCAGATTATCCATCAGCAGCGCGCCGCGAAAGAAACGGCCGTTGGTATCGCGGGTATCGCCGGTGAGGGTATTCCACGAGAGCAGCCAAAGCGGCAGCAGGAGCTGCCGCTGGCGCAGCGCGCTATGAAGTTTGCGCAATTTGTGTACCGGATAGTTTTCGCTGGCGGCCAGTTTCTGGCTATCCACCTGCGCGAGATCCAGCAGTTCATTAGCATCGGCCTGGCAGGCCAGAAAATCCGCCTCGACCAGCAGCGGTGAACGCAGAAGGGGATCGTCCTCCACCTGTTGAGGAAAACGGTGCCAGATCCCCAGCGCCGACTGCGGCGATAGCCTCTGCAGGATCGCCTTTTGTTGCCGCCAGGCGTGCTGGCGGGCCTCGTCGCTGGCCTGAGGGGACCAGTGCCATACGAAGTGCCAGCTGGCGAGGGTTGCCGGCGGAAAATGGTTAGCGGACAGAGAGAGGAAACGTTGCAGCAGATCGCCGCGGGTGGTGAGCCCGGTATGCAGTATCACCGCCAAGCCCTGGGTCGCCAGCCAGCTAAAAATGCGCTGCAGGTTATACCAGCAGGCATACCCGGCCATTTGCGGATCGTCCCAGCCGGTGCCGAACAGGCGGCTGCTGAGAAACGGATCGTGAATATCGATGGCGAATATCGGCAGCGCGTCGTGCAGCTGTTCCAGTTCGCGGCGGACATCCTCGCGCAGCAGATCGTCCAGTTCACGAACGGTAATCACCATTCGGGTGTGACGCAGCGGCGCGCCGCGCGCCGGGAGTTCGCGAACATCGAGATGGCGGGTTTGTTGGGGGCTGAGCCGCAGCGGCGGGCTATCCAGACCGTAGGTTTGCGGCGCGTTGAGCCGGGCGTACAGCCGATCGATTGACACCGGCTGCCATCGCTCGGTCTGCTGTAGGTGCGGGCGGAGAGATTCGAC
This sequence comes from Klebsiella sp. CN_Kp113, assembly GCF_040064585.1. NCBI lineage: Bacteria > Pseudomonadati > Pseudomonadota > Gammaproteobacteria > Enterobacterales > Enterobacteriaceae > Klebsiella > Klebsiella sp. CN_Kp113. The sequence continues at coordinate 92,527 of NZ_JBEAID010000001.1, read as the reverse complement.
CGCCGTCTGCGGGTGCTGCTGGCGGAACTGGCGCGGCGTTAGGCCGTGCTCGCGTTTAAACAGGTCGCTCATCACCCGGCTGCTGGCAAAGCCCTGCTGCTGAGCGATCTGCTGTATCGATTGACGCGTCGTCGTCAGCTGCTCCGCGGCTTTGCGCAGGCGCAGCCCGGTGATGTACTGCATAAAGCTGACGCCCACCTCTTTGCGGAACAGATGCGAGAGCCAGGCCTCAGAAACAAACTCCGCGGCGGCTATCTCCTGCAGCGACAGGCGCCGTTGATAGTTGGCGTCGATTCGCGCCACCACTCTGTTAATTCGCTGGCTCCAGCGTTCGGCTCCGCGAGACGCCTGGGCGGTGAGGGGACGGCTGAAGCGTGACGCCAGCAGGAGAGCAATTTCGCTAAGCCAGCGGTTGGCCTCCAGCCGGTAGTGGGCCTGCGGATTGACCAGACCGAGGACCAGCAGCTGGCGCATCAGGTAGCGCAGGGTGTCTTCGGCATCGCGGGTTTCGCTGCTGCTCTGGTAGGCGGAGGCAAAAAAATCGCCGTCGAGGCGGGTCAGCCATCCGGCGTTCAGCGACAGCGCCATCACGACGTTCGCCGTCTTGCTGTGCAGGCTCCAGCGGCGATGACGATTCACTATCGCCAGTTCATCGGCCTGCAGGTACCGACCCGTCTCGCCATCGCGGAGTTCGACGCTGCCCTCAAGCAGCCATAGCAGCGTCAGAGCATCGTTTTCCTGCTGGCTCAGCTGCCGGATATCGCGAACCACAACCTGAAAGTCGCCTGAATGATGCTCCACCGTCGCCTCCTGAAGACAAAAAACAGCACCTCATTTTTTGTCATAACCGTTTTGTATGAAAAACACTCATTAATAATCCGTCACTATAAAACAAAAAAGCGCATTTTAAAGCCAACAGGGATGCATAAACTCGAAAGTGTCGTGCAAACACAACACAGGAATAATAAAAATGACACACCCGATTATTGAGGCATTACAGGTTAACGAGGCGCAGTTTGTCGCGCTTCGCCGCCGTTTCCATCAGCAGCCGGAAATTGGTTTTGAAGAGCATAAAACCAGCGAAGAGGTTGCCCGCCTGCTCGGCGAATGGGGCTATCAGGTTCACCGCGGTCTGGCGGGCACCGGCGTGGTCGGTACTTTACGCGTCGGCGAGGGTAAAAAACGGTTGGGGCTACGGGCGGATATGGACGCGCTGCCGATGCAGGAGATGAGCGGCAAAGCGTGGGCCAGCCGGGTCGACGGTCGTTTTCACGGCTGCGGCCACGATGGCCATACCACCACGCTATTGTACGCCGCGGAATATCTGGCGCGCACCCGGCAGTTTAACGGCACCCTGCAGCTTATTTTTCAGCCTGCTGAGGAATTACTCTACGGCGGTCGGGTCATGCTGGAAGACGGCCTGTTTGACCAGTTTCCCTGCGATGCCATTTTTGGCCTGCATAATATGCCGGGGCAGCCGTTAGGCAGAATCGGCCTGCGCGATGGGGCGATGATGGCCTCCTCGGATACTCTCCATATTGAAGTCAAAGGGGTGGGCGGACACGGCGCGGTACCGGAGCATACCGTCGACGCCACGCTGGTTGCCTGTCATATCACCCTGGCGCTGCAATCCATTGTTTCCCGAAACATCACGCCGTTTGAACCAGCGGTCGTGACCGTGGGCAGCATTCAGGCCGGGCACGCCCCGAACATTATCAACGACAAGGTGTTAATGAAGCTCACGGTGCGCACCTTAAACGAACAGGTTCGCGAGACCGTCCTGCAGCGCATTCACGATATCGCCGTTGCTCAGGCCGAGAGCTTTAACGCCAGCGCCGCCTTAACCCACGTTAACGGCAGCCCGGTTTTAAGGAACGATCCGGCTGCCAATGAGATGGTCCGCACGGTGGCGACCGCGCTGTTTGGCGAGGCGCAGGTCGGCGAGGTGAAGCCGTTTATGGGCAGCGAAGATTTTGCTTTTATGCTCGAGCGCAATCCGAACGGCTGCTATTTCACCATCGGGGCCGGGGACGAAGCGGATCGCTGCATGGTGCATAACCCGGGATACGACTTCAACGATGCGCTGTTGCTGAAAGGCGCCGCGCTGTGGTGCGCCCTGACGGAACACTATTTGCGTTAATGTCCGCAACGAAGAGGACCCTGCTATGAGTTCTGTATCGCTAAGCGAAGCGCAGTTCGTCGGCACCGATCGTCTGCTGGCGGGTATTGTATTGAGCGTTCTGACCTTCTGGCTGTTTGCCCAGTCGGTGATTAACGTGGTTCCGGCGATGAAGAGCAGCCTCGATATTTCGCTGGAAACCCTGACCCTGGCGGTGAGCCTGAGCGCGTTATTCAGCGGCTGCTTCGTGGTCGCCAGCGGCGGGCTGGCGGATAAATTCGGCCGCATGCGCATGACTACCCTGGGCCTGATCCTCAGCATTGTCGGTAGCGCAATGCTGGTGCTCTCTCAGGGACCCGCGCTGTTCCTGGCCGGGCTCGTTTTACAGGGGCTGTCGGCCGCCTGCATCATGCCGGCGACGCTGGCGTTAATTAAAACCTGGTATGAAGGCAAAGCGCGCCAGCGGGCGGTCAGCTTCTGGGTCATCGGCTCGTGGGGCGGCAGCGGTCTGTGTTCGTTTGTCGGCGGGGCGATCGCCACCGGTCTGGGCTGGCGCTGGATCTTTGTTTTCTCCATCGCGGTAGCGCTGGCGGCGCTGTTTTTGCTGCGCGGTACGCCGGAAAGCCGCAGCGCCAGCGCGCAGCAGCATAAGCTGGACATCAGCGGCCTGCTCAGCCTGATCCTTGCGCTGGTGCTGCTAAATCTGTTTATCAGCAAAGGCCACGGCTGGGGCTGGACCAGCGCAACCTCGCTGGCGATGCTGGCCGGCGCGCTGGCATCGGGGCTGTTTTTTATCCGCAGCGGCCAGCGTAAGGGCGACGCGGCGCTGATTGATTTCGCGCTGTTTCGCAACCGGGCCTACAGCGCCGCGGTGTTGTCGAACTTTATGCTCAACGGCGCCATCGGTACGATGATGATTGCCAGCATCTGGCTCCAGCAGGGGCATCATCTGAGCCCGCTGGAGAGCGGAATGATGACGCTCGGCTATCTGGTTACCGTGCTGGCGATGATTCGGGTGGGCGAGAAGCTGCTGCAACGCTACGGCGCGCGTTTGCCGATGATGAGCGGCCCGGTCTTTACCGCGGTCGGTATTCTTCTTATCTCCTGCACCTTCCTCGATAAATCGACCTATATCGTCACGGTCTTTTTCAGCAACGTGCTGTTTGGCTTCGGCCTGGGCTGCTACGCCACCCCGTCAACGGACACCGCGGTGGTTAACGCTCCTGAGAATAAGGTAGGCGTGGCCTCGGGGATCTATAAGATGGGCAGTTCGCTCGGCGGAGCGATGGGCATTGCGGTGACAGCGTCACTTTTTGCGCTGTTTTTACCGCTCGGCATGGCCAGCGCGGCGCAGTATGCGCTGTGGTTTAACGCCGCGCTCTGCCTGGGTTCAATGGCGGTGAGCGCGCTGCTGCTTCCGCGTACAGGTCAAAGCTGATGTTTTTTCAGCAGCGCCCGCAGCTGGTGGTAGGTTAGCCCCAGCAGTTCGGCCGCCTGCTTTTGATTGTACTTCGCCTGTTCGAGGCTTCTCTCGAGCAGGCTTTTTTCTTGCTCCTGCTGGAAAGCGCGCAAATCGAGCGGCAGCGTGGTGCCAGGCGTCTTCTCCACTTCGACAGGCGTCGCCGCGTGCTGCTGGCGGAAGGGGTTAATAATAATATTATCCAGCTCGCGCTCGCTGCTGCCGTGGCGGTAGACCGAGCGTTCAACCACGTTTTTTAATTCACGGATATTCCCCGGCCAGCGGTAGTTCTGCAGCGTCACGGCGGCGCGTTCGCTAAAGCCGGGAAACAGCGGCAGTCCGAGCTCGCGGCACATCTGGATAGCAAACTGGGTGGCGAGCAGCATGATGTCGCTCTGGCGCTCGCGCAGCGGCGGCAGCTGCACCACATCAAAGGCCAGACGGTCGAGAAGGTCGGCGCGAAAAAGTCCGTCTTCCACCATTTGCGGCAGGTCGGCGTTGGTCGCGCACACCAGGCGGACGTTAACCTGCAGCGGCTGGCTGCCGCCGACGCGCTCCAGTTCGCCATACTCAATCACGCGCAGCAGTTTTTCCTGTACCAGCATCGGCGCGGTGGCCAGCTCATCGAGAAACAGGGTACCGCCGTCGGCGCGCTCGAAGCGCCCCGGGTGACGTTTACTGGCCCCCGTAAAGGCGCCGGCCTCATGCCCGAACAGCTCCGAATCGAGCAGATTTTCATTGAGCGCCGCGCAGTTCAGGGAGATAAACGGCCCCTGCCAGCGGGAAGAGAGGAAGTGCAGACGGCTGGCAATCAGCTCCTTGCCGGTTCCGCGCTCGCCAATAACCAGCACCGGTTTATCGAGCGGCGCCAGTCTTGAGACCTGCTCCAGCACCTCAAGAAAGCTATTGGCCTCGCCGAGCAGGTTGTCCTTGTAATCCGCCATGATGAATTTCGCCATTTAGTAGTGTGATTCACCAGGTCACTTTAGCAATGCGCTGGCCGGATAACAACCACTTCCATTAAAATCAATAAGATAAAAACTTGGCACGGCATTTGTATTAGTCATGGCACAGGCCGGTGCCTGATACCAGAACTATGAGGATTGAAATTATGGGTATTTTTTCTCGTTTTGCCGACATCGTGAACGCCAACATTAACTCTCTGCTGGAGAAAGCGGAAGATCCGCAGAAGCTGGTTCGGCTGATGATCCAGGAGATGGAAGACACGCTGGTTGAAGTCCGTTCGACCTCGGCGCGGGCGTTGGCTGAAAAGAAACAGCTGAGCCGTCGTATTGAACAGGCCGTTGCCCAGCAGGCGGAATGGCAGGAAAAAGCCGAACTGGCGCTGCGTAAAGAGAAAGAGGATCTGGCCCGTGCGGCGCTGATCGAAAAGCAGAAGCTGACCGACCTTATCGGCAGCCTGGAAAACGAAGCGCAGCTGGTTGATGAAACGCTGGCGCGGATGAAAAAAGAGATTGGCGAGCTGGAAAACAAACTCAGCGAAACCCGCGCCCGTCAGCAGGCGCTGATGCTGCGTCATCAGGCCGCAAGCTCCTCCCGCGACGTTCGCCGTCAGCTGGACAGCGGTAAGATTGACGAGGCGATGGCGCGTTTTGAATCGTTTGAACGCCGCATCGATCATATGGAAGCCGAAGCCGAAAGCCACCGCTTCGGTAAAGATAAATCGCTGGATCAGCAGTTCGCCGATCTGAAAGCGGACGATGAAATCAGCGAGCAGCTGGCGGCGTTGAAAGCCAAAATGAATCAAAATAACCAGTAATATCTTCGGGCGGCACCAAGACGTGCCGCCGCCATCAGCAAGGAGTTCACATGAGCATGCTTTTTCTCGCCATCCCTTTGACGTTGTTTGTGCTGTTTGTTTTGCCGGTCTGGCTCTGGCTGCATTACAACAACCGCACCGCCAGCGGCAGCCTATCGCAGAACGAACAGCAGCGCCTGCTGCAGCTGACCGATGACGCGAAGCGTATGCGCGAGCGTATTCAGGCGCTGGAGGCGATTCTTGACGCTGAGCATCCGAACTGGAGAGAGAAATAATGAGCGGACTGGATCTGAGTAAAAAACTGTGGCGCATTCCGCAGCAGGGCATGGTGAAAGGGGTTTGCGCCGGCATCGCGCAGTATCTGGACGTGCCGGTTAAGCTGGTGCGCCTGATTACCGTACTGGCAATGATTTTTGGCCTGTTCCTGTTTGTGGTGGTGGCCTACATCATTCTCTCGTTTGCGCTGGATCCTATGCCGGAAAGCGAGCTGTATGGTGAAAAAACGCCGAGCAGCGGAGAGCTATTGGCCGCCGCGGATAAGGAGCTGGCAACAGGGGAGCGTCGTCTGCGTGAAATGGAACGCTACGTCACTTCCGACACCTTTTCGCTACGCAGTCGTTTTCGCCAGCTATAACTGAAAGTTGAGGTTAATAATGAACATGAAATGGCAGCAGGCCGGGCAAAAAGTCAAACCGGGTCTGAAAATCGCAGGCAAGCTGGTGCTGCTCACCGCGCTGCGCTACGGCCCGGCGGGCGTCGCAGGCTGGGCGGTAAAATCCGTCGCGTGTCGGCCGCTGAAAATGCTGCTGATGCTTGTTCTGGAACCGATGCTCAGCCGGGCGGCGCAGCGGTTTTCTAAACGTCGCGGATGGCGTATGTTATGAGTGCCTAAAAACTCACTCTATCAGGATGATAAAATGCGAAAACTGCTTCTGGGTTTAGCGCTGGCCATGGCCTTACCCGTCTTCGCGGCGGAGCACTGGATTGACGTCCGCGTTCCGCAGCAGTATCAAAAAGAACATGTCGACGGGGCGGTGAATATCCCGCTGGCGGATTTAAAAACGCGGATTGCGGCTGAAGTACCGAATAAAAACGATACCATTCACGTCTATTGCAACGTTGGCCGGCAATCTGGCCAGGCTCAGCAGATGCTGAGCGAAATGGGCTACACGCAGGTGGTGAATGCCGGCGGCCTCAGTCAGATCGCCAGGCCGAAAAGCGCCAGCGAATAATCTTCAGCCCCGTCGCAGCGGGGCTATTGCACTTTATGATTAGCCCTCATGTCTATTTCTCTCGTTCTTCAGGCTCAACAGGATGGCGATGAAGCGACTCAAAACAGAATTTAATGCGCTGGTGAATCGTGGGGTTGACCGGCATCTTCGCCTGGCCGTCACCGGCCTTAGCCGCAGCGGCAAGACCGCCTTTATCACCGCGCTGGTAAATCAACTGCTCAATATTCACGCCGGGGCGCGGCTGCCGCTGCTCAGCGCAGCGCGTGAAGAACGCCTGCTGGGCGTCAAGCGCGTCCCGCAGCGGGATTTCGGCATTCCGCGTTTTACCTATGACGAAGGGCTGGCCCAGCTGTACGGTCAGCCGCCGGTCTGGCCAACGCCCACCCGCGGCGTCAGCGAAATCCGCCTCGCTCTGCGCTATCGCTCCAACGATTCGCTGCTGCGCCATTTTAAAGAGACCTCGACCCTCTACCTGGAGATTGTCGACTATCCCGGCGAGTGGCTGCTGGATCTGCCGATGCTGGCCCAGGACTATCTGACCTGGTCACGGCAGATGACCGGATTACTGCAGGGGCAGAGGGCGGAGTGGTCAGCGCGCTGGCGGCAGCTATGCGAAGGACTGGATCCGCTGGCGCCCGCCGATGAAACCCGTCTGGCGGAGATCGCCGCGGCGTGGACCGACTATCTGCATACCTGTAAGCGCGAAGGGATGCACTTCATTCAGCCGGGGCGCTTTGTGCTGCCCGGCGAAATGGCCGGCGCGCCGGCGCTGCAGTTCTTCCCCTGGCCGGACGTTGATGCCGCCGGTGAAGCTAAGCTGGCGCAGGCGGACAAACAGACCAATGCCGGAATGCTGCGCGAGCGTTTTAAATACTATTGCGAGAAAGTGGTTAAGGGCTTCTACAAAGATCATTTCCTGCGCTTCGATCGGCAGATCGTGCTGGTGGATTGCCTGCAGCCGCTTAATAGCGGGCCGCAGGCGTTTAACGACATGCGTCTCGCGCTGACGCAGCTGATGCAAAGCTTCCACTACGGGCAGCGCACGCTGTTTCGTCGCCTGTTCTCACCGGTTATCGATAAGCTGCTGTTCGCCGCGACCAAAGCCGATCACGTCACCGTCGATCAGCACAGCAATATGGTGTCGCTGCTGCAGCAGCTGATTCAGGATGCCTGGCAGAACGCGGCGTTTGAAGGCATCAGCATGGATTGTCTGGGGCTGGCGTCGATTCAGGCGACGCAGAGCGGCCTTATCGAGGTGAACGGCGAGAAGATCCCTGCGCTGCGGGGGCATCGGCTAAGCGACGGACAGCCGCTGACCGTCTATCCCGGCGAAGTGCCCGCGCGCCTGCCGGGTCAGGCCTTCTGGGAGCAGCAGGGCTTTCAGTTTGAAAACTTTCGCCCGCAGGTAATGGACGTTGATAAACCGCTGCCGCATATTCGCCTTGACGCGGCGCTGGAATTTTTGATCGGAGATAAATTGCGATGACCGAACCTTTAAAACCGCGTATCGATTTCGATGGCCCGCTGGAGGTGGAAAAGGCGCAAATTCTGAAATCCGCGCGCGCTTTTGACGGTGCCGATGCGGAGAAGTTCGCTCCTGCGCGGCTCGACGCGCCGGAAGAAGAAGAGGGCGCGGCGGAAGCGGTGGTGGAATCGGTGCTGCGACCTAAGCGCAGCCTGTGGCGAAAGATGGTCAGCGCCGGGCTGGCTATTTTTGGCGTCAGCGTCGTGGCGCAGGGCGTGCAGTGGACGATGACCGCCTGGCAAACGCAGGACTGGATCGCCCTCGGCGGCTGCGCTGCCGGCGCGCTGATCGTCGGGGCGGGCGTCGGTTCGGTGGCGACCGAATGGCGCCGGCTGTGGCGGCTACGCCAGCGCGCCCACGAGCGCGATGAGGCGCGGGATCTGATGCACAGCCATGCGGTCGGCAAAGGGCGCGCCTTTTGCGAAAAGCTGGCCCAGCAGGCGGGGCTGGATCACTCGCACCCGGCGCTGCAGCGCTGGTATGCGGCGATCCATGAAACGCAGAACGATCGTGAAGTGGTGAGCCTGTACGCGCAGATCGTGCAGCCGATACTGGATGCGCAGGCGCGGCGTGAGATTAGCCGTTCGGCGGCGGAATCGACGCTGATGATTGCCGTCAGCCCGCTGGCGCTGGTGGATATGGCGTTTATCGCCTGGCGTAATTTACGTCTGATCAACCGCATCGCCACTCTGTACGGTATTGAACTGGGCTACTACAGCCGCCTGCGCCTGTTCCGCCTGGTGCTGCTGAATATCGCTTTTGCCGGCGCCAGCGAGCTGGTGCGGGAAGTCGGGATGGACTGGATGTCGCAGGATCTCGCGGCCAGGCTATCGGCGCGCGCGGCGCAGGGAATTGGCGCCGGTCTGCTGACGGCGCGGCTGGGTATTAAGGCGATGGAGCTGTGCCGTCCGCTGCCGTGGATCGCCGACGATAAACCGAGGCTGGGGGATTTTCGCCGCGAGCTGATCGGCCAGCTAAAAGAGACGTTGCAGAAGAGCAAAAGCGGCGCGGAAAAATAAGTCGCTTAAGCATTCCCGGCTTGCGGCGTGAACGCCTTAGCCGGGCTACCGTTTCACAGAAGGCTGTAACCTGTAGCCCGGCTACGCGCAGCGCAAGCCGGGGAGAAAAGCAGAAGCGATGATAGCCGCTTATCTCATCGTCATTTTTCCTCTGAGCGCATAACTTTACGGCAGAAAGGCCATTTTTCCGCCATACTGTCAATAATTGTTGACAGCTATCTTCACGCCAGCAAATAACTGTCCTATTATTCATCGGTTATTGGCCTCTTTAGGGTGAAAACGCCTATGCGTCTTGAAGTCTTTTGTGAAGACCGTCTTGGTCTGACTCGTGAATTGCTCGATTTACTGGTGCTGCGCGGTATCGACCTGCGGGGCATCGATATTGACCCTATTGGCCGAATTTATCTCAACTTCGCCGAGCTGGATTTCGCCAGCTTCAGCAGCCTGATGGCGGAAATTCGTCGTATCGCCGGCGTCACCGACGTGCGCACCGTGGCGTGGATGCCGTCAGAGCGCGAACATCTGGCGCTCAGCGCGCTGCTGGTGGCGATGCCTGAGCCGGTGCTGTCTCTCGACACCAAAGGAAAAGTCGAACTGGCTAACCCGGCCAGCTGCCAGCTGTTTGGCCAGAGTCAGGAGAAGCTGCGCAGCCACCCGGTCGCGCAGCTGATTACCGATTTTAACGTCCAGCGCTGGCTGGAAAACAGTCCGCAGGAGTCCCACGCCGAGCACGTGGTGGTCAACGGGCAGAACTTCCTGCTGGAGATCACCCCGGTTTATCTCGAAGGCGAACACGGCGAGAAGGTACTGACCGGCGCGGTAGCGATGCTGCGTTCAACGGTCCGTATGGGGCGCCAGCTGCAAACGATGACCATTCAGGACACCAGCGCCTTTAGCCAGATCCTCGCCGTAGGCCCGAAAATGCGCCACGTTGTCGAGCAGGCCCGTAAGCTGGCCATGCTCAGCGCGCCGCTGCTGATCGTCGGTGATACCGGCACAGGGAAAGATTTGCTGGCCCACGCCTGCCATCTGGCCAGCCCGCGCGCGGGGAAACCTTATCTGGCGCTGAACTGCGGCTCCATCCCGGAAGACGCGGTGGAGAGCGAGCTGTTCGGCGACGCCGTTCAGGGCAAGAAAGGCTTCTTCGAGCAGGCTAACGGCGGCTCGGTTTTGCTGGATGAAATTGGCGAAATGTCGCCGCGCATGCAGACCAAGCTGCTGCGCTTCCTCAACGATGGAACTTTCCGCCGCGTTGGTGAAGATCATGAAGTCCACGTTGATGTCCGGGTGATCTGCGCTACCCAGAAAAACCTGGTGGAGCTGGTGCAAAAAGGGCTGTTCCGCGAGGACCTCTACTATCGTCTTAACGTCCTGACCCTGTATCTGCCGCCGCTGCGCGATTGCCCGCAGGACATCATGCCGCTGACCGAGCTGTTCGTGGCGCGTTTTGCCGATGAGCAGGGCATCCCGCGGCCGAAACTCTCCGCTGATTTGAACAGCGTTTTGATGCGCTACAGCTGGCCGGGCAACGTGCGCCAGCTCAAAAATGCGATCTATCGCGCGCTGACGCAGCTGGACGGTTTCGAGCTGCGCCCTCAGGATATTCTGCTGCCGGATCACGACGTCTCCTCGCTGGCGGTAGGCGAAGAAGCGATGGAAGGCTCGCTGGATGATATTACCCGCCGTTTCGAACGTTCGGTGCTCACCCAGCTTTATCGCAGCTTCCCCAGCACGCGTAAGCTGGCCAAGCGTCTTGGCGTCTCGCATACCGCTATCGCCAACAAGCTGCGTGAATATGGTCTGAGCCAGAAAAAGGGCGATGAGTAATGCCCGTCGGCCGGCTGCCTGCGCCGCCGGCCGGCATTTCCAGAAAAGGGAGGGGGGCTGGCGTCAAATGAATCGGTATATACTGCGTTTTTACCCTCTTTATGGCAGGCATACGCATGCGGATCTGGCGTAGTCATTTTTTTCAATGGATGAAACTGCTGGCGCTCTCCATCGCGATCTCTTTTGTGCTGTTCTGGTTTCACCTTCCCGCCGCGCTGCTGCTGGGGCCGATGATTGCCGGCATCACCCTGAGCCTGCGCGGTGCGGCAATTCGCGTACCCCGTCCCTTTTTTATTGCCGCCCAGGCGATTATCGGCTGCATGATTGCCCGCAGCCTGACGCCCTCCATTTTCGGCGTTCTGCTGGCAAACTGGGCGCTGGTGCTGCTGATTCTCTTTTCCACGCTCGCTATCAGCGCGCTGGCGGGATGGCTGCTGGTGCGCTACAGCGACCTGCCCGGCGCCACCGGGGCGTGGGGGAGTTCGCCGGGCGGCGCCTCGGCGATGGTGATTATGGCCCAGGAGTACGGCGCCGATGTCCGGCTGGTCGCGCTGATGCAGTATCTGCGGGTGCTGTTTGTTGCCGGCGCCGCGGCGCTGGTGGTGCGCGTCGCGCTCGGCGGTGAAGCGCAGGAGATGACTCAGCAGGTCGCCTGGTTTCCGCCGATCAGCCGGCAGCTGCCGCTTACGCTGCTGTTGACGGCGGCGGCGGGGTGGCTTGGGCTGCGGCTGCGCTTTCCTTCCGGGGCGATGCTCTTCCCGATGCTGATTGGCGCGCTGGTGCAGGGAGAAGGCTGGCTGCTGCTCGAACTTCCCGAATGGCTGCTGGCGCTGGCCTATGCCGCCGTCGGCTGGAGCGTTGGTCTAAAGTTTAATAAACAGATTTTCCTGCTGGCGCTGAAAACCCTGCCGCAGATCCTGGCATCGATTATCGGCCTGATCCTGCTGTGCGCGCTGATGGCTTATGGGCTGACGCAGATTTTGCCGCTGGACTTTATGACCGCCTATCTGGCAACCAGTCCGGGCGGACTGGACACGGTGGCGATTATCGCCGCCGGTACGCGGGCGGATATGTCGTTTATTATGGCAATGCAGACGCTGCGCCTGTTCACTATCTTATTGACCGGCCCGGCGATTGCGCGCTTCATCTCCCGCTATGCGGCGCGGGAATAAAAAAAGCCCCCGTTTAACGAGGGCTTATAACCTGGCGGGGATATTATGCTTTCAGCGCGGCCAGGGCTGCGTCGTAGTCCGGCTCTTCGGTGATTTCATTCACCAGCTGGCTGTAAACAACCTGGTCATTTTCATCAATGACGACCACAGCACGCGCCGCCAGACCGGCCAGCGGGCCCGCAGAGATAGCGACGCCGTAGTCGGCCAGGAACTGCGCGCCGCGCAGGGTAGACAGAGTGACAACGTTGTTCAGGCCTTCTGCGCCGCAGAAGCGAGACTGCGCGAACGGCAGGTCAGCGGAAATGCACAGCACGATGGTGTTGTCCAGTTCAGACGCCAGCTGGTTAAATTTACGTACCGATGCCGCGCAAACGCCGGTATCGATGCTTGGGAAAATGTTCAGCACTTTACGGGAGCCGGCGAACTGGCTCAGCGCGACGTCAGAGAGATCTTTGGCCACCAGCGTAAACGGCTGCGCTTTAGCGCCTGCCTGCGGAATGGTGCCTTGAACAGAAACGGGGTTGCCCTGGAAATGCACGGTTTGTGACATGGTTATCTTCCTGTTTACATATAGTTAACGTCGCGGCTAGTGTATGACATCCGTCATCAGCACGGCAAATCCTTTTAATACTTACCTGCGAGGTTCAGGGAATGCGAAATCTGCGAGTCTATGAAGAAGCCTGGCCGTTACATACTCCGTTTGTGATCGCCCGCGGCAGCCGCAGCGAGGCAAAAGTCGTGGTGGTGGAGATTGAAGAGAATGGCGTCAAGGGGACAGGTGAGTGCACGCCCTATCCTCGTTACGGAGAGAGTATAGCTTCGGTGATGGCGCAGATTATGGCGATTGGCGAACAGATTGAACGCGGCGTCTCTCGTGAGCAGATTCAGCACCTGCTGCCCCCCGGGGCCGCGCGTAACGCCGTGGACTGCGCGCTCTGGGACTGTCAGGCGCGCAGCGCGGGTAAGAGCATCGCGCAGCTGTTGGGCGTGACGCTGCCCAACCGGGTGGTTACGGCGCAAACGGTGGTTATCGGCACGCCGGACCAGATGGCGGCGAGCGCGGCGGCGCTGTGGGAAAAAGGGGCCACGTTGCTGAAAGTGAAGCTCGACGATCATCTGATTAGCGAGCGGTTGATTGCCATTCGTGAAGCGGTTCCGCAGGCAACGCTCATCGTGGATGCCAACGAAGCCTGGCGCAGCGATGGCCTGGCCGAGCGCTGTCAGCTGCTGGCGGATATTGGCGTGGCGATGCTGGAACAGCCGCTTCCGGCTGGGGCCGATGAAGCGCTGGAGAATTTTATCCACCCGCTGCCCATTTGCGCCGATGAGAGCTGTCATACGCGCGACAGCCTGGCGGCGCTGCGCGGCCGCTATGAGATGGTCAATATCAAACTGGATAAGACCGGCGGTCTGACCGAAGCGCTGCTATTGGCTGAGGAGGCGGAGCGCCTGGGATTTGCGCGGATGCTGGGCTGCATGCTGTGTACCTCAAGAGCCATCAGCGCGGCGCTGCCGCTGGCGCCGCTGGCCCGATTTGCCGACCTCGATGGCCCGACCTGGCTGGCGGTGGACGTTGAGCCGGCGCTGCATTTCAGCACCGGCGTGCTTCATCTTTGAGGATGCCAGTGCAGCAGGTCCGTCATCGCCTGAAGGTATTTATCCGTCGCCTCGTCGGCGGATATCGGCGGGAATTCGGCGGTGATGCAGGGCAGGCCGATATCCGCGCACCAGCTGCCAAAGGAGCCGGGCGTTTCATAGCCGACGCTGCCCACCAGCGGCAGGCTGAACGCCCCGGCAAGCCACTGCCCCAGCGCGCTGTGGCCGGGGTCTTCAATACAGGCCAGCGGATCGTGAAACGAAACCACCCATGCGGGATGGATCTGGTGGATCAGCTGGCACAGCGCCTGGGTTTCCGGTTCTGAACCGGGTTTTTCGCCGGTGAGCAGAACCACATCGCGCTGTTCCGCCGCGCTGTTCCAGCGATAAACCGTTTCGCCTTCTTTCCAGTTTGCCGCCGGAAAATTCCGGTTCAGGTCGATGCCGCGCGCGTTGGCGCGCAGCCCCAGCTGGCAACCGTCCGGGTTGACCGCCAGCACGACATGATGGCGGCGCAGCTCGGGTTTGAGCGTACGTAGCGCGCAGGAGAGGGTGACAATCGATGCGTTTTCATCGCCGTGGGTACCGGCAAGGATCAGGCCGCTGCGGCTATCGGCCAGCGGTGCAGGGAACCACAGCAGCGGCGCGCCGAGGTGAGACTGGCCATAGCGTTGTGTGCCGGGCGGAAAATCACCGCGCTGAGGGCGAGGACGAGAAACGGGCATAGGGCATCCTGTTGTCAGGTTATTTTTCAGCAGTGTTGTGTAAAACCGTCCCGGAATCAAATAGTTTCCAGCGAGGACGAAATCAGCATATATGTCAACTTTCTTTCACAAGCCGTTTGCAATTTCAGGTGATGAAACAAATAATTATCGCACTGCCAGCTCTGGTTTTTTTATTTTAAAGGGGATCTTATGAAGTATCCTGTCACATTGACATGCGGCGCGCTGTGGTTAGCCAGCGTCTCTTCTCTTGCCTGGGCGGCCGATGTCCCGCCGGGCACCGTATTAGCCGAAAAACAGGTGCTGGTGCGGCACATTAAAGATGAACCCGCCTCCTTAGATCCCGCCAAAGCCGTCGGTCTGCCTGAAATTCAGGTTATCCGCGATCTTTTTGAAGGTTTAGTCAATCAGGACGAGAAAGGCAATCTGATTCCAGGCGTGGCGACTCGCTGGCAGAGCAATGATAATCGCGTCTGGACATTTACCCTGCGCGATAACGCCCGCTGGTCCGACGGAACGCCGGTAACGGCGGAGGATTTCGTCTATAGCTGGCGGCGGCTGGTTGATCCTAAAACCACCTCCCCGTTTGCCTGGTTTGCTGCGCTGGCCGGAATCGCCAATGCGCAAAATATTATTGATGGTAAAGCCGCGCCGGATACCCTCGGCGTCACCGCCGTGGACGCGCGTACCTTGCGCGTGCAGCTGGATAAACCGCTGCCGTGGTTCAGCAATCTGACGGCGAGCTTTGCTTTCTATCCGGTGCAGAAGGCTAACGTGGAGAGCGGCGACAACTGGACGCGTCCGGGAAGCCTGATTGGCAACGGCGCGTATGTCTTAAAAGATCGCGTGGTGAATGAAAAGCTGGTGGTGGTTCCCAATACGCACTACTGGGATAACGGCAAAACGGTGATCCAGCAGGTCACATTTACGCCCATTAACCAGGAATCGGCGGCCACCAAACGCTATCTGGCCGGCGATATCGATATCACCGAGTCGTTCCCGAAAAATCTGTACCAGAAGCTGCTGAAGGATATTCCGGGGCAGGTCTATACCCCGCCGCAGCTGGGTACTTATTATTACGCGTTTAACACGCAGAAAGGGCCAACCGCCGATGAGCGCGTCCGCCTGGCGCTCAGCATGACTATCGATCGCCGTCTGATGGCGGAGAAAATTCTGGGTACCGGCGAGAAACCGGCCTGGCGCTTCACCCCGGACGTGACCGCAGGTTTTACCCCGCAGCCGACGCAAATCGAGAGCATGAGCCAGGCCGAGCTGAATGCCCAGGCCAAAGCGCTGCTGCAGGCGGCGGGCTACGGTCCGAACCGTCCGCTGAAGCTGACGCTGCTGTACAACACCTCGGAGAACCACCAGAAAATCGCGATTGCGGTGGCTTCCATGTGGAAGAAAAATCTGGGCGTCGACGTGAAGCTGCAAAATCAGGAGTGGAAAACCTATATCGACAGCCGCAATACCGGCAACTTCGATGTGATTCGCGCCTCATGGGTCGGGGATTACAACGAGCCGTCGACGTTCCTGTCGCTGCTCACCTCGACCCACAGCGGTAATATCTCCCGTTTCAACGATCCGGCCTACGACAAAATTCTGACCCAGGCGGCGCTGGAAACGTCGGAAAAGGCGCGCAATGACGATTACAACGCGGCGGAAAAAATCATTATGGCGAAAGCGCCCATCGCGCCGATTTATCAGTACACCAACGGGCGTCTGATTAAACCGTGGCTGAAAGGGTATCCGATAGCCAATCCGGAGGACGTGGCCTATAGCCGCACAATGTATATCGTGAAGCACTGATGCGTACTGACCTCCTGCTAACATCAGACAACCATCGCTAAACCCACAACTGGCGCGGCTTACAGCGCCAGTGTCTCCTTTCGCATTCTGAGTATCTTCATCCAGGTCGTTTCAGCCCCAAACTCCCACTTTCCGATGCTGTTATTCGTTCAGGATTAAAGCAGTGCCGTCAACTCAGTGAACAACTTTAGCTCGCACGCGTTGCAGGCGTCGCAACGTAATAGTACTGGCACCAGCAACCAGAGGCACGCCTTGCCCGGCTGTTGCTAATACAACAGGCTGTGTGCATCAGTTGGCGCATTCGCAACAGCTCTTGCGCAAGCCTATTTTTTAAAACCATTGATTAACATGAATTAAATAATGCGCAGCCTTTGGCATGATTATCGCTAACACCCATATAACAAAATTAAAATAACTCTTCGATAAATATCGAATATGGTTATATAGGAAATGGATAATGACGCAGAAAGCTGACGATAATATCAACATATTGGCGTTCTCTCACCGTAGGTTGCTCTCGCAGAGCAACCTTAGCGGAGAAAGCGAGGAATGGCCTGGCGACTATCGGCAGGGAACGCTGCGCCAGCGCTTCCTGCATCATCTGCGTAGCTACTGGGATGTGCATCGTTATCAGAAAGCGCCGCAGCAGGTGGCCGATCGTGCTGCCGCCATTGCCGGAGAAACGCTGGGTTTCAGCCTGTCCGCCCGATGTCCCGAGTCCTGATTTTTTCCCCTTTTATCCTTTTCATTAATAAGCGTGTGCCAGTACCTGGACACACCGTGGAGAGCGCTATGCCATCGCAACGAGAGATTCGCCTTAACGCGTTTGATATGAACTGTGTCGGTCACCAGTCGCCGGGCCTGTGGGCCCATCCGCGCGACCGCTCCTGGCAATATAAAGATCTGGAATATTGGGTCGATCTGGCGCGCCTTCTGGAGCGCGGCAAATTTGACGGCTTGTTTATTGCCGATGTGCTTGGCGTTTACGATGTATTTAACGGCAACGGCGATGCGGCGATTCGTCAGGCGACGCAGGTGCCGGTAAACGATCCGCTGGCGCTGATAACCCCGATGGCGCTGGTGACGGAACACCTTGGCTTTGGTCTGACCGCATCGCTGTCATTTGAGCATCCCTATCCATTTGCCCGTCGGCTGTCGACGCTCGATCATCTGACCAAAGGACGCGTGGGCTGGAATATTGTTACCTCGTATCTGGAAAGCGGCGCCCGCAATATTGGGTATCAGGCGCAGACCGACCATGATGCGCGCTACGACTACGCCGATGAATACCTCGACGTCGTGTATAAACTGCTGGAAGGCAGTTGGGAAGACGGCGCGGTTTTGCGCGATCGCGAACGGGGAATTTTTAGCGATCCGCAGAAAATCCATCCGATTAACCATCAGGGCAACTTTTTCTCCGTTCCGGGCATCCATCTGTGCGAGCCGTCGCCGCAGCGCACACCGGTTCTCTATCAGGCGGGGGCCTCCAGCCGCGGAAAACAGTTTGCCGCCACGCATGCCGAGTGCGTTTTTGTCGCTGCGCCGTCGAAAGTTCTGTTGAAGAAGACGGTCGCGGATATTCGTCGTCGCGCCGCGGAAGCCGGGCGCGATCCGCGCAGCATTCTGATTTTCAATCTGCAAACGGCGATCGTGGGCGAAACCGATCGCGAGGCGCAGGCCAAATGGCAGGAATACAAATCATACGTTAGCTATGAGGGCGCGCTGGCGCTGATCTCCGGCTGGACCGGCATTGACTTCAGTCAGTATCGGCCGGACCAGGTGCTGAAATACCTGCATACCAATGCCATTCAGTCGGCGGTTGAGGCGTTTTCCACCGCCGACCCGAATCGTCAATGGACGGTGGAAGCGCTGGCGGACTGGGTGGGCATCGGCGGCTTTGGCCCGCTGCTCGTCGGCAGTGCGGAAACGGTGGCCGATGAACTGCAATCCTGGGTCGAGGAAACCGATGTCGATGGCTTCAATCTGGCCTACGCCGTGACGCATGAAACCTTCCGCGACGTGGTGGAGCTATTAATACCAGAGCTGCAAAAACGCGGCGTCTTTAAGCAGGATTACCGGCAAGGCACGCTGCGCGAAAAACTGTTCGGCGCCGGGTCGCGCCTGACCGCGCCGCATCCGGGGGCATACTACCGTCGCGGCGTGCGAAACGATGTCGGGGCGAAGGAGACGGCGGCATGATTGATATCGATAATCTGCATAAACGCTACCGCACGGCGGATGGCCGCGTCAGCGAGGTTCTGAAGGGATTATCGCTCAGGGTGCCCGCCAGCTCCATCACTGCGGTGGTAGGGCCGAGCGGTGCGGGGAAATCGACCCTGGCGCGCTGCATCAGCCTGCTGGAACGCCCCGATAGCGGCAGTATCAAGGTTAACGGCAAAGACTTGTCATTACTGTCAGGGGAGGCGCTGCGGCGTGAACGGCGCGCGATCGGCACCGTTTTTCAATCCTCAGCGCTGCTGAATCGCAAAACGGCGTGGCAAAACATCGCGGTGCCGCTGGAGTATCTGGGCGTGGTGGAACGCGACATTAAGGCGCGGGTCGGTGAACTACTGGAGAGCGTAGGGCTGAGTCACAAAGCGGAGGCCTATCCGTCCCAGCTTTCCGGCGGACAGCGTCAGCGCATTGGTATCGCTCGCGCGCTGGCATTACGTCCGTCGGTACTGCTGGCGGACGAGGCCACGTCTGGGCTGGATCCCCAGGCGACCGCCACGGTGCTGGGTTTGCTCCGACAGCTACGTGATGAGTACCGGCTGGCGATAGTCCTGATTACTCATGAAATGGATGCGGTACGCGCCGCGGCGGATGCGGTGGCGGAAATCCGCGATGGCGCGATAGTCCAGTACGGGCAGGTGAAAGAGCTGCTGGCCCGTCCGGATTCCCTGCTTGGTCAGCAGCTATTGCCGCTGTCGCCCATCGCTGTTAACTGCGATCTGCTGCTGCGCCTGAGTTATCGCTGGGATGTGCCGGTGGCGACTGACTGGATCAGCCGTCTGAGCCACCAGCATACGCTACAGATAGATTTGCTCGGCGGCCATGTGGAAGTGATCAACGGTCAACTGGCGGGGCGTTTACAGGTCGGCGTCCGATTTCAGGGACAACGACTGTCAGCGGATCGAACGATCGCGCTTTTAGCGCAGCTGGGCATTGCGGCGGAAATCCTTGCACACGCCCCCGAGCTACAGGAGGCGGTATGAAACCGACAGTGATAAGCCAGGATACGCCGTGGCATGAAATCCATACATTGCTGCTGCCTGCTTATGGTGAAACCTGGCTGATGGTTGCCATTGTGATGCTGTTTGTGGTGACCCTTGGCGGCGCGGTGGGCGTGGTGTTATTCAACGCCTCGCCGCGAGGATTATTTCCGCATCCCGCGCTTTACCAGGTGCTTAACTGGGGCGTCAACATGGGGCGCTCTCTGCCCTTTCTGGTGTTAATGGCGGCGATTATCCCGTTTACGTTCTGGCTTACGGGTACCACTATCGGCATTCCTGCCGCGGTGGTGCCGATGATTGCTGCTGGCGTGCCATTTTTTGGCCGTCTGGTGGAAAACGCCCTGCGCGAACTCCCGGCGGAGGTTACCGCGGTGGGGCTGGTGTGCGGCGGTTCGCGCTGGCAGATAATCCGCCACGCGCAGCTCAGCGAGGCGCTGCCTGCGCTGGTGGCGGCGGTCACGCTTAACCTGGTGTCGATGATCGAATATTCGGCGATTGCCGGCACTATCGGTGCGGGCGGAATCGGCTATCTGGCGGTCGTGTACGGCTATCAGCGTTTCGACAATCACATCATGATCGCCACCATTGTCGTGCTGATCGCCACGATTCAGATCATTCAATTCTTTGGCGACCGTCTGGTCAATAAGCTTCGCC
This sequence comes from Klebsiella sp. CN_Kp113, assembly GCF_040064585.1. NCBI lineage: Bacteria > Pseudomonadati > Pseudomonadota > Gammaproteobacteria > Enterobacterales > Enterobacteriaceae > Klebsiella > Klebsiella sp. CN_Kp113. Next base: position 72,380 of record NZ_JBEAID010000001.1, on the reverse strand, counting down.
ACACTCAGGGGATTTCTTCATGACAACAGAACAGTTTGAACTCCGTAAAGCCCGCCGCTGGCCATGGCTGGCGGCGCTGGCAGCGATCGCGGCGCTGGCCGTCGCGTTCTGGTGGTGGCGCGGATACGCGCAGGCGCCGCAGGTCGTTTTCGGTACGACGTTAAAAATTCACTACGAACCGGCGATGGCGGGCGAGCAGCGAATTATTGAGTACATCAGTCAGCATATTGCGCCCGATTATGGCCTGAAGCTGGAGGCGGTGGGCGTACAGGATCCGGTACAGGCGGACAGAGCCGTGGCGGAGGGGCAGTATGCCGGCACTATCTATCAACATCAGTGGTGGCTTAAGCAGGTGGTGGACGCCAACGGCTTTGCGCTTTCGACGACCGTGCCGGTTTTTCAGTGGGCCTTCGGGATCTATTCCGACCGCTATAAATCGGTACAGGATTTGCCCGTCGGGGCGACCCTCGTCGTGCCGGATGATGGCGCTAACCAGGGGCAGGCATTATGGTTGCTGCAAAGGATAGGGTTAATCTCACTCGATCCGGCGGTTGAGCCGCGCACGGCGAAACTGAAAAATATTGTCGGCAACCCGCACAAGTTCAATTTTAAAGAGCTGGATTTATTAACCATGCCGCGTGCGCTGAATTCGGTGGATGCCGCTATTGGTTATGTCTCACAATTTGATGCCGGAAAAGTCCCGCGAGAAAAAGGCATATTATTCCCGCCTGCGCCTAAAACGTTTGCCTCGCAATTAGTCATCGGTACACCGTATTTATCGCAGGAGAATATTGTCAAATTAAAACAGGCTTTTTCCGATCCGCGTATTCAGACGTGGTTAAAGACCACTGACGATCCGCTGGTCAAAGACGTACTGGTTCCGGTCTCAGCAAACTAAGACATCATTGATGAAACGATAATAACCGGACGGGCGTTTGCTCTCCCGGTTACTGGCGTCATTATTTATTAACTTATTGAATATATTTATAATTATATGATTATTTGTTGTTTTTAATATGCTAAAGCCCGGCTTATAACCAGAGTCACCTGCACAATTATATAAGGTAAATAATATGAGTACTCTGTCTGTTGATAATGCTGGCGCCGTTTCGGCGCCGGTGAGTAGCGTAGGGGATGTGGCGCGATTAATTAATTCCGGCAGGGAGCAGAGTAAATATGCGCGGATGATTGTATTCCTCGCGCTCGGCGGTGTATTCCTCGACGCTTATGATTTAACCACGCTCTCTTACGGTATTGATGATGTGGTGCGGGAATTCCAGCTCTCGCCGCTTTTAACCGGCATTGTCACCTCGTCAATAATGGTCGGCACGATTATCGGTAATTTAATCGGCGGCTGGCTGACGGATAAATATGGCCGTTATTCGGTGTTTATGGCCGATATGCTATTTTTTGTGGTATCGGCGGTTGCGGCGGGACTGGCGCCGAATGTCTGGGTATTAATCGGCGCGCGGTTCCTGATGGGGATTGGCGTCGGGATCGATCTCCCGGTCGCCATGTCTTATCTGGCCGAGTTTTCCCGCTTTAGCGGGAAGGGTAATAAGGCCGCGCGGCTCGCGGCCTGGTGTCCGATGTGGTACGCCGCCTCGACGGTCTGTTTTTTAATCATCTTTGGGCTCTATTTCCTGTTGCCAAAAGAACATCTGGACTGGCTGTGGCGCGCATCGCTGCTGTTCGGCGCGGTTCCGGCGCTGCTGATTATTGCCGTGCGCAGCAAATTCATGAATGAATCGCCGTTATGGGCGGCCAACCAGGGCGATCTGACCTCGGCTGTGCGTATTCTGCGCGACTCTTACGGGATCAACGCTCACGAAGCACCGCCAGAACGTCCTGCTCCGCCGCCCAAAGTGAGCTTTCGCGTGCTATTTGCAAAACCGTACCGCGAACGCACTATTGTCGCCGGGGTGATGAACGTCTGTATCTCATTTGAGTATACGGCGATCGCCTTTTTCCTGCCGTCCATTCTCGCCCAATTCCTTGGCGCTGGCGTGTTCGAAACCATCTCCGCCTCGCTGGGACTCAATGCGCTGTTCGCCTTTACCGGTGGGCTGCTGGGGATGCACCTGGCATGGAAATACCCGTCGCGACACGTCGCGATCGCCGGGTTCGCACTGCAGTTTATCGCCCTGATCGTCCTCGCGCTGGTGGGGCAACCGCAGGCCGCGCTGGGTGTGGCGCTGGCGATTGCGATGCTGGGGCTGTGGCTGTTTGCCGAGGGCTTTGGTCCCGGCGCGCAGTTGATGATCTATCCGGCGCTTTCATACCCAACCGCTATTCGCGCCACCGGGGTCGGCTTCAGCCGCGCGCTTTCCGGTATTGGCAGCGCGCTGGCGCTGTTTGTGCTGCCGCTGCTGCAGGCATCGCTCGGTACGCAAATGTTCTGGGTCGTATCGCTGGCCGCCATTATCCCGATTTTCTTCCTGCTCGCGGTACGCCATGAGCCTACCCAATATGACATTGACGACAGCCACCATTGAGGAACAGAAAATGACTTTACTCTCTACCGGCACCGACTATGAACAGCTGGCGGCGACCTTCCGACCGATTTTTGCCCGTATCGCGCAGGGAGCGGCAGGGCGCGAACAAAACCGCATCCTGCCCGATGAGCAGATCCGCTGGTTGAAAGAGGCCGGATTTGGCACGGTACGCATTCCGCGGGAAAAGGGCGGCTGGGGCGCGTCGTTGCCGCAATTAATTGCGCTGCTTATTGAGCTGGCTCAGGCCGACTCCAACCTGCCGCAGGCGCTGCGGGCGCATTTCGCCTTCGTTGAAGACCGCCTCAATCAACCTGACTCGCCGGCGCGCGATCGCTGGTTCCGTCGCTTCCTCGACGGCGAGATGGTGGGCAGCGGCTGGACCGAAATCGGCGCGGTCAGGCTGGGGGAGGTTTTCACCCGCGTAACGCCCGTTGAAGGCGGCTGGCGGCTGGACGGTGAGAAATTCTATAGCACAGGTACGCTGTTTGCCGACTGGATAGATGTTTTCGCCCGGCGCAGCGACAACCAGGGCGATGTGATTGCGCTGGTCAGCACGAGCCAGGCCGGCGTTGAACGCGAGGATGACTGGGATGGCTTCGGTCAGCGTCTGACCGGCAGCGGCACGACCCGCTTCAAACAGGCACAGGTGGAGCAGGATCACGTCTACGACTTTGCGCAGCGCTTTCGTTATCAGACCGCGTTTTATCAGCATATCCTGCTGGCGACGCTGGCGGGAATTGGCCTGGCAGTTGAGCGTGACGTCGCCGAAGGCGTGAAAAAGCGGACCCGGATGTACAGCCACGGCAATGCCGCCGTGCCGCGCGACGATGCGCAGGTACTCCAGGTTGTGGGACAAATCAGTAGCTGGAGTTGGGCGACGCGGGCGGCGGTATTGCAGGCGGCGGAATCGTTGCATCAGGCCTACCTTGCGCATGCCAGCGGCGACGAAGCGCTCATTGAACAGCGCAATCGTCTGGCTGAAGTCGAAGCGGCGCAGGCGCAGGTGATTGCCAGCGACTGGATCCCGCGTGCGGCCACCGAGCTGTTCAACGCCCTCGGCGCGTCGGATACGCGAGTGAGTAAGGCCCTTGATCGGCACTGGCGCAACGCGCGCACCGTGGCATCGCACAATCCGGTGATTTATAAGGCGCGAAATATCGGTAACTGGTTGGTTAACGGCGAAGCGCCAACCTTTATCTGGCAGATTGGCGACGGCGAGAAATCGCAGGGCTGAGAAACACGGCGAAGGAGCCTCTCCGTAAGGATCGTTGGCACCCCCATCACGATTGAGCGGGGGAGCATCCCCCGGATCATGGACGACTGGGGGCAGCGATCGTGCCGGGTCTGGCTGGCTAACACCCCAGTATATTGGGTACGGATAAAGTAACGGGGCTACACTTCCTTCATCAACATTGTACGCAAGGGAAAACGACATCAGGGCAGCGGTGGGCTGGAGACGCTGGTGCAGGACGGCGACCTTTTCGCAGATCTTGCAATACGGTCTGACTCTTAAACAACAAATAGCTACCGAAAATGCGGCAAGAAACTGCCGCATGCCACTCTTTAACGTGTTAAGAAGATGGCTGAGGTCCAAATCCGGGACTGGTCCTTTTGCCTGGCACTGATGAAGAACGGATGTTCCCGTTTTTCTGACAGGATAAGTTCAGAAAGTGGAATTTCGCCGCTGATATCACGTGGAAGCGGCTGTTCGGTAACCAGTTCAATATCTACCTGAAGTTCGGTGCCTGGAAGCGTAAAAGTCTCTTTGCCTGCAATCAGAAGCGTTTGACCATCAATATCCGTTTCAAAAACCGGCGCCCAGGCATGTGGTTGTGGCAAAAGCGGATCGCCCACTTTGATATAGCTACTGATGTCCAGATGAACGTGTATTTTTGCTCCGGCCAGCCCACCGGTACTGACAGTAACTGTGTCGCTGTCACCATTGGTGTCGGTCCGCAAGCCAATCTGTGTATGACTTTTACGCCAGACGGTCTGCTCCGGGTGATCTGCGCCCGAGAGGGAAAACGCATTGATTGGTGTCCCTGTGACCTCAATATGTCCCGTCCAGTAAGCACCCCGATAGCGGTCCTTAATGCGTGCCCCCCCCAGACGCACCCGGAACTGATATTTAGAGCGCCCAAATTCCGCGTGCAAATCGCGATGCCATACCTCTCTTTCTCCATCGTAAAGCGTTACCGCTTCCCAGCCCGCATCGCCTAACAGACGATAACGCAGTACATCTGCTGAACTGAATTCCGCTACATCTCCCATCAGCGCATCGCCCGCACGCAACTCGGCATAGCTTCGTTCACCTGTTGTGGCATAGGTGTGGCGGGCACGAAGCGCTGCAGCCACACCTTTTCTGTCGAATTGTTCAGCAAGTACGCCAGTCAGGCCTCCACGGGATCCGAAGACGGCTGTCGCAGGCACGCCACCACCACATCGCCCCTGATGTTCATCGCTGTTGGCGGTCGCGCCCAGACGATAGCCCCGTTCGAGCGCCTCGGCATAGACCCAGTGAAACTGCCCCCAGGCGGAACCGACTTCTATCAAGCGCTCCAGCTCCGGGTGATGCCAGTCCAGGTTGCAGCGGCGCCCGCCAACATGCGGGATTAACAGATGTTTGTGCGGTTCGCGTGCGTAGGCCGCATAAAGTTCATCAAGTGGCCATGCACCCGGTTTGATGGTTCCGGCAGTGAACTCATTCCACTCGAATGAACGCACCAGCCGCCCCTGATTATCAAACGGGAACTGAGGTTCATCATCTTCAAGGAACACCACATTATGATCGCCACCGGCGCAGGTATTACCGCACCACTCGGTACCGGAATAGCAGACAAAACTGTCTGGCTGGTTCAGCGCATTAATCAGCTTTACCGCCTGCTTCCAGCGCGCTTCAGTCACATTAAAATCGTTGGCGGTATAGCCAAGAATATCGAGACCGGCGACATCACGCCCGTAGCTGAGGTTATACAGCGTGTCGTTGGTACCAACCGTGTCATCAGAATGCACATGAAGATCGGCATAGAGCGGGCGCAGACCTGTGGCGGTTTCCTCCACCGTTATCCATCCTTTGCCTTCCAGCAAGGGCAGCGTGCCCAGTGCGGCGCTGAACGACCATTCTCCTGCGCAGAGATGCAAATCGCTGATACGCGCAATCGCCCAGCCCTCTTCGGCCAGCCGGAAATCATGATGCTCTGTTTCACCTCCCGATGAGGTCAGCGTCAGGCGTCCTGCCAGCGGCAGGCTCCGGCAGGTATTCCCCCAGCGGTCATCCAGCCGGACGATAACGGAGAAAGGCGTTTCAGGTGCCAGTAACCTTGGCGCGATCGCGGCAAGAGAAGCGGGCTCACCGGGCACGATATCCAGCAGCGTATCGCCGGGTACCTCAGCAAATTTTGAGCTCCCCAGCGGATCAACAAACAGGCGGAAGCGGAAATCTTTCTCAACGAAACTCTGTACACGCGTACCGCCCCCGCCATGGCGCCGATCGCCCAGGCGGATAATGATTTTGTCTCCCGGATTGATGTAGCCATCAATAATGTCGATCAGAATGGCTTTCTGGAACGGACGCTCGTGCCCCTTCTGATCAAAACGCACCTTCAAATGCTGGACCGTGGCAGGGCTCTGTCCTGGCACTAGCGGGCCTGCCTGATACTCGGCGCTGACATAGTTGGCTGCCGAGGGATCGCTGGTCTGAAACAGCGCCCAGTCCGAGTAAAATTTAAAGGCGAGCTTCAGCCATGCGCCGTCAGCCAGCCCGCTGGCGCCCACGGTATATACCAGTTGGATCTCTTCCCACGCACCGGCAGTCAACTGAGTATGCGAGCAGGCCACACTGCCCAGAAACGGTCGGGCTTTATTCTGCTCATACAAGCCCTTCGGAGCGATGTAATCGCCTGCATCACGGATATCGAACTGACTCACATTAACCTCACAATTATTGGGCGCGCCAGCGCTGATAGCGCTGTTCAATGCGGCGAAAAACAAGATTTTCCATTAACCAGGCGATAAGCCCGATAAGGCAAATTCCCAGTAGTACCTGACTGCTGTTACCCGTCTGTCCGCCCATGGCAACCATCCAGCCTATGCCCTGAGAGGCGCCGAGCATTTCCGCTGCCACCAGCGCACGCCATGCCTGGCTGAATCCGATGCGCAGTGCGGCGGTGATAAATGGCAGGGAGCTGGGCAGATAGACATGAAGAAGCAGTTGAAACGGTCGAGCTCCCAGCGTGCGTGCTGCACGCACTTCACCGCCACGGATGCCGCGGATCCCCTCCTGAATGGTCAGACACATCGGGAACAGCGCAGCGATGACAATCACCACCACGATGGAAACGAATCCCAGGCCGAAGATCAGCAGCATCAGCGGTGCCCATGCGATGGGCGGGATAGCCATAAACAGGCTGTTCAGTGGCGTAAGGAACTCCCTGACGCGATCGGAAAGTCCGGCGCTGACGCCAAGAATCAGTGCCAGCAGCACGGCAGTCATAAAGCCGGTGAATTCTTCCAGCAGGCTGGCCTGTAGCTGACCCCAGATGGAACCATCACTGAACCAGCGTATGGCTTCCCGCCATACGTCCCAGGGTTGCGGCAACACATAAGAGGGATAGTGACTCGCAACGATAACCCAGACCATGAGTAACGCGGGCAGGGAAGCCCAGCCCCAGTTTGGTTTGAACTTCACTGCGTTATCCCTGCTTTTGTCAGCCACTGCGTATCAACAAATTCATTCAGCTCTGGCGCCTTTTGCATGTAGCCCAGCGTCTGTGAGTCCTTCATCAGCTGCTCAAAAAAGGCGCCATCTTTCTTCGTCAGTGACACAGACCACTCAATACGTTTACGGGCTTCCTGAACCAGCGCCTCCGGCGGCAGCGTTTTACCGTCAGCGGTTTTAATGGCCCGCAGCTTAAACGCATCGGCCATGATCCGATCGGCTTCTGCAGGATGCTGATTGATAAAATCCACTGCTTTCTGATGCGCACGGATAAGCTTCACTACATCGTCCGGGCGGTCCTTCAGGGTCTCCGGTAACGCCATCAGTACATACCACGGATAACCCGGTTGGACTTTGTTTACATCGAGCAGCAGTCTGGCGTCGCCGCGCAGCAGTGCTTCGCTGACAAAGGGCTCCCAGGTGAAGGCTGCATCCACAACGCCCTGCTGCAGCGCAGCGGGCATGTTACCGGCGGGCATACTCAGGATCTGAGCATCTTTGTCAGCAACCAGACCTGCCTGCTGTTGCAGCACCACACCGCGCAGCAGAACATCCATTCCGCTCCCTTTTTTGACGCCAGCGATGCGTTTGCCTTTTAGGTCAGCCAACCGGGAAATAGCACTCTGTGCGGGAACGATCAGCGCGGCCTGTCCGCTGTTCACCTTAGCGATAATTTGCCCCTTGAGCCCGCGCGAAAACCACTGGAATACCGGTGTCGCACCCATATATGCTGCATCAAGTTCATGCGCCGCCAGCGCCTGACTGATGACGGGACCATCACCAAAGGATTTAAGCTCGACGGTCAGCCCTTCCTGGTGATAAAAACCCTCTTTCTCGGCGATAAGTGCAGGCGCGTTGGCCAGCGCATAGACCCAGCCAATACGCAGCGGCTGGGAATCCGCAGCGTCAGCAGCATTGAATAAAACCCCTGATATCAGCACAGCAAGAAATGATTTACCCATTTGATTGATGTTCCGTTTTGTTAGAGTGAGTGGTTGTCGGACTGCTGCATCACATCGGTAATGCGCTTCAGTAATTCATTACGATACATGGCAAAAGCCGGAAGCTGTCGCGTCTCCAGATTGCTTCGCGGGCGCGGTAAGGCGATGGGCAATTCGCTGTGTACGCCGCCGGGTGCACGATTCAGAACGATGACGCGGTCAGCAAGAAACACAGCCTCTTCAATATCGTGGGTGATGAAGACCGTTGTCTGCCCAATGGCGGACCAGAGACGTAGTGTCTCCTCGTTCATGTCCCCACGGGTGATGGCATCGAGCGCAGCAAATGGTTCGTCCATTAACAGAACATCCGGCTCCAGCGCCAGCGCGCGAGCCAGTGACACGCGCTGCTGCATGCCCCCGGACATCTGGTGCGGCAACTGATGTGCGGCATGTACCAGGCCCACACGTTGCAGATATGTCATAGCGCGTCGGCGCTGAGAGGCCACGTCCTCGCGCCTTTGCATCCTCAATCCGAACCGGACATTCTCCAGCGCGGTCAGCCAGCCAAAGAGCTGTGGCTGCTGAAAAACATAGCCAAGCCGATGGTTTTCCGGCGTGGTACGCTCACCGCCAATCCGCACGGCTCCCCGCTCTGGCTCTGTGAAACCGGCCAGCAGATTGAGTAACGTGCTCTTACCGCACCCCGAGGGGCCCAGCAACACCACAAACTCTCCCTGGCGGGCATGAAAACTGAAATGGCTGAATACCGGCGCGCCGCCGGGATAGCGAAAAGTGATATTGTCTACCGCCAGTGCGTATGGTTGAGAATTGGTCATGCTGAGCGTCACGTATAAGAAATAATGAGATGTAGTTATAATACGTATTAATACAAGTTGATCTAAGATCGCTTCTGACTAAACTAGATCCGAACGGAATACGAGAGACGGAACCTGAATGACACTGGTGCGTGAAAACATCACATCGCTCTACCGGCAGATTGCCGATACCCTGCGGCAGGAAATTGCCGCCGGACATTTTCAACCTGGCGGAAAACTGCCCTCTGAAGCTGCGCTTGAACAGCGCTTTGCGGTCAGCAGGGTGACGGTACGGCTCGCGCTGAAGCATCTGACAGAGCAGGGGATTGTCGAGCGCAAGCAGGGAAAGGGAACCTACATATCGGGCAAGAAGGTTGCACATGGCATCAACGTCATGCGTAGCTTTCATGAGTCGCTAAAGCAGCAGGGGCTGAATGCCACAATGCGTTTGCTGGTCAAAGAGGAGGTGCCAACGCCAGAGTCGCTGCAATCGCTGTTTCAAATGTCCCGGTCGCTGACGTTTATTTCACGGCTGCATCTGGTGGATAATGATTCCATTGCGGTGGGTTACAGTCATTTCCCGGCATTTCCTCATGAGCTGAGCTGGGAAGAGACCGAGAAGGAACCGACCTGGGTCCTGTTAGAAAAAGCCACGCAACATCACATCAGTCGCTCCGATATTGCCATCCGGCTGGCCTTCGCGGATAAGGGACTCTTTGACGTGCTGGGAACCGATAAAAACGCGCCGCTTTTTCTACTGGAGCGAACATCCTGGTTTGAAAACGGGCAGTGCGCTGAGAACTCTCGCTTTTTCATTCGTCCGGAACGCTACGAGTTTATTTTGAGCAACAGCTGAAGTAGGGGCTCTGATTCTCACCGGTGATTTAATTTGACTGGGTATTCAGAGTATTGGCAATCCGGTCATGAACCTCGCGATCTGGATGATGTTCATCATTCTGTTATCAGTATATGCGGTGAATGTCATTAGCCCTTAATCTTCTTCGTAAATCATCGTAGCTACTATTGAATGAGCGCTGACAGGGGGATACATGGATTCTGCATACGCGTTTAAGAATTTGGTTTCAGGAACGTCCCCCCGGAAAGTGAAGGCATGTTTCTTGTCAGGCCCACATGCGAGTCAACAGGGCACTGTTAACATATTGTCCGTCAGGCTGTTCCAGAGCATCTCACTTCGGCAATCCGCGCGGCCGATACTGCGCCCACCGGCGCAATACTCAGTGGAAAGTCTGCGCAACGGGCTGAACAGTGTTAGCGTGTGATGCTGCCAGGTTGAAGGGGAGGAGTGCTGCGCTATAGCTGAATCAGGCTGGGCTCTCTTCCCCCTGATACTGCAAGCATAGGGGTGATCTCATTGAATTGGTTGCACAATCAGTAGATCACAAAACGCTATGCTTGTCTTTTTCACCCGCCCATGAATGGGAATTCCTCAGTGCTTCAGCGGGGCTTTTTACTTAATCTTTCAACGAAATCCCTTTCATTGTTTCCCAGATTCTATGCTTATCCTGCTCGTGTAAATTCTTCTGCTGCACGGCGTGCATAAATGCCTCCTGGCCCTGTTCCGTCAGAGGTTGCCCGGACTTTAATCGTGCCGCCACACTTTGCAGAATACGATGGCTAAGTTGGCCGATTTGCGTCCGGACATCCTGAAGCGGGCGAGGCCGCCAGTCAGTTTCCGGCGCCGCCAACCAGTCGGCGCGATAGCGGTACTGAATCGCCTTGGCGGCGTCCATCTGCGCCTGAATAAATGGCCTTACGCTCTCGCCTTTTAATCCCAGCGAATCAGCATCAGCAGTGGCGCTCTCCAGAACCTTCTTCTCTTGCTGTAGATCTTCAATCGCCTGGTGATGTTGCGCTTTATATCCGGCAACATCTTTCATCAAGGACAAACGTTCATTGATCAAATTGCCAATCGAAGGGGGTGAAGCAGAAATTGCCGTTGCAGAGAAACTTGCGGCAGCGAGAAGCAACACGGCTGTATAGAGCTTGTACGGCATCATAAATCTCCGACGTCGATAAACAGGAAGTCTGTAAAGGCGTTCCCGGTCAGTTGAAGAAACATTTCGCAGAAAGCGTAGCTAGCGCATTTTACAGTCTTGTGATGATAAAAAAACCGTAAACCCGATCCGGGCTTACGGTTCTCTTTTACAGCGGGGTTAAAAATTACTTCGACACGTCCGCACCGAAGTATTTCTGGGAAATACGTTCGTAGGTGCCGTCGGCCTTGATCTCTTCCAGCGCTTTATCAATCGCCGCTTTCAGCTGCGGGTTGTTTTTGCGCAGCAACACGCCGGATTTCTCCGCGTCAGACTGGGTTGCGACAATTTTCACTGGCGCATCCGGTTTATGTTTTTTGAAGTCGAGGAACGACAGGTTGTCGTTGATGGTCGCATCGGCACGGCCCTGCACCACTAAATCCACAGATTGGTTAAAGCCATCGGTCGGCACAATATCCGCCCCGTATTTACGAGCGATCTGCGCATAGTTACTGGTCAGCGTGTGGGCTGATTTTTTGCCTTTCAGATCTTCAAAACTTTTAATGCTGCTTTTGTCATTGACGATCAGCACCGCTTTAGACGCGATATACGGCTCGGAGAAGTCGAATTTCTTCTGGCGTTCTGGCGTAATGCCGACCTGGTTAATCACCACATCGTAACGGCTCGCATCGACACCGGCGATCAGGCCGTCCCATTTCCCTTCTACGAACTGCGGGCTCACTTTCAGGCGTTTGGCGATTTCACGGCCAATCTCTACGTCAAAACCCTCCAGCGTGCCGGAAGCATTGTGGAAAGTGAACGGCGGATAGGTGCCTTCAGTACCGATTTTCAGTACGCCAGCGGACTGAATCTTTGCCAAATCATCCTGCGCCAGCGCTGCGTGGGCAAAACTAAGCTGCATAATCCCGGCGACGACTAATGTTGCGAGTGCTTTCATCTGCATTACCCTATGTTGTTTTTATTAACTCGCCCCGGATTACGGGAGCGCGGTGCTTAAAGAGGCGATAAACTCCGCAGTTCGGGGTCTCTTCGCGTGTAAAAACAAATCGTTAGCGGAGCCGGACTCAACAATTTCCCCGGCTTCCAGAAACACCACCTGGCTGGCGATATTCGCCGCCAGACGTAAATCATGGGTCGCCATGATCATGGTTGTTCCTTCCAGCGCCAGCTGGCGCAGCACGGCCACCACTTCGCCGGAGAGCTCAGGATCGAGTGCGGAAGTCGGTTCATCGCACAGCAGCACCGCCGGTGACGGCGCCAGCGCGCGGGCAATCGCCACGCGCTGCTGCTGGCCGCCAGAGAGCGTATTCGGCAGGGCGTTGCATTTGTGCAGCATGCCGACTTTATCCAGCAGTTCTTCACCACGGCGGCGGGCGCGTTCGCGATCCCATTTATGCACCGTAATCAGCCCTTCGGTGATGTTGTCGAGGGCGGTCATATGCGGAAACAGCGCGAAGTTCTGAAATACCATGCCGGTCTGGCGGCTGATGCGACGAATATCCTGGCCTTTTATCCGCGTGTCCGGCGCGAATGCGATGCGCTCTTTGCCGATGGTCAGCTCCCCGGACTGAGGAATTTCCAGCAAATTAATGCAGCGCAATAAGGTGCTTTTCCCGCTGCCTGAAGGGCCAATCAGCGTGGTTACCGTGCCTTCTTCAATCGTTAAATTGATGTTCTTCAGCACCCGGCTGCCGTCGAAACTTTTTTCAATGCTGGAGAGCGTTATCATTGACCTGACCTTTTACTGTCGTACCCGCTAATTTCCGCTCCAGCTTCTCTTGCAAATGCGATAACACCGAACTGAAGAACAGATAAATAATCGCCGCTTCGCTGTACAGAATCAGCGGTTCATAGGTCACTGCCGCAATTTGCTGCGCGGCAAGAAACATCTCCGGTACGGTGATCACCGACGCCAGCGAAGTGTCTTTTACCAGCGAAATAAAGGTGTTAGAGAGCGGCGGCACGGCGATGCGCGCGGCCTGCGGCAGAATAATACGACGCAGCGACTGCGCCCATGTCATGCTGATGGAATGGGCGGCTTCCCATTGCCCTTTCGGCACGGCCAGCAGCGTTGCCCTGATCACTTCTGAGGTATACGCACCAATATTGACGGTAAAGCCAATCACCGCCGCAGGGAAGGCATCAATGGTTAGCCCAGCGCTCGGCAACGCGTAGAAAATCAAAAATAGCTGCACCAGCAGCGGTGTACCGCGAATCAGCCAGACGTAAAACCGTATCACCGGCTTTAAAAAGGCCGGGCCGTACAGACGCAAAAGTGCCACCGCAAACCCGAGCGACAGCCCAAGAATAAAAGAGATCAGCGTTAAGGGAATGGTGAATTTCAGCCCCGCGGAAAGCATTGGCCAGAAAGAATCAATCGCTAAGGGTAACCATGTTGGCACTGCACACCTTCCGGACATAGCATCTTGCCAGAAATTGCTGGCGGAATATTTTATTAGCCCGGCTTAATTATTTGGGGGCCGGATTAGTGAGAATTATATTCTTTGCGCCGTGTGCGAAAACAAATATATACGAATAACGTTATATAGAAAAAAGCTAAGCCATTCTTTTTTGATGCAAACCCGCCGTCGTTACCTGCCGTTTTATGGCATCATTTGCGTGAAATTTCGCCATTAATGCACCATTTTTAATCGATTTGTCCGGAAATGGAAACCTCCAGACGCTATTTATATGAACAATAGTGTTTCGTTGGAAACGTCGGGAGATCACCAAACGGAAAACTTTTTTGCATACGGTAAAAATGACGGTATTGGTTTTTATCAGTAAGAAAAAACTAATATAAGACATGGTGTTATGGGATGTGTACATAACGAAGCACTGATGGGAACCGGCTGCCTGCGAACGTCAGGCAACCGCTGCAACATTTTCTGAAAGCCAGAGAGAAAAACCAGGGCGCCGGGGAATCGTTAAGCTGGTGGGTAAATTGCTGCTTTCAGCGGAATTTTGGGCCGAATACCGCCTGCGCCATCTCCACGAACCCCGCGCCGCCGGGGCCGAGCGTTACCCAGCGGGGGGCTACGGGGAGTTGATCCAGATACTGCCGGACGGTGCTGACGCCTACCGTGTGTTTGAAAAAAGCGAACATCGGCGCGTCGTTGGTTGAATCGCCGCTGTAGAGAATAGCTTCCCGCTCCCGATCGATATCGACGCCGTAGTGCTGAGCCAGAGTACGGCGCGTCATGGTCAGCTTGTCGTAGCCACCCAGCCAGCCCAGCACCCACAAGTTGTTGACGGTAGCGTCGGCACCCGCCTGCCGCAGCGTGTTGACGATGCGGCGCTCCAGTACCGGGTCGGCAGGCCGCGCGAAGGCCAGGCTGGTCAGGCGGAAGGGCTGATCGTCCGCCAGACGGGCTTCCGGTAGCGCTGCCAGGACCCGGTCGGCGATGGTCCGCAGTCGGGCGGCGACGGATGCCGTGGCGTCGTCCGCGTGCCAGTAATGATGCTCGATGCCATGCCCGTCCGCGGTGCGGCGGAAAAAAAGCCCGCCGTTTTCGCCAATGACGCCGTCAACAGGCCACATCCGCGCCATCTGATCGCACCAGCCCGCCGGCGCGGCGGTGACCGGGATCACCCGTATCCCGGCGGACTGCAATTGTTCAAGCGAGGTATAGGCGGCGGCCGACAAACGGCCCTGCCAGGTGAGCGTTTCATCCATATCGGTGAGGACAAAACGTACTGGCTCGAATTCATTAGCGGGAGCATCGGATAAAGCGCGCATAGGGAACCTTAAACATCATGATTTAATAACGGAAATGTTACGTTAATTCCTCATAATCAATAGCTAAAAATCAGTTATGCTTTGCAATAAATTCGCTATAAATTTTCCCTCATTGTCCAACTGAACGGTGGCGTTAATGACTCCATTTTTCACCCCGCCACATTTTCGTACCATCGCGAACGAGTCGCTCTGGCGAAGGAGGGACGCATCGATCGTATTCGCCGGGTACGGTTGATTGTCGAATGTGTTGATTTAAAAGTATTTACTCTTTTTAGCTATTCAAAGTCTATATGGTTATTTGTTTTTAATGTGGGTAATGCATAAAAGTGAGGTGACGCAAAAAAGATTTATCGATGCGATTTTAAGAAGGATATTATTATGCCGGAAGCGGGTGAATTGTATCTCATGCCGAAAAGAGAAAATAACTGGCATTTAAATAATGTCGTCGATGAACTCCGTCGCGTTCGTCAGGCGTGGCGCGATGAACATGCGAAAAATAATTATCGTAATAAACGTAGTTTACCTTCCCGGGAAAGCGTTAATTCAGTCACCGATACCTTGATAAAAGTGCTTTATCCGATGCGATTAGGTGATATTGAATTACGCAAAGAGGGCGAAGATTATTACGTCGGTCATTTGCTAGGCACCTCGCTAGACCGATTGACCGAAGAAGCGGTCCTGGAACTTTATTATCAGTCAGATGAGCAGGATGCGAGTCACACGCTGTCGCAGGAGGCGGTCAGGCGGGTTCAGCAGTTTGCCAACCGTTTGCCGGTCATCCGCCAGCGTCTCGATCGCGATATCCTCGCGGCGTATCAGGGAGATCCTTCCGCGCGCAGCATGGATGAGGTGCTGCTCTGCTATCCGGGAATTCACGCCGTTATGCACTATCGTCTTGCCCACGAGCTGCATCAGCTCGGTCTGCCTCTGCTGGCGCGAATGATATCTGAAAAAGCGCACAGCCAGACCGGAATAGATATTCATCCCGGCGCGCAGATTGATGACGGATTCTTTATCGATCACGGAACCGGCGTGGTGATTGGTGAAACGGCCATCGTCGGTAAACGCGTGCGTATTTACCAGGCGGTTACCCTTGGGGCCAAACGATTTATTGCCGGCGATGACGGGCAGTTGCAAAAAAACTATCCTCGCCATCCAATCATTGAAGATGATGTCGTTATTTACGCCGGCGCAACAATATTAGGGCGAATTACTATCGGCGCGCGTTCCAGCATTGGCGGAAATATATGGCTGACCCGTGATGTTCCGCCGGATAGTCATGTGCAGCAGGCCCGGGTACAGCAAAAACATTTCAGCGACGGTGACGGAATTTAATTCCGCCGATAATAAAATGAAATGACCAGCGCATCGGAATAAATAAAATAACAGCGTGATAATCATTATGAATTTACTTGAAACGATCGGCGCTACGCCGTTAATCACGTTACCCTCTTTTGCCGCCGAGCTACCTGGCGTAACGCTGCTGGCAAAAGCAGAGTTTATGAACCCCAGTGGCTCGGTGAAAGACCGCGCGGCGAAAGCGATGGTGCTGGACGGGATTGCTCGAGGGTTATTAACGCCGGGTAAAACGATTATTGATGCGACCAGCGGTAATACCGGCATTGCCTACGCGATGATTGGCGCGGCGCTGGGATATCACGTCCGGCTATATCTGCCGCAGAATACCAGCCCGGAGCGCAAACGTATTATTCGTCATTATGGCGCCACGATTGTGGAGACCGATCCGCTGGAAGGTTCTGACGGCGCCTATATTGAAGTTCAGGCACAAGTTGCTGCGCATCCGGAACGTTATTTTTATCCGGACCAATATAACAACCCCGTCAATCCGAATACGCATTTCGCAACGACCGGAAAAGAGATTTGGGAGCAGAGCGGGCAACAGATCACCCATTTTGTTGCCGGTATGGGCACCTCCGGCAGCTTCGTCGGCACCGCGCGGCGGCTTAAATATGAAAATCCGCGCGTGAAAACGCTCGCCGTACAGCCCGCTTCGCCATTCCACGGCATTGAAGGGACCAAGCATATGGGGAGCAGCATTAAACCTGGCATTCTCGACGAAACCCTGTTCGACGACGTTATTCCCGTCACCACCGAGGAGGCTTATGCGAGCACGCGGCGCCTCGCTCGGCGGGACGGCATTTTTGTCGGCATTTCCTCTGGCGCTAATGTCGCCGCCGCCGCGCGGCTGGCCCGCACGCTGCCGGCGGGATCGGTGGTGGTCACGCTGCTGTGTGATGTTGGCTCGCGTTATCTGACTGACGCTTTCTGGAATGAAACCCATGATTGAATTGACTCAAGAAATCACCAGGCTGATTGGCGCTGAAGGGGAAAAGGCCTATCCCAACGAATGCTGCGGTGCGCTCTTTGGCCACTTTTCCGCGCAGGGCGATGCCCGCGTGACGGCGATTTTCCCCATTGTTAATGCTCGCGAGTCGGAGGAGCAGTACCACCGTTTTGTCATCACCGCCGACGACTCCCTGCGGGCGGAACGCGCTGCGCTGGCTCAGGATGTGGACGTGATCGGCTATTACCATTCGCACCCCGATCACCCGGCCATTCCATCTGAATTTGATCGCGAACATGCGCTGCCGTTTTACGCCTATATCATCGTGGCGGTCGCGCAGCGCGAGGCGGGGGCGCTGACCAGCTGGCGGCTGACCCAGGACCGCCAGCGCTTTTTGCAGGAGGATGTGCAGATCGTTTTATGACGTGAATAACGGGCACAACGTTGCCGGAAACCAGAACAAAACACGGAGAGATTACCACTATGGCATCGACATTACTGATTCCCACTGCGCTACGCGCCTTCACCGACGGTCAGGGGAAAGTGATCCTCGAAGGCCACACCGTTGGGCAGCTGGTCGCAGCGCTGGCGGAGCGATTTCCTGACATTCAGCCGCATCTGTATGACGATACGGGCGCGCTGCGCAGTTTCATCAATCTGTACGTGGGAGAGAACAACATTAAAACCACCGGCGGGCTGGAGACTCCGGTTAGCGATGGGGCGGAAGTGCTGCTGGTTCCCGCCATTGCCGGCGGCGTCGGGAAGGCGATATGAGCAGACCGAGCATTATCCCGGATGACCGTCTGACGGAGCTGACGCATGCGGAAATTGCCCGCTATAGCCGCCATCTGCTGCTGCCGGAAGTCGGGCTTGAGGGGCAAAAGCGGCTGAAGGCTGCCCGCGTATTGCTTATCGGCACCGGCGGGTTGGGGGCGCCAGTGGCGCTTTATCTGGCTGCGGCGGGGGTCGGTAAGCTGGGGATTGTCGATTTTGATTTTGTCGACGTCTCCAACCTGCAAAGGCAGATCATTCACAGCACCAAAGATATCAACCGACCCAAAGTGGCTTCGGCGAAAGACAAGATTAAAGCCATCAACCCCGAGATACAGGTGGTGACCTATAACACCACCCTGAGCAGCAAAAACGCGCTCGAAATTATTGGGGAATATGACCTCGTCGTCGACGGTACGGATAATTATCCCACCCGTTATCTGATCAACGACGCCTGCGTTTTGCTGGGTAAACCGCTGGTCTATGGCTCCATTTTTCAGTTCGAAGGGCAGGCCAGCGTCTTTTATGCCGGGGAAGGACCGTGCTACCGGTGTCTTTATCCCGAGCCCCCGCCGCCGGGGTTGGTACCTTCCTGTGCCGAAGGCGGCGTTGTCGGCGTGCTGCCGGGGATTATCGGCACCATTCAGGCGGCGGAAGCGATCAAACTTATCGTCGGCGGCAGCGAGAGCCTGATTGGCCGCCTGTTGCTCTTCGATGTGTGGCAGATGAAGCAACGCGAGCTGCGGCTGGAGAGGGCTCCCGACTGCCCGGTATGCGGTGAGCATCCCTCGATTCATGCGCTCATCGACTACGAGGAGTTTTGCGGGCTGAAACCTGATGAAGCAGAAGTTCCGGTTGAAAGCGTCACGGCGCTTGAGCTTCACGCCTGGATAGAGGAGGGAAGACCCCTGCAGCTGATCGACATTCGTGAACCCCACGAAAGGGCGATTGCAAAATTTCCGCAGGCAAAGGTGATACCGCTGGGCCAGATAGTCAGACGTATCGGTGAATTCGACCCGACGGTCGATGCGGTATTTCTGTGCAAGATAGGGCAGCGCAGTATTTTCGCCATTCGGGCACTCCAGCGCGCAGGTTATCAGGGGCGCGTGATGAATTTAAAAGATGGCCTAAACGCCTGGGCACGGGATGTCGATACCCGTTTGCCGCAGTACTAACCTTCAGCTCCACTCTTTCAAACACTAAGGAATCATTATGGCAGAACAAAAAGGCATTAATGCACTGGGGCGTGAAGCCGCGTATCAGTTAGCGAACGTGACCAAAACGGCACCGCAATTTGCGGCAATCACCCCGCGCTGGGTCAGCCGTTTTCTCGATTATAAGGGCCTGGAATCGGGAATTTACCGGGTGAACAAGGTCGTGGAGGGAGAGACGCCGCTGGATGTATTATGCAGTCAGGATCCGTCGCGCGTTGAAATACCCCAGGGCTATATCGAGTATCAGACCACGCCGCGTGAATACCAGCTGGATTCGATTACGACCATTATAAACGTCGATACCAAAATCGCCGATCTCTACAGCTCGCCCTACGACCAGGCCTCAGAGCAAATCGCGCTGGCGATTGAAAGCCTGCGCGAGCGCCAGGAAAGTCAGCTGATCAATAACGATGAATATGGATTGCTGAAAAATATCGACGACTCGCAGCGTATTCAGACCCGCAATGGCCGTCCAACGCCGGATGACCTGGATGAGCTGTTGTCCAAAGTCTGGAAGGAGCCCTCCTTCTTTCTGGCCCATCCGCGCGCGATTGCCGCATTTCAGCGTGAGGCCACGCGACGCGGCGTGCCGCCGGTCACCGTGAATTTGCATGGGGGCACGTTTATCCTGTGGCGCGGTATTCCGCTGATCCCTTCCGACAAGCTGTTTGTCGATGGTCTGAAAAACCCGAAAGGCCAGGGCGGAAAAACCAATATCCTGTTGATTCGTTCCGGTGAAAGCAAACGCGGCGTGCTGGGACTTTATCAGGAAGGGCTGCCAAACGAACAGTCTCGCGGTTTGTCGGTGCGCTTCCGGGGGATCGACGATAACGGCGTGGCTTCCTATTTACTCTCACTTTATTGCTCCGCTGCGATCCTGGCCGATGACGCCATTGCCGTGCTGGAGGATGTTGAAGTGGGTGAATATTATGACTACGAGTAATTTATTCACGCTTCCCTATGCGCCCGGCGGATGGGCGGGCGACGCGCCCTCCGCGCGTGATTATGGTCTGCCCGACGCGCGCGATCTGCAGGGGCTGCCTGACGACGCGCCCGCACGCCCGCGTGCGACCGAAGCGGCTTACGCGCCGCGGGTGCTGCCATTGGGCCAGGAGAGCAGGGCGGATATCGCGCCTCGCGGATTCGCGCCGTTACCCCCTTCCAGCGTAAAAACGGCGCCGCCGGCGCGGGTTGGACAGATCCCGGTAGAACGCATCCGCGCTGATTTCCCGATCCTTAGCGAACAGGTGGACGGACATCCGCTGGTGTGGCTGGATAATGCCGCGACGACCCAGCGCCCGAAGCAGGTTATCGATCGTATCAGCCACTATTATTTACATGAGAATTCGAACGTTTATCGGGCGGCGCATACGCTTGCCGCTCGTTCCACCGATGCTTATGAAGCCGCGCGTGAGAAAGTGTCGCGCTTTATCGGCGCCCGCGGCCCGGAAAATATCATCTTCGTGCGCGGTACCACGGAAGGGCTCAATCTGATAGCGCACAGCTACGTGAAGCCGCTATTACGACCGGGGGATGAAATTATCCTGACGTTGCTTGAGCATCACGCCAATATTGTACCGTGGCAGCTTATTGCCCAGGAAACGGGCGCGACGATCCGCGTTGCGCCGGTTGATGAGCACGGTCAGCTGATCGTTGAGGAATATATCCGGTTGTTCAACGATAAAACCCGCTTTGTCTCCGCGACCCACGTTTCTAACGCGCTGGGTACCGTCACGCCGGTTCAGGAGCTGGTGCAGATCGCCCATCGTTTTGGGGTGCGCATTGCCATCGACGGCGCGCAGTCTATTTCGCATATCCCGACCAACGTGACGGCGCTGGATGCCGATTTCTTCGTCTTCTCCGGGCATAAAATTTTTGGGCCGACCGGGATCGGCGTGGTCTATGGCAAGCAGGAGGTGCTGGAAGAGGCGCGCCCTTATCAGGGCGGCGGGAATATGATTGCCGACGTGACCTTTGAACTGACGCGCTATCAGCCCTCGCCGAATAAGTTTGAGGCGGGGACGGGCAATATTGCTGATGCCGTCGGGCTGGGGGCGGCTATCGATTATGTCACCTCGCTGGGGATAGAAAACATTGCGCAGTACGAGCACGCCTTACTGGAGTATGGCATCGAGAAGCTGTCGGCTATTCCGGGTCTGACGCTGGTCGGCACCGCGGCGAACAAAACCAGCGTCTTATCTTTCGTGCTGGCGGGTCATGAAAATGCAGCCGTGGGGCGCTATCTCAGTCAGGTCGGCATTGCCGTGCGATCCGGACATCACTGCGCGCAACCGATCCTGCGCCATTTTGGTTATGAGAGTACCGTCCGGCCTTCGCTGGCTTTTTATAATACGCCGCAGGAAATTGATTTTCTCGCAGAGCATGTTGCAAGGTTTGCTTCGCGGTAGCGGTGTCAAGCACGCCAGGGATGGACCATGACGACAATCCCACAAGCCCGCTGATTTCCCCGCGGGCTTTTATCATATCGTGGTAAGGATAAGGCGTGTTGCCGCGACTTCGGCAACACGGCGAGCCAGCCTGAAAGGCGCCGGCGGACGTTTTAATGGGGGGCGCAGTAGCTGCCTGAATGAATGTGGGGTTAACGCTGCATCCCCCAGCGCTTAATTGTGATCTTTTCCAGACTGGCGAATACGATGCCTTCCACCAGCAGACCAATCGCGATGACCGTTAACAGCCCTGCAAATACCCGGTCGGTGAACAGTTCATTGCGATTCTGGAATATATACCAGCCCAGCCCCCCTTCGCCGCTGGAGGCGCCGAATACCAGTTCGGCGGCAATCAGCGTTCGCCAGGCGAAAGCCCAGCCTATTTTCAAACCGGAAAGGATGGCGGGCAACGATGCCGGAATAAGAATCGTGATCACATAGCGTGGCCCACGGAGGCCATAGTTGCGCCCGGCCATGCGCAGCGTTTCCGGCACGCTGCTAAATCCGGACCAGGTATTCAGAGCGATGGGCCACATGACGGAATGTATCAGTACAAATATCAGGCTGGCATTTCCCAGACCAAACCACAGCAGAGCCAGCGGCAGCAGCGCAATTGCCGGCAGTGGATTGAGCATCGCGGTTAATGTGCTGAGCAGATCGCGACCAAACTGCGTGGTCACTGCCAGGGCGCTGGCAATCAGCGCCAGCGCGCTGCCGGCCAGATATCCTTTCAGCAGGGTACTGAGTGAATTGACGATTTTTTCCGGCAGTTCGCCATTGCGCAGGTCTTCACTGAACGCCTGCAGCGTCTGAAATACCCCGGGCAGCATCAGATCGTTTTGCTGTATTCGCGCGGCGATCTCCCATAGCGCCAGCACCAGGGCGACAATCACAGACTTACGCAGCCATGCCTGATTCCACAGGCGCTGGCTTAAGGGTAGCGGCGTTTCTACCGGCAGATTACGTAGCGGCGGTAATTCGCGTTCGAATTCAGGACGAATGTACGGTGGCTGGGACATACGCTGGCTCCTCGCCGGATGAGTGAGACGGACCGTTGCCGGTCGTCGGGAATAACAGATGGTGAATATGACGAGCCGCGTGTTGAAACGCCTCGCTGCCGAAATCATTAAGCGTGAACTGATGACAATTAAGCTCTGCCCGGACGCGTCCTGGATGCGGCGAAAGCACCAGAATACGGCTGCCCACGACCAGCGCCTCTTCAATCGAGTGGGTGACGAAAAGCAGCGTAAAGCGCTCTTCTTCCCAGAGCGTCAGCAACTCTTCCTGCATCGTGCGCCGCGTCAGCGCATCCAGGGCGGCGAAGGGTTCGTCCATCAGCAGGATGCGCGGTTTCATCGCCAGCGCACGGGCGATGGCGACGCGCTGCTTCATGCCGCCGGAGAGCGTATGGGGCATCGCGTCAGCAAATTCCGCCAGACCGACTTTGTGAAGGAAATGCAGCGCCGTCTCTTTTGCCTGTGAACGGCTGGCTTTGCGGCTGGCGAGCAGAGGAAACATGACGTTTTCCAGCACCGTTTTCCACGGCGGCAGTTGGTCGAACTCCTGGAATACCATCATACGGTCCGGGGCGGGGGCGCTAACTGGCGTCCCTGCAAGCGAAATTTGACCGCTGCGCGGGGCAATAAAACCGCCTGCGGCTTTCAACAGGCTCGATTTTCCGCAGCCTGAGGGGCCAAGCAGAATAAAGCGGTCCCCAGGCCAGACATCAAAACTGACATCGTGCGTCGCGCGTACCCGGCGTTCACGCGTGCGGTATTCAATATCGACATGGCTGACCTGCAGCAGCGGGCCATCAATTTGCTGATTGACCATCATAGCCTCCAGTATCGCGGTTTAGCTGCCGGGGTTTTCCCATGCTTCGTTAAAAAAATAATCTTTCCACGAGCCGGCCTTATTTTTCAGTATCCCAAGCTCATGGAGTTTTTCGGCATATACGCCAGTACGTTCAGGGGAAACCGTAAAGCTTATTTCGGGATCGTTAACAATTTTTTGTACCAGCGGTAAAGGCAGCCGCGATTTCTCAACGCGAATGTAAGTTTCGGCAGCGGCATTTTTGTCACGGTTAATAATACTTGCGGCTTCGCTGAGCGCGCGATAAAACGCTTTATAGGTTCTGGGGTTTTCATCATGGAATTTCTGGGTGGTATAGAGAACATTAAAGGTTGCCTGTCCCCCCAGTACGTCATAGGAGCTGAGCACTTTATGCACGTTTTTATGTTCCAGCGCCTGATACTGGAAGGGCGGGCTGGAGAAATGGGTGGTAATCTCCGAGCCGCCGGCAATTAATGCCGCGCTGGCGTCCGGATGCGGTAAACTGACGCTAATTTTATCGAAGCGTTTGAAGTCCCCGTCACCATATAATTTCGCGGTCTCGATTTGTAATGTACGAGACTGAAAACCGACGCCTGCTGCCGGTACGGCAATCCGATCTTTTGCGGACAGATCTTTAATGCTTTTTACCGCCGGATTATTACTCAACAAATAATTGGGCATCGACCCCAGCGAGGCAATCGCTTTCACATTTTGCTTACCTTTGGTGCGATCCCATAGGGTGAGTACGGGGGGAACCCCCGCTGACGCAACGTCCAGAGCGCCAGAGAGCAGGGCCTCATTCATCCCGGTTACTCCGGAAATGGTGCGCCACTCTACTTTTATATCCAGCCCCTCTTTCTGACCCTCTTTTTCGATAAGCCGTTGGTCACGTACCACATCAAGAATTAAATAGCCGATGCCAAATTGCTGCGCGATACTAATGTTTCCTTCCGCTAATGCCGGCTGGCTTATCCCGCCCAGGGCGGAAAGCGCCAGCGTACAGGCGAGTATTCTGCTTGTTTTATTCATTTCAGTTTCCCAGAAAGGTGTTTCTCAGCCAAAAATCATGGGCAGAGGCGAGCGGGAAAGGAAGTGATTTAAATGAAAATGAATATCAGAGAAATGAATAACGATATTTGTGGCTTGTTATTTACCAGGCGGAAAAGCTTAGTCATTATTCATGTTTAGGTCATAAATATATTCTCAGTATAGTCGGGTTCATCTTTTAAATAGCCCTTATCAATGTAGGGGCAGTCATTGCGAGCCTCATCATGCCTTTATTTTCGGATCATCACTTACGTTCGCTTTTGCAGCGCCATCTGGTAAGGGTTGGCACCGGACCTGATATCGCTCAAAAGGTCGCGGATAACCTGGTCGAAGCCTCACTAAAAGGCCACGACTCTCATGGCGTGACCCTGTTACCGCGCTATATTCGGGCCATTCTGGCAGGGGATTTGAACCCTGGCGCCACGCTCACCATGTTGTCTGATGCCGGACCGATCGTCTCTTTTGATGGGGGGCACGGCTTTGGCCAGGCGTTGGGCGAACAGGCCATGGCCGTGGGTATTGAGCGTGCGCGCGAGTTTGGGGTGGCAATAATCGGATTGTCTAATACCCACCATCTTGGACGAATCGGCGCATGGGCGGAACAGGCGGCTGACGCCGGACTGGTCTCGCTCCATTTTGCCAACGTGGCAGCGCCGTCGGTCGTACTGCCTTTCGCTGGACTCGGTGCCCGACTCGGCACAAATCCTTTTTGTGTCGGGATACCGCTCGCGAACCGGCCCCCGGTTATCCTTGACTTCGCAACCAGCGCCATAGCAGGCAATAAAGCGCGCATCGCATGGAATGAAGGGCGAGCCATCCCTGAAGGATGTGCGGTAGATGCGAACGGACAACCCACCACCGACCCTGCGGTATTAATGACGGAACCGTTCGGTGCCTTGCTGCCTTTTGGCGGGCATAAAGGCGCAGGATTGTCGCTGATTTGTAGTCTACTCGGCGCTGCGCTGACCGGCGGCGAAACCGAAAGCCAGCAAATTCCGCCACGTGCCGGAATCATCAACAATATGCTATCGATTTTATTTGATCCTGCGCGGCTGGGGGCACAGGAGAGTTACCAGCAGGCGCTATTAGCGCAGGTGGACTGGGTGCGTAGCGGGCAGGAAGGGCGCAATGTGCAGATCCCCGGAGAGCCGGAATTGCGCGCGTATACCCGCCGTCGGCAAGAGGGTATCTGGATCGATGAGGTGAGCTGGCAGGCGTTTGTCGCCCTGGAAGCATTAAATACCTGAGGTTGTCTGCCTGGTTAAATACGTCTTTGGGTTATCTGTTCGAAAGCGTTGGTATTATGTCCGGTTAATTAGTGCTGATGAACAAAATAAATAAAAGCACTATTTTTTATCTTTTTTCCTCATAACCATAGCTGAAAAACTTGGTAAGTCATCAGTGAGAAAATAAATATAGTCATACTTAATATTGTATGAACCTTTTATCCTCGCGGCCAAATTTTAATTTGCTGCGTAGTCATTTTTTACAGGAGTTATTATGCATCTGGCGCGTTTCCCCCGGCTTCATTTTGGCCACTTCCCGACCCCTCTGGAGCCTCTCACGCAGCTTTCACGCTTGCTGGAGGGGCCAAATATCTGGATAAAACGAGACGATTGCACAGGCCTCGCCACTGGCGGCAATAAAACCCGCAAACTTGAGTTTTTGCTGGGCGATGCCCAGGCAAAACAGGCGGATATTATCATTACCCAGGGCGCCACGCAGTCTAACCATGTGCGTCAGACCGTCGCGGCGGCAGCCAGACTGGGTCTGGAAACGCATATTTTTCTCGAACAACGCGTCACGACGCTGGGTGATGAGTATCAGCAATCCGGCAATGTGCTGCTGGACGGTTTGCTCGGGGGCAAAATTATCGCTCATCTTCCCGGCGGTACGGATATGCAGCAGGCAATGGAACAACACGCGGAAAGCCTGCGAGCCAGGGGCCACACCCCTTATGTCATCCCCGGTGGAGGCTCGAACGCTATCGGCGCGCTGGGCTACGTCTCCTGCGCGGAAGAACTGCTTTGGCAGTCCAGCCAGCTACGGCTGCGCATCGATCATATCGTTCATGCCACCGGTAGCGCAGGTACACAGGCTGGCCTGATTGCGGGCTTAACTGCCACGCACAGCGGTATTCCTCTCCTCGGGATTAGCGTCCGCGCTCCGCGCGAAAAACAGGAACACAACGTCTGGCGTCTGGCGCAGCAGACGCGGGAACTGCTCGGTGTACCGGGTGAATTGCCGCATGAGGCGGTGGTGGCGAACAGTGATTATGTCGGCGAAGGCTATGGCTTGCCCACCGAAGGGATGCTTGAGGCGCTGCAGTTGCTGGCGCAGCACGAGGGGATTCTGCTCGACCCCGTCTATTCCGGAAAAGGCATGGCCGGATTGATTGATCTGATCCGTAAAGGTCATTTCCGCAGGGATGAGAATGTGGTGTTTATCCATACGGGGGGAAGTGCAGGTCTGTTTGGCTACCGTCAGGTCATCGCCGATTCTTTGCCATCATGAGTACACCATTTCTGCTGGGAATTCTTGGCGGCATGGGGCCGCTGGCGACGCTGGATCTGATGCATAAATTGCTGCGGGCAACGCCCGCCAGCAGCGACCAACAGCAAATTCCCCATGTGGTATGGAATGTGCCGCAAATTGCGGATCGCCAGCGGGCGCTGGCGGGAACGGGGCCATCCCCGCTGCCGCAGTTGTTGTACGGTGTGGAACAGCTGAACCGCGTGGGCGTCAGTCATATTGCCATTGCTTGTAATACGGCGCACCACTGGTATGAGGCGCTGGCGCAGCATAGCGACGCACCGTTGCTGCATATTGTGGACGCCACGCTGGCGGTATTCGACGGGAAAGAGAAACCCCGGCGGGTCGGGATTATTGCTACCCAGGGCACGCTGGATGCCGGTTGGTTTCAGCACGGATTTACCGCGATGGGGATCGAAAGCGTACAGCCGACGCAAGAAGAACTGCGGCAGTGGTTTGTGCCGGGATGCTATGCGGTAAAACGCGGCGAACTGCGTACCGGCGGAGAACTGCTGAGTCTACAGGCCCAGGCATTGCGCGATCGTGGCGCAGAGCGGCTGGTGCTGGCCTGTACAGAAGTGCCGGTTGCGCTGGCTGAGGTGACCTCACCGCATCTGGCCGTGTCAATTGATCCCGCAGAAGCGCTCGCCCGGCAGTGTGCCCGGCTATGGCTGGTGCAACGCGAGACATGGCATTAAAAACGTTGTTATTTAAAGGATAAATTAAATGAATAAAAGTCTCTGTGTCTTACTTGCAGCGGGTGGCCTGTGGGTTAATAGCAGCTTTGCCGAAACGCCAGCGGAAGTTCGGGTGGCATATAGCGGCGGTTCTCAGGTGCTGATGCTGGCTAAGGCCGATGGTTCTTTGGATAAGGCACTCAACAGCAAGGTGAAATGGGTGCAATTTGCGTCCGGTGCTGATGCGTTAAATTACTTTGCCAGCAATGCGATTGATATTGCTAATTTTGGCTCCAGCCCGGCAACGGCAGGCATTGTCAGAAAACTGCCGGTGGAAATTATCGGCGTCTCTGGCGTGATTGCCAGCTACGAGCGTTTAATTGGTAAAGACGGTATTGCCAGCATTAAAGATATTGAGGGTAAACGAGTAGCCTATCCGCCAAACTCGACGGCGCAATATGCGCTTGAGGCCGCTATCAGCGTTAACCATCTCGACCGCAGTAAAATAACGTTATTGCCGCTGCGTCCGGCGGAAATGGTCGCAGCCTGGAAACGCGGTGATATCGACGCGGGCTATGTCTGGGCGCCGTTTGCTCAGGAACTGGAGACTTCTGGCGGGCATCAGGTGTTCGCAACCAAAGATCTGCAAAAAGATGGCTACCTGATTTATAACAACTACGTTGTGCGTAAAGCTTTTGCTGAGCAGTATCCGCAAACCGTCAGCGCGTTCCTGCGTGTTCATCAGCAAAAAGTCGATGAGTTTAAGAAAGACCCGGAGCGCGCGGCGGCCATTGTTGCGAAAGAGGTGGGCGCGCCGGTGACGACCGCCGTCAATACGTTGGGTGGGCTGGAATATCCCACGCTGAGCCAGCAGGGTACGGCGCAATGGTTGGGGAACGGTACGCAAACCACCGACAGCGGGATTGGGAAAGCGCTGACCAAAACCTCTCACTTCCTTGCTGATATCGGTGAGATTCGCCAACGTGATATCCCGGCCAGCTGGGACAGCGCCATTAACTCCCGTTATATCCGTGATGCAGCGGTAGCCGCGCAATGAGATTGAGTTATCACATTGCCATCAGCGTCGTTTCGGTCACTGTTTTCTTTATCGTCTGGCAGGTGGCGGCCTCGCGGCAATGGGTTGATCCGCTGCTGCTGCCATCGCTAACGGATATAGGCCTGACGACCGAAGAGTTGCTGGCGGATGGTTATCGTCAGGTGCCGCTGTGGGAGCATGTTGCCGTCAGCCTGGCACGTGCGTTAAGCGCTTTTTCTGTGGCAATCATCATCGGTATTCCTCTGGGATTATTGATGGGGCTGTCGGAAGGTCTGGCGGCGGTGCTGAATCCGTTTGTGCAGTTTTTGCGCCCGCTGCCCAAAATTGCCCTTATTCCGCTGGCGGTCGTCTGGCTGGGGATTGGCGAGGCCTCGAAGTTCTTTCTCATCTTTATTGCCACTTTCCTTAGCGTGGTGGTGGGGGCATCTGCTGCGGTAGAGCGTATTGGTCGTTCGCGCATTCGTGTGGCGCAAACGCTTGGTGCTTCACGCAAACAGATCTTTCTGCGCGTGGTGTTACCGGATACGTTACCGGAACTGTTCACCACCGTCAGGCTGTCGATTGGCATTGGCTGGACGTCGCTTATCGCGGCGGAGATGGTCGCTGCCAGTTCGGGGCTGGGTTGGATGGTCATTAACGCCAGCTCCTATTTACGCACCGATATCGTCATGCTTGGCATTTTGCTACTGGGTGGCATTGGCTACGCGCTGGATTTACTGCTGCTGGGGCTGCAGCGCCTGTTTGTACCTTGGGCGGGGAAAGAATAATGAGTGCTATCACGCTGGAAAACGTATCGCTCGCCTTTGCGGCGAAGCCACAGCCGTTCACGGTGCTGGAAGATATCAGCCTGTCGCTCCACAAAGGGGAATTTGTGGTGTTACTGGGGCCTTCCGGCTGCGGTAAGTCCACTATTCTTAACCTGGTCGCCGGGTTTAACAAACCGGATCGGGGGCGCGTGGTGGCGGGGGGGAAACCGGTCCGCCAGCCGGGGCCGGATCGCGGAATGATCTTCCAGCAGCCTAACCTTTTTCCGTGGCTATCGGTACTGGAAAACGTCACCTTTGGTCCTCGGCTGGGTAAGCATCGCAAAGATGAAATTAACGCCCGTGCGATGGAATGGCTTGGACTCGTTGGCCTACAAGGCTTTGAGCACCATTCGCCCTGGCAGCTTTCAGGCGGCATGAAACAGCGGGTAGCGTTGGCGCGCGCCTGGCTACCCGGCCCGGATGTGCTGTTACTGGATGAACCCTTCGGCGCGCTCGATGCGCAAACCCGTCTGATGATGCAGGAACTGTTGCGTGAGGCCTGGCTTAATACCGGCACCACTCTGCTTTTTGTCACTCACGACGTGGAAGAGGCGCTATTCCTCGCCGATCGCATTCTGATTATGTCAGCAAACCCAGGAAAAATTGTTGAGGAGATCGCCCTGCCTTTTGGCCGGGAACGTGATATCGAGAATCTGTCTGAACACCCGGATTACAGTGGGATCAAACATCATGTACTGCACCGGGTGCGTAAGGAGGCTAAACGCCATTTAGGTTGAAAACGGCTGCAGCAGCAAAGGGGTTATTTCCGAACTTATCATATCGTGGTTCCCGGTTGTTCTGGTCATATCGAATGACCAGACAGGCAGCGATCGCGTCTGGCCCTGCTTCGGCGAAAGTCTGCACCGTCTACCCCAAAAGCTGAGCTTACAGCATTGCCGATAATCTTTTGTAACTGCCATTAAAACCGATGCTGACGCGATTTTTAGCGCCAGCATCGCCTTCAGACGGTAGTCCCCGATGATCCGTTCCGGCCTTTTATATTTGTCAGGTTTGCTACTGCAACAATTCGGCAAATTTCGCCAGCCATTGCGGATGAGCGGGCCAGGCGGGGGCGGTCACCAGATTGCCATCCACATGCGCCTGATCGATACCGATGTCGGCAAAATGTCCGCCGCTGAGCCGCACTTCCGGCGCGCAGGCCGGATAGGCGCTGCAGGTACGGCCTTTTAATACCCCCGCAGCTGCCAACAGCTGAGGGCCGTGGCAAACGGCGGCAATCGGTTTACGCGCTGCGTCAAATGCCTGCACCAGTTTAAGCACTTCCGCATTCAGGCGCAGATATTCTGGCGACCGGCCGCCGGGGATTAATAGTGCGTCGTAATCCTGTTCTTTCACCGTTGTAAAATCGGCGTTGAGAACAAAGCGGTGCCCGGGTTTCTCGCTGTAGGTCTGGGCGCCGTCAAAATCATGGATCGCGGTCATAATGAAGTCGCCTTTTGTTTTATCTGGACAGACCGCATCAACCTGATGACCGATCATTTGTAATGCCTGAAACGGCACCATAGTTTCGTAATCTTCGGCAAGGTGTGTGCTTTGTACATTGTTGATACTGTACGGCCAAAGATGAACATGGTTAGCTATTTATGCATATGATTTATAACTATTATTTATTTTTTTCTGTCAAGTTATGAACATGGTTGTACATGATTTGATATTGTTGTTTATGTTCGTTCATGCGATATTGAGTACAGAATAAGTACATAAAATACCAAAATGGTGAGTACAGAAAACTAACATGGCAATCAGTGACACAAAGCTCCGCTCTATCTATGGTAAACCATATTCCGGGCCTGCTGAAATTACGGATTCAGACGGGCTTGGAATTCGCATAACCCCCAAAGGCGTGATCAGCTTTCAGTTTAGGTTCCGATGGGAAGGGAAGCAGAACCGAATGGGGCTCGGGCGTTACCCAGCGCTGACCCTGCGCGATGCCCGCAATATCGTTGCAGACCTGAGGGAGTCGGCAGACAAAGGCATTGACCCCCGAACGCTGGCTGGTGGCAACAAATCCAAGAGTAAGCCAACGGTAAAGGATTGCCTGGATTACTGGAAAGAAAATTACGTGGACGTAACGCTAAGAGCTAAGACGATAGCGCTTTATAAATCAACGGTTATAAAGCATATGCGCGACGCTTTTCCCGGCATTCCGGTTGAGGATATCCCTGTCCGCTTGTGGGTAGAGAGGTTTACCGAAGAGGAGAAAATCAACCCTCGCCGAGCCCGGCATTTATTGATACAGCTCAGGTCTGCCATTGGTTGGTGTACGCGCCGACAATTCATTAGCACAACCGAACTCATGCTTTTGCAGCCGAAAGATATCGGTGTTAAACCGGTGATTGGGGAGACCACGCTCAGCTATAACCAGCTTGCCAAAATCTGGATGGCTATAGAAAGAAGTCGTGGGTCAACTTCTAACCGATTGCTTCATCAACTGCTAATGCTGTACGGCGCCAGGAATAGCGAACTTCGGCTGGCTATAAGGGGGGAGTTTGACCGAGAGGAGGGGTTATGGGTTGTGCCGGCAGAGAAAAGTAAAACCAACAAAATTATCAGGCGCCCCATTTTCTCCGCCGCAGATGATTTGCTGAAAAAAGCTGAAATGACGTATGGGGATATACTTTTCCCTGGCGAGGACCTGAAAAGCCCCATTACTATTTCTGGTGCAAATAAATTTCTCAGAAGAATCAAGGACTCGTTGGGGTTTGGTAAGTTTACTTCACATGATTTTCGGCGCACATTGGCAACCCGGCTATCCGAAGATGGTGTTGCTCCGCACGTCATCGAAAAGATGCTGGGGCATGAACTTGGCGGCGTGCTTTCTGTCTATAACAAGCATGACTGGATTGCCGAACAGAAAGACGCCTATGATCTGTATGCTGAAAAGATATTCTGGCATATCAGGAGGATTTCTGGTTGATACCCCCGTTTAAGATCCACTCCACAATAGCAGAGCGCAGATATTGCTTAGGATAGGTCCGGACCGGTTTGGGGAAATTATAGCGCTCGGTGTATTTGCGGATGGTCACGCGTGAAGATACTCGGATCATCCGCATTGCCTCTTCCTCGTCAATCATTTCAATGTCTACCATATAACCCACCTCATACCACTTTCAGGCCACGACAGTGGCACCACGTCTCATACATCCGCTTAACCACTTCCCGGCAATAGTAGCCGTGACCGTCTCGCGTCAGGTCATACCGGCCGCCGTAGCGCAGCCGGACCCATATCTCAAATTCTCTGTTCATCGTTTCATCTCGCGCAGCGCGGTTTTATAGGCCCGCAGCGCATCCCTGGTTTTGCCTGAAATATGCGTCTTCATGAAGAAGCTGCCGCGTCGTTCGCTGATGACGTCCGGGGTGCAGAGCAGGGTGGCATCAACAACCCGGTTATGTTTGCGAAACTCGAAAATGGTGCTGGTAATAGTCACCGCGGCCACAGCGCCATAATCTTTAAAGTCGATTTTCATCTTTCTGATCCTCCTCAACTGCTGCGATATATCCTTTCCATCCGCCATAGCTGTTAACCATTTCACCCAGGCGAGAGAGGCAGGCGTTCATCCAGCGGATCCCCCGAGGCGTAAGCGCCGGCACTGTTCCCCAGTCGATAAATCCCGAATTGCTGCGGTGCAAATATTTGATGAGGTCCAGAATGTTGATGTAATGCGCACGGCGGCGCTCTATGTCCCACCCTTTATCTTTGAGGTAGGAGTCAATGAAGCCCTGCAGCGCTGGCTGGTTAAGCGAAATATCGCCGTACTGGTGGCGATACACCGGGCGGCGGTGCAGGCTGACCAGATAAAACAGATATGCATCGCAAACCCAGGTTAAGGCCCGCTGGTGGGCCACCTCGATAGAACCGGCCGGCAGCCAGATAACGTTATTCACCGTGGCCGCCCTCCCACCCAATAGCCTGAAACAGGCCCATCTTCGGGTGATACCAGCGGGTGCCGCGGGGTTCTGCCTCGGACATCATCTGGCGGAATGCTTTCATGAACGGTTCAAACTCCACGATAGCCCGGCGGGAAAGCAGGCCATCGGGTGTCATGAATTCGTGCGTATCAGTCGGGATTCGGTAGGCGTTAACCAGGTTCCGGCATTTCGCATCAGTCATACCGCTCTTGGCGACAACCTGACGATAACCAACGTACCCGGCCCGCATGGTACCGCGCTTAATGTTCTCGACCGCTTCCGCTACCGTTTCTACCTGCTCTTCGACCTGGTAGAGGCGGCGCTCCTGCTCAACATTCAGCAGGGCCATTTCTGCGATCAGTTCTGCCTGTGATTTGGGGCGGGAGCGCTCTTCTTCCAGCTCTTTCCAGCGGTCCACCAGGCGGGCGGTAAACTCAGGGCTAAGCTGGGCGACGACGATGATGCTGTCGCGCTTACCTTCTTCACTTTCAAAAACGTAAACTGCTGTAGGGCGCCCGGCGGTAGGCTTTTCCTCAATTTGAGGAGAAGTGATTACACCGCGCACAATCAGCATCTCAATGGTGCGCTTCACGTTGTCGTGACGCTTCTCTACCAGCTCGGCAATTTCCAGGCTGGTCATTGATGGCTTGCTGGTGATCAAGTTATTCATCATCATTTCCCTCAGTGCATAACCGGCATGCCAGGCATGCCTTCGGTATGAATTTGTTCGATAAAGCCGTCATGCAGAAGGTTGAAACCTTCCCGGCCCATAGCTGACAGCCTGAAGCCGTATTCGTTGTCACAGACAACCATGTCCTGATACATGCGCAGCGCCAGCGGCAACCCTTCCTTTTGCCCGTATTTCTCAATGGCGCCGGCCTCAATGTGATTAGCGAGTGCAAAGCGTTCCGGCCCTGGGTAGACGCTGATTGCACCGTGCTCCCCGGAATAGATAACGGCTGTATCAACGCCGCCTTCGTCGTTCGGAACGTCGACAGTCCCGTTCTTCTCCAGCTCCTCGGTAATGAATACCGCGGCGAGCAACCAGCGCCAGACGATGATTTGCTGCTCGATAGTGAGCGTGAGCCAGCTGCTTTCTACCGCCTCCATGATGCAGGCCAGAATATTCATGCCGTCGGCAAGGCGTTTGTCGTAGTGACCGTTATCCAGTTCACGAATAGCGGCGGAGTAACCAATAATCCTGCTTCCAGATAACCGGATGCCGGCAGACGTTGGTTCCGGGTTAAATGCTGTGTGATCCATTGCGTACCTCTGCTGGTTTGCTGGCTTTGAGCTCTTCGCGCTCCTTCACGTAGCGGTCGTGCATGGCATCCCACTTTTCACACCACTTCTGCATTTCACGTTTGCGGGCGAGGATTCGACGCAGCCGGCGAACGGTGCGCTGGTGGGCGCGGTGGTATTCGTCGGTAGTTTCGCCACGGCGCCACATTTCGTTTCCTTCATGCTCCACAAGGTAATCAGGGTGGCGCTGCTTAAACCCGGACAGAGCAAAGGCATGCGACGTCAAAAAGTGAGCCAGCCAGCTAATGGCAGTGCCGCGGCTAAAACAACGCTTCATGCGTCCGTGACGAATAGCGGCGTAAAGGTCGCCAACGGGCGTGTGGTGCTTCTGTAATGCCAGGTCAATGGCGCTGGCGGTGCGGTTATCGTTCATCGTTTAATTTCTCCTGAGTAACGTTCATGGCTCATTACTTCCCAGTTCCGGCCATCGTCTTTCGATAACAGCCGCCAGCGTGGGTTAACCTTCAGGCTGAGATAGCCGGTGCGGTGCGTACGGCGTGCATAGATGCGCTTCCGGCGGTACCGCAGCAGGACCTGCAGCGCCTGCAGGTGTACCCGCTCAGGAATTCGTATTGCTGTTAGTGCCACTTGCTTCCTCCTGATTAGGGGCGATTACCTGATACCCGGCTTTCTTTGCCATCCAGAAGAAGGTATCCATGCTGGCAATCAACTCGTTATCGCGAACTTTGCGGGTATCTATTACCTGGCCGTTTTCAATCGTCATAACGACCTGCACTTTTTCGTGTGTAATAGGGGGGGGGGGGAAATTAGCCATTAGTTAATTTCTCCGCTTTTAATGACTGCTCAGCCAGTGTTGCAATAAATGCATTCATAAAGTCCACACCATCCGGTGTTAACTTATTAACGCCCATGCAATTCGAATAATGCTCAGCAATTAAATGCTCCGCCTGTTCGCGCTTGTGGTTGTCATAAATCATTGCTTCAAACAGCTTGATTAATGCTTTTGTTAAAATGTCCTCATCAAGCTCTACAGGTAATTTCGTACCGTCTTCCAGTTTGACTATCTGGAAATAACTTCCGGTTCTACGCATCATTGAATCTAACTTTGCCCGAACGAGGTGACGGCGACGAGTTTCAATCAGATTTGTTTTCACGGCGCTTTTCCTCCTCCTTTAACCAAATAGCAACTTCGGCTGATAAATTAAGAGCAAGACCCAGCAATGCCTCGCATTGAAGAGAATTCATTCTTTCAAAACTCATGTGCATCAGATCTAATAATTCATTAAGGTTATTTGCTGATAACGCTGCATCTTCAATGCAGGTATCTGTTGCAGGGGCCCACATAATTACCTCCCGTACGCTTTACGAAGATAAAGACCCGCAATCAATTCCTGTCCGCATGATGCATAGAGCAGGGCGGTTTTATATGCATTGTGGGCGATGATGAAACTCATAATGAGCCCATTGCTAATTTTAGGATGAATGATTCCACACCGATTAAGGTGTTAATAAACTCTTTGTGGTTAATTTAACTTTTCTTCGATACTTTTTAAGTCACTACAAAGTTTATGTGCGTAGTCACAAATCACAGCAGACATATGGCACGAAGGATTGTCATTATCATAACTAGTAAAATAAGACTCACTATAAGTTTGTGTAACTGTCTCAAGTTTTTTAGCAGTAAGAACCGCATCGAATATATCATCGGCAAGATCATTTTTGATCTCAGCTCGCTTGTGGTGAATGGTCTCGTTGCTGTAAGTTTTAATATATTCATTCATATTATCTACAGTCTTTTGCATCGAACGAATGAGGCTATTTAAGGAGCAATCTGTTTCGTAATTTTCGTTACTTTTTTTATAAATATTTTCAAGTAGCACGGTGTTTTCGATTATGTCTGATACGAACACTTCAAGCATTTGGACTGGAGTTTTCATTGATCACCTCACGTAAGTATTGATTGCTTACTTAATCAAGTTAAACTTGATGCAAAGAGGTTAGCTTTATAGGTTTTTATAGTCAAGTTAAACTTGATTATTTTTTCATTGAGGGTAGTTACTTAAAAGGAGAACGGGCGAATGCCCGTTATAAATCAATAATTAACCGAATCTGTTAATGTTAAATGGAACCGATGAGATAACTTTTGACTGGATGTAGAGCATATCTAAAGCATCTTTCTCAATGCTCCAGGATTGATAATTAGTGTTATCAGATAGCACTACAATTTTGCTGCCTATTTTTTGCAGTCTCTTTACATAACATTCACCTTCGAAACAAAAGGCGTAAATCCCGTCACCATCAAAGTAAGTTATTGTTTTATCTAAAAATAACAAATCACCCGGAGCTATCGTCGGTGACATACTGTCACCTCTGGCATTACCTATTTCAATATTCTTAAAAGGTCTATTACCTACAACTTGACGGGCATACTCTGGATCTAACTCTATGGAACGCACTACATCAATGAAGTCGCCCCTCACACTGGCACCATCACCGCAACTAAATTCGATATCTAATACTTTAAATTTTACGCTATCCGTGTCTTCTTTTTGAACGGATGAAGGGAAGGACGCGGGTTGCCCCTCCCCTAGAAACCATGATTGCGAATAACCACTGATTTCAGAAAGTTGGGCTAATCTCTTACCCCTTGGGACGGTGGTCCCTTTTGTCCAGTAAACAACCGTCTGCGTGCTAACCCCTAACTGGCGGGCTAACTCAGCTTTACTCCATCCTTTTTCCTTCAGAAGTTCTTGAATCATGTTTGCCGTGGCCACGCTATCTCTCCAAAGTTTCATCCAGCCTGAAAGCTAACACCTAAAGCAATGCTTGATTTCAAGTTTAACGCATGTTTTTGCTTCTTGCATGTTAATTAAATCTTGATATAGACTTCTTAAATAAAGTTTAACTTGATGGTGGGGTATGAAAGAAGACATTCGCATGAAATTGTGTGCCATTACTTCCCAAAGAGCCATTGCAAAAGGCTTGGGTGTAACGCCTCAGGCGGTGAATCAATGGTTTGCTAAATCTGTAATCCCTGCTCGATTTGTATTGAAACTTTGCGAATTTGTAGGTTGGTCCATTACTCCCCACGAGGTTCGTCCTGACTTGTACCCAAGCAAGCTGGATGGAATGCCACGTGTGGAAGAGGTGTGACATGTCACGCGCTAACACGTCACTAGATCCGATTAAGGCACTCGATATCGATTATCGCGATCCGCGAGGTGTTGTCGTGCACGTCACTGGGTGGAACCGGGAGAAGCAACAGGTGTATTTCACCAGGCAGGGATACCCGCATGAGTGCATGCAACCTGTCTGGAAGTTTCAACAGTACTTCACGAGGCTAACATCATGAGCAGCAAAATTCAGGGATATGTATGGGATGCCTGTGCTGTCTCTGGCATCAAAGGAACACGTCTTATGGTCATGGTGCGTTTGGCGGATTATTCCAGCGATGAAGGCACGTGCTATCCCGGCGTCAAAACAATATCACGTCAGATAGGCGCCGGCGAAAGCACAATCCGAACGGCATTGTCTGAACTTGAAGCGGAGGGGTGGCTGCGACGAGAGAATCGCCGAAACGGTAACCGTAACACTTCAAACATGTATCACCTCAACGTTGAGAAGTTGGAAGAAATCGCACTCCAGCAAAGAACGTTAATTCGACTGGAACGTATCAAAAACAACCGTTTTGACCCTCCAGAATCTGACGCTTCGGATTTTGAACAGTCAGAATCTGACGCGTCAAAAATGAGAGGCTCAAGTGCGCTTGACCCTTCAGAATCTGGGAAAAACAACCGTTTTGACCCTCCAGAATCTGGAGGACATGATCCACAAGGTTTAAAACCTGATCCACAAGTAAAAGATCATGAACCACAAGAAGCGGTCGCAAAGCGTCAGAAAAAAACATCATTCGACCCTGCAAGGCTAAAACCTGAAAACGTCAGTGATGAAGTCTGGCAGGACTGGGCTAAGTTCCGGCGGGAAACCCGGAAACCCCTGACCGAAACAACTTGCGCATACCAGGCTAAGCAGCTCGCTGGCCACCAGAACGCCGATGAGGTGATCCGTCGCTCGATTGCAGGTGGGTGGCAAGGGCTCTTTCCTGAACGCGTACCCAATCAACCGCCAGCGCCAGAGGTTACTTCGGCCAGCGCGGGAAATGGCGCAGGAAGCACCTGGTACACCCCGTCTAACGACGGCTCCGCCGAGGTGTTTATCAATCAGGCCGCCATTGATCGTCTCAAGCGTGGTGCCAACCGCCCATGAAAATCATCCTGAAACGCATGCTGGTTGCCGGTTTTAACCGCGGCTTTCTGCGCGAGGGATTCGTTGTGTGGTGTTTTATCAAATTTGATTTACGGAGTGTGTAATGGGTCCGGCTGAACTATCCGAAAAACTGTGGGACAACGCAGAGAGCGTGGCGAAATATTTGCTGCCTCGCGGACATCTGGAAGGCAAAGAGTGGTGCGCAGGTAACACCAATGGCGATTCTGGCAAGAGCCTGAAAATTAATCTGGGCGGGAAAAAGGCATGGTCAGATTTTGCCAGCGGTGACAGCGGCGATCTG
Source organism: Klebsiella sp. CN_Kp113 (assembly GCF_040064585.1). Classification (NCBI taxonomy): domain Bacteria; kingdom Pseudomonadati; phylum Pseudomonadota; class Gammaproteobacteria; order Enterobacterales; family Enterobacteriaceae; genus Klebsiella; species Klebsiella sp. CN_Kp113. The sequence goes on along the minus strand of NZ_JBEAID010000001.1, from coordinate 33,209 downwards.
CTCGATTTATGGGTGCTGGTGCGCAACTGCCAGCTGCATGACGCCATGCGGGAAGCCAAAGAGTTCCTGGGCCTGAAAGATGACGATCATCACTTCGAGGCAAAGAAAAAAACATTCTCCCGGCCGACGAAAAAGGGCGTAAAAAAAGCGAACCATTGCTACGACTATCTGGCCTCGCGCGGAATCACTCGCGAGACTGCTGACCAGTTTCGCGTTTCTGATGCTGTGGTCTGGTACCACGATGAAAACCGAGAAGTGGCGGCGGTGGCGTATCCATACATCCGCAACGGCGAACTACTGCAGGTGAAGCGGATCAGTACCGAACGTCCGGGCGGTAAAAAGCTCATCATGGCTGAGGCCGACTGTGAACCTAGTTTATTCGGCTGGCAGGCTATGGATGCCAAAGCCCGCGCTGTCGTGTTGTGCGAAGGGGAAATCGACTGTATGACCTACTCGCAACTGGGCATCAGTGCGCTGTCGGTGCCGTTCGGTGGCGGGAAGGGCGCCAAGCAGCAGTGGATTGAGTACGAGTATCACAACCTGGACCGCTTCGACGAAATCTGGCTCAGTCTGGACAATGACGAAGTTGGACGCGAAGCCGCGAAAGAAATCGCCCGGCGTCTGGGCGAGCATCGCTGTCGTCTGGTGGAGCTGCCGTATAAAGATATCAACGAGTGCCTGATGGCCGGGGTGAGCGAAGATGATATCTGGCAATGCCTGGGGACGGCGAAATTCTTCGACCCCGATGAACTGTGCTCAGCAGGTGATCTCCTCCAGGAAACAATTGATGCGTTCGAGCATCGCGATGTCGGCCTGTTCACCAGCCCATGGGAATCACTGAACAGCAATTTCAAGTTCCGCGCCGGGGAGCTGACGCTGGTTAATGGGGTGAATGGTCATGGCAAAACCGAGCTGGTGGGCCATATCGCTATCGCCGCCATGAACCAGAAAGTCCGCACGTGCATCGCTTCTCTGGAGCTGAAGCCCGGAAAAATGCTGGCCCGTCTGACACGCCAGACCATTTGCACCGCCTCGCCAAAGCGCGAAGAAATCATCATGACAAACGAATGGTTTTCTGATCGCCTGTGGGTATTCAAGCTTACCGGAACCGCGAAGGCCGGACGCCTGCTGGAGATTTTTGCCTACGCCCGCCGCCGGTATGGGATTGACCTGTTTGTGATCGACAACCTGGCGAAATGCGGACTCGACGAAGAAGACTACGGTGGACAGAAAGAATTCATCGACACCCTGTGCGACTTCAAAAACGAGCATAACTGCCATGTCCTGCTAGTCACCCATGCCCGCAAAACCAACGAAGCGGCGCCCACGGGGAAAATGGACGTCAAAGGTACTGGCGCATTAACCGACATGCCCGACAACGTTATGGCCGTATGGCGGAATATCCCGCGTGAGCTGGCGCAGCGCAAGGCTGAACGCATGGGTTATGAGAGTCTGGACAAGGACGAACAAACCGCTATCCAGATGCCAGCCTCAATGATTCGCCTGCTGAAACAGCGAGAGGGAGAGGGGTGGATTGGTGACATCGGCGCCACCTTTGACGCCCGGTCACATCAGTTTCTTGAAGGTGATAAGGGGCCGTTTAACTACCTGGTCGGTAAACAACAAAGCGAACTCGATATTGAGTGGGACACTGATAACGTTACGAGGTACTGAGTATGAAAAACGAGGTTTTAAAAGAAGCAATCGAGAACTATCAGTGCCTGAAAGCACAGGTCAGCCAGCAGGAGTCTGATGATCCCTTATCGTTCGGTGGTGTTGATGTGGCTCTGTTCGAAGAATTTATCTTTGCAAAAAGCCAGCATCAGGAATTGATTAGTCCCGATGAATATTTGGAGTTAAAGCGGAAAGTATCTCATCTCAACAATGAGGTTGGTGCGTTGATACTTGAAAATATCATTCTTAAAAATGAGGTAGCCAAGTTAGGCGGTGATCCTGATTTTTTGGGTAACGTGGACGCTGAGGGGAAAGCATGAAACTGGAATCCGCCCTCAAACACTTCAGCCCTCAGGGCATGCATATCAGCGACGACGTGAAAAGCACATCGCCAAATCGACTGACCGGAACAGATGTTATGGCGGCCATCGGTACCACCAGCAGTCGTGCGCGCTTCGGCCTTGCCGCTTTCCTCGGAAAGGCTGGTATCAGCAAAACGGACGAACAGCTTGCAATTCAGGCGCTGGCGCAGTTTGCCATCAAAAACGCTCCTAAAAATGTCCGCAAAGCCGCTGGTGACAAGCTCGGCGCCTGCATGTTGACGCTGGCGCAATTTGCCTTTGCGGAATACTCACGTTCGGCGGCCACCAGAGCAACGTGTCAAAGCTGCAGCGGTACCGGCTTTATTTCCCGCCATGAAGATGTAATTAAGCACCCCGGTATTTTCGATGCTGACGGTGTCGAAGTGAAGGCCCCAAAGATTAGAAATGAACTGGTGAAAAGGGTCTGTGGAGTGTGCGGAGGAAAGAAAGTGATCCATGCGCGATGCAGGTGTGGTGGTAAAGGGGAGGTGTTAGATCGCAAAGCGACCAAAGAACTTGGCGCACCGGTTTTCAAAACATGTGAACGCTGCTCTGGTAATGGCTTCTCTGTTGTACCCTCTGCGACGGTACACCGCGCCATTCTGAAGCGTCTCCCGGATCTCCATCAGTCTTCGTGGTCACGCAACTGGAAACCGTTCTATGAGGGGCTGGTGGATATGCTTCACAAAGGAGAGAGACAAGCCGCAGCAGAATTTGAGAAGGCTACCAGTTATTAATGTGATCGAAACAGATGGCTGCAATTTTTTGAACGTTAGTGTTGACTTTGCATAAAGTTGTCCTGTATGCTTTCAATCGTGGCATATAGCGCCTGAACGAAACCAATCATCAAAACCCTGCTTCGGCGGGGTTTTTTCGTTTCTGGAAGATGCCGCTCAGTGGTGGGCGAACCGGTTTGAACCCGGTGGTGCTGGTAACGGTAGGGGTTCGACTCCTCCATCTTCCGCCATATCCCTCCATCTAGGGGCCTGATGTATCTCATTAGCGGGCCTTCAGGTAAAATCAAAAAAAAATCTCAGGATGCGAGTGAGGTCGAAATGTCAGATTTGCCCGATGACTATTTTCTGGATGCTGATGATGAGCTCGTGGATTTTCTGGAAAAGCAGGGAGAGGATTGTATTCGTGAGATCACGCAGTCGAATTCCCTGAACAAAGAAAATGGCTATAAACTGCTTAGCATCCTCATTGTTGGCATTGGCTCCTCGTTTCTCCTTCTGACGCAAAAAGATCATCCTGATTTTTTAAATGCTGGCGTGGCTATTTTTACTCTGTACTGGACGTTATGCGCCGTTTATTTGGTTTTAAGGGTGTTATCCGTTCAGACGCGGGCATTAATTTCAACCTCTCCTGACGTAATCTATACCAGGGTGTACAAGACCATAACCGGGAGTGACTATGAGACTCTGCGAGCCAATGGTTATATCGGTGGAGATAGTGCTTTATCGGTGATGAGACGCTATAGATTGAAAAATCTTTGTCAGACGGCAAGCGAACTTCAGGAAGCAAATATACAACTCAGAACCAGACTAACCAGAGTAAGGCTGGCATCAATCCTTACTCCGGCTTTATCCATTACCGTTTCGGCACTGGTGTATTTTTTCTTGTGAGATTCTGGAGAAAATCACCAATTGTCGGGGCAGAATCACCAGTTATTGTCCGTCCCATCGAAAAATCCCTTGGTGGAGGTGGAGGCGCTTTGGTATCCGACTTATTTTGGGTTGTTGGCTGAGGCTTATTTTCACTGATTGGTTTATTAGACTCACTCATGTAATTCTCCATGTTTGATGTGGTTACTTCTGGCGATCTGACCATACCAAATGTAGAGATATGCTGCTATAGGGCTGCAACCATTCACAGGCTGCGAACTTGCGTGGCCTTTTTTTATCCGCGCCACGCCCGGCGCATAAAACCTGCAGAGCTTTTCGGGGTGAGCCTTTGGAATGGTCGTGTGACTGTTCTGCAGGGCGACCACTCCGGGCGAAGGCTCACCTCAAAAGGATAGTCACATGAAAAAAGTCATCATGGCCGCTATTGCGGTCGCTTCGCTGTGCCTGAGTAACGCCGCTTCGGCTGCGGATGTCGTTATCACTACGGGTCAACAGGGCCTGACCTATAACGCGGTGTACGGCGTTAATCTCGCCAGCGCACTCAGCGAGTATGGTTACAGCTCGACGGTGATCCCCAGTAAAGGCTCTCTGGACAATCTCGACAAGGTCGCCAGCGGTACCGCCCAGATCGGTTTCACTCAGGCTGATGCTTTCCAGTTCTGGCGCAGCCGCCACAGCAACGAAGCGCAGAAGGTGGACATCATCGGCGAGCTGGCTGATGAATGCGTTTTTGTCGCGGTGAAGAAGGGCGGCAAGGTCAGCGATGAAGGTGATTTAAAGGCAGGTGTGAAAATCGCGGTCGGTGAGCCCTCCAGCGGATCGTATGCATCCTGGCAATATCTGCAGGGGCTGGAAAAGGATTACGCCAAAGTAGAGACCTATGCCAAAGGCGGTGTGCGCTCGCTGGCGAAAGTCACCACTGGCGAGTATGACGCCTTCCTTTGGGTATCTGCGCCGGACCGGTCGAATAAGTTTCTGGAGTCGGTTAATCAGGAAGGCAGCGGCCTGACGATGATCGATATGAACGGCTGGCACGTTGACGATAAATTGCCGAACGGGAAGCCGGTGTACGAGATGAAAAAGGCGGTTACCGAATCCGGCTGGCTGAGTGATTCGAAGGTGAAGGTTCCCTGCACTAAGACGCTGGTGGTCGCCAATACCGATGCCGGTGATGACATGCTGGAAACGGCCTCGACTGTCCTGCTGAAAAACCTGAGCCGGGTACTCGGCACCAACGGTAAGTAATCATGCTGCGCAGGCTGTGTTTCTGGGCGCTGTTTGTCGTTCTACTGTTCGTAGCCTGGCGGGTGGCTGGCATGCTGATGGATCTGGTTCTGCTGGTGGTTATCGTCGGGGCGCTGGCGGTGTGCTGGCCAATCAGAATAAAAAGAGGCTGACGGGCTCAGCCTCTTTAAGATAAAGATCAGCGCATGATCAATACCGCTTCTTAAAAGTATTTTTAAGCTTTTTCCTGTCCTTGGTGTAAGAAACGAAAGAAAGTACAGCGACTATAAAAAGAACTACCGCCAGTGCTAAAATGAGTAAATTTGCCATGCAGGTATAATCCCTTGAAATGTATGTGGACAATTTTGTTTTTTGTGGGGAGGATTCTATGGTGAGGGTAAGAAAAATCCTAATCAATAGTTTTGGTAAATTTATAATTTTAGATGATTTTTTATTGTTGTTATTGAAATTATATTTCATGCATTGATTATGCATAATCCGACTGATTATTGAATCTTAAGGAAGAAGTTAGCGCACTGGTATCGCAGCATGTTGACTAAGTGAATGTTGCATAGCTAATGCATGCGCGTGGTGAATCCCCCTATGCGGAGGGGCGTAACCTCAGCTACCGGAGATAAGCTTCCACCCTTTTCTGATTAGCATGGTTAATGCGAGTTAAGGTGTTTAACCAAAGACTCACCGGGAGGCACCCGGCACCACAGCCAATATAAAAATGATGATAGCCGGAAGGCCCACTCGGTGGGCCTTTTCTTTGGGCGAAAAAAAGCCCGCTTAGAGATGGTTAAATCAGCGGGCGCATTAAGGTGACATGCAAAAGTTGGACACCTGATGGTTCAGCTCAGGTAGCGCGATAATATCACTGCTTTTAAAGAAGTAAATCCGAATCACAGGGCTGCCAACAGGCGGCTCTTTCTGTTTTGGTCGCCAGAACGTCACTCACTTTGTGCTTTGTCGTAAATTCATCTGGTGGCCATTCCCCACTTCACACAGCGCCATCCGTCATCAACGGAGGTGAGGTTATGACAAAAATGAGCACCATTTACAGCAGACTTTCATACGGCACCGGGACCGCACTGACGGGCTGCGGTGTCTCAGCAAAGGCGTATGCCGGGGCAGTTAAGGCAGAGGTATGGATTTTGGCCGACAAAATAGCGGGGATGACCCTGAGTGACTGGGCAATTATTGTCGGTATCGCCTGCACCATTACCACCTGTGGGGTGAACTGGTACTACAGGCGGAAAGAACGCGAGGATCGGCTCAATGGCTATGACACCAAAACTGAGGAATAGCGTTATCGCTGCCGTCGGCGGTGGCGCCATAGCCATTGCTTCTGCGCTCATCACCGGCCGAACCGGGAACGATGGTCTTGAAGGTGTGCGTTATGACCCCTATCAGGATGTGGTAGGCGTCTGGACTGTCTGTTATGGCCACACTGGCAAAGACATCATGCTCGGCAAGAAGTACACCGAGGCTGAATGCCGTGCGCTGCTCAATAAAGACCTGAACGCCGTAGCCCGCCAGATTAACCCATACATCCAGAAGCCGATCCCCGAGACAATGCGCGGGGCTCTGTACTCGTTCGCTTATAACGTCGGCGCTGGCAACTTCCAGACCTCCACGCTGCTGCGCAAAATCAACCAGGGCGACCAGAAGGGGGCGTGTGACCAGTTGCGCCGCTGGACTTATGCCAAGGGAAAGCAGTGGAAAGGTCTGGTAACTCGCCGCGAGATTGAGCGTGAAGTTTGTTTGTGGGGCCAGAAATGAGCCGATTAACCGCAATCATCAGCGCCGTTGTGATCTGCCTGGTTGTTTGCCTTGGGTGGCTGGCAATGCATTACCACAACGCTGCTGCTGAGCAGAAAGCCCGTGCCGATGGCGCCGAGCAACAGGCAAACGCAGCCCAGACCATCACCTCCAACGTTCTGACCACCATGACCATCTTCAACACCATCGTCGAGGCCAATCAGCATGCAAAAGAGCAGATCGCACTGGACGCATCGGGAACCTCGGCTGATATCCGGGTTGCTGTTGCGAATGATGATTGCACTAATCGCCCTGTGCCTGCTGGCGCAGTTAAGCGGTTGCAACAATTCGCGAACGGTCTACGTCAAAGTGCCGGTGGTCCCGTTACCGGCCAGCCTGACGGCTGACACCCCGCAACCGGAAATCCCCGACAATCTGACGTGGGGCCAGAGCCTTGATTTAAACGTCAGTCTGCTATCAGCGCTGGGGCAGTGCAACCGTGATAAGGCTGACATCAGGCAAGCAGAATCAAAACGTGAGTAGGGCATTACAGAGCCACTTCAAGAGGTGGCTCGATAATGTCAAGGCGAGGACAATATTATGGCAACACCGGACTGGGAGGCCATCGAATCGGCATACCGGGCCGGAGTCCTTAGTCTCCGTGATATAGGCGATAAATACGGCGTTACTGAAGGGGCTATCAGGAAGAGGGCTAAAAAGTTTGATTGGGTACGCAAGGCCAGTACGCAGGTACGCAAAAATGGTACGCAAAGTGGTACGCAAAAGAGTAAGGCGCGTACCAGCGAAAAGCCTGCCAGCGCTGGCCGTACGCAAAAAAGTACGCAAAAAAGTACGCAACCAAAAGCCGAACCTCCACCAGATACGAAACCGATACGCGGGGTGCGTACCGATCCGCCGACCAACCCTTTCCAACCCGGTAACCAGCAGGCGTTAAAGCATGGTGGTTACGCCCGCCGCCTTCTGCTTAAAGATGAGGTCATTGAAGACGCGAAAGCGTTGACACTCGAAGACGAATTATTTCGCCTTCGGGCTAACAACCTTGTCGCCGCAGAGAATATTGGCCGGTGGTTGACCAAGCTGGAAGATGCTGAAGGGGACCAGGAAAGAAAGGTGCTGATGGAAAATATCAGCGCCGCCGAGAAGGCGATGATGCGCAATACCGTTCGTATTGAGTCCATCGTTGGGACGCTTGCGACGGTAGGCAAAATATTTGCTGATACAGACTATCGCAAGGCTGCTACTGATAAGGTGTCGCTGGAGGCCGATCGTCTTCGCCGTGATGCAGGTATTGATGATGGCAACGGAGAGCGTGACCTCAATGACTTCTACTCTGACATCCAAACCGACGCTGAATCCGGCCCTGCGTAGCTTCTGGACGACGCAGGCGCGTAACAAAGTGCTTTATGGTGGCCGGTCATCGTCAAAATCATGGGATGCCGCTGGCATCGCCATATTTCTGTCGAATAAATACAGCCTTCGCTTTTGTTGTGCGCGTCAGATCCAGAACAAAATTGAAGAGTCGGTGTATACCCTGCTCAAAATTCAGATTGACCGCTTTGGCCTGCGGCATCGTTTCCGCATTCTGAACAACAAAATAATTAACCGGGTGACCGGGTCTGAATTCGTGTTTTATGGGCTTTGGCGGAACATTGAAGAGATTAAGTCTCTGGAAGGTATCAGCGTTCTGTGGCTTGAAGAGGCCCACGCGCTGACGGAGTACCAGTGGAAGATACTGGAGCCTACAATCCGTAAAGAGGGCTCAGAGTGCTGGTTTATCTTTAACCCCGGACTGGTGACTGATTTCGTTTGGCGTAACTTTGTGGTCGACCCGCCAGAAGATACGCTGATACGCAAAATCAACTACGATGAAAATCCCTTTTTGTCCGACACCATGCTGAAGGTTATCGAAGCCGCTAAGCGCCGGGATCCGGATGGGTTTAAGCACGTCTACGAAGGCGTGCCAGAGTCGGATGATGATGCGGCCATTATCAAGCTGTCATGGATTGAGGCGGCCGTTGATGCCCACAAAGTCCTGAATTTCGAGCCAAGCGGGCGCAAGCGTATTGGCTTCGACGTCGCCGATAGCGGCGCCGATAAGTGCGCTAACGTCTATCGTCACGGCTCCATCGTGTACTGGGCGGATGAGTGGAAGGCGAAAGAAGACGAATTGCTGAAGAGCTGCCAGCGTACGTATCAGGCGGCACTGGAGCGCGATGCTGATATCGTCTACGACTCAATCGGCGTTGGGGCATCAGCTGGCGCTAAATTCTCAGAAATTAATGAGGATCGTAAGCGCGAAAACATGAACGCATCCCGCATCAACTATCAGCGATTTAATGCAGGCGCTGGTGTGAATGAGCCGGACTACGAATATATTGGCATCCCGAACAAAGATTTTTTCGCCAACCTCAAAGCGCAAGCCTGGTGGCTGGTAGCGGATCGTTTCCGTAATACCTTCAACGCGGTTAAGAACGGTGAGCAGTACCCGGTAGATGAGCTGATAAGCATCGACTCATCCTGCCCGCTGCTGGAAAAGCTCAAGCTGGAACTTACCACCCCTCACCGTGATTTTGACAAAAACGGTCGCGTGATGGTGGAAAGCAAGAAAGACCTCGCCAAGCGTGACGTACCATCGCCGAACGTGGCCGACGCCTTCATCATGGCGTTTGCTCCAACCGATACGGCAATGGATATCTGGGAAGCGCTGGGAAACAGCTAAATACCTGAAAATAACCGTTTCACGCAAAATTAACGCTATTCATTTTTCGCCCCTGTTTATGCATGTTTTATTCACGCGCTTTTAGCCACTTAACCCAGATAAATAAGCCTTTGGCGGACATTTCATCATGGGAGGGATCCGGCTGGTGCGGGTAACAGTCATTATGTTAAATCGGGTCATTTTTTAACAAATTATCCTATCCGCCACGAGTACCGAAAAAGCCGGAGAATAGTCACCATGGCGAAGAAAACAGGACGAGTCGCCACGGCGGATTCGTACGATAACTTTGTTGCCCGTGTCGGTATGCAGCAGCCTAACCAGCATGCCGCATCGACCTACAGGGCGAACTATACCAGCCGCAACCGCCTGCTCATCGAGTGGGCTTATCGTTCCTCCTGGATTATTGGCGCCGCAGTCGATTCTAAAGCGGACGATATGACCAAAAAGGGCGTGCGGATCACCAGTGAGATTGAGCCGAAACGTCGTGGCATTCTGGAATCGCGGTTCGATGAGCTTCAGCTTTGGGATTGCATCAACGAGACGCTGAAATGGTCCCGGCTGTATGGCGGGGCGGTGGCGCTGATTCTGATTGAAGGTCAGGCACCGCTGACCCCGCTGGTGCTGGATAAGGTTGGCAAGGGCAGTTTTAAAGGTCTGGCTGTACTTGACCGCTGGATGATTAACCCGCAGCTCACCAGGCGCATTAAGGCACTTGGCCCTAACCTCGGCAAGCCTGAATTCTATGACATCGTGACAACGGCGCAGGGGCTTCCTGCGTGGACTGTTCACCACAGCCGCCTGATCCGTATGGATGGTGTGAAACTGCCGTACCAGCAGAAAATCACCGAAAACGAATGGGGGATGTCCATTGTCGAGCGCATCTTCGATCGCCTGACTTCCTACGATAGCACCAGTGTCGGCGCCGCCCAGCTTGCCTACAAGGCGCATTTGCGAACGGCAAAGATTAAAAAGCTGCGTGAAATTATCGCCGTGGGCGGTAAACCATTCGAAGCGCTGGTTAAACAAATGGAATTAGTTCGCCAGTACCAGACAAATGAGGGAATGTCGCTTTTTGATGCCGATGACACCTTTGAAACCCACTCCTATTCTTTCGCGGGCCTGTCTGACCTGCTTAGCGAGTTTAAAGAGGATATCGCGGGCGCTGTTGGCATTCCTCTTGTCCGCCTGTTCCGCCAGTCACCGAAGGGTTTTTCAACCGGTGACGCTGACCTCGCGAACTACTACGACGACGTGGGAACGCTTCAGGAGCGAGATTTACGGCCTCACATCCGCCTGTTATTCGATGTACTGCATCGCTCAGAGTTTGGCGAGCCGTTGCCGCAAGATTTCACCTTTGAGTTTAACCCCCTGTGGCAGATGAGCGACACCGATCGCTCTACGGTGGCGACCAACACGACTACCGCTCTGGCAACCGCGGTTCGTGATTTGGGAATGTCCCCGGCTGCTGCGCTGACCGATTTGCGCGAGCTGTCTGACGTTACGGGCATCGGTGCTTCAATTAGCGATGAGGATATCCAGAATGCGGCGAAACAGTGGCAGGAGACTGAATCTGAAACCAGCCCTCCGCCGCCGATCGGAGGCCCAGTATCAGAAAAGCCTACTGGCGATAGTCGACCAGATAAATCAAATCGTCACGGGTTCCTACGATGGTTCACAGGCAAGCGCTGAGAGCATTGCTAAATCGCTTGTTGACTACTCCGGGGTGATCGACGACTGGGCCGAAATGGTCGGTCGAAAGATGTTTGCCCAGGTGGAGCGAGAAGAGTGGAATCAGTGGCGCTCTGTTTCGGAAGAAATATCCGCTGGTCTGCGTGACGTGATTAGTAACACTCCTGTCGGCACGGTGGCACAAGACATCGTTTACCGACAGATTCGCTACATGAAGTCTCTGCCATTAGAGGCGGCCGGACGTGTCAGGGAAATTCAGGAGCGTGCGATACAGGCTGTCATCCATGGTGAGCGCCCCGATCAGCTTTACGAGATGATCATGCAATCCGGTGACGTGGCGGCCAGCAGGGCACGGATGATAGCCCGCACTGAGATAGGCCGCGCCACTACCGCATTAACTCAGGCTCGGGCACTGTCCGTTGGTTCTGAGGGGTACTGGTGGCGCATCAAGGGGGCTGGTACCAGGACATCGCACCGAGGAATGAAAGATAAATTTGTGCGCTGGGATAACCCGCCGACGCTTGATGGTATGACCGGCCACGCCGGATGCCTGCCGAACTGCGACTGCTGGCCAGAAGTGCAGATCCCAGAACCAAAAAAATAACAGGCCGCCAATGAGCGGCCTTTTCAATACCCGCAATTCAGCAGGTAACCCATGAAATATTTCTTTAAAACCCGCCTGGGTAATACCCGCTTTCAACTTGCTGATGGGTCAGTCCTGTTTAAGGACGTCCCGATCGCAAGGACTGGTGAGCAGGAGTACGACGCCACAGAGCGGCCTGAGCTTGTCCCAAACGACAGGGGGAAGGTCATCGTACGCCGGGCACCAGAAGAGGTGTTCAGCGAGCGAGCCATGGCGTCATTCGAAGGCATGGCAGTCACTATCGGCCATCCGCGAGATTTTGACGGGCAGATCATCTTTGTTACCCCTGATAACTGGCGCCAACTGGCTCACGGCCACATCCAGAACGTACGGCGCGGCACGGACGAAAAGACCGATCTGCTGCTGGCTGATGTCATCGTCAAAACCCCGGAAGCCCTGCAAGCCATTGATGATGGTGATGACGAGGTCAGCTGCGGGTACGACGCCGATTACGAACAGATTTCACCTGGTCTCGCAAAGCAATCTGCGATTACCGCTAACCATCTGGCCCTTGTCCCTAACGGGCGGGCCGGTTTCCGTTGTGCAATAGGGGATTCTATGCCAAGCACTACTAAAAACTGGTTTACCCGGCTCCTGAAGGCCCGTAAAACCGGGGACGCTGCCGAAATGGCAAGTCTCATTGATAACCCGCCTGATGATGTCACGGGCGATAACGATGTATCGACCTCTATGACACCCGGCGGAGTGATCATTAACCTTGCGCCGCAAAATCCGCTTCCCGGCCCGGCATTGCCTGGTACCGGCGATGGCGAGGAAGAGATTCCTGCATGGGGTAAGGCGCTGATTGAGGCGGTTTCCAAGCTTACGCCTGCGGCAACCGCTCCTGGCACCGGCGATGCCGAGGACGAAGAGGAGAAAAAGGAAGAAGAGGGTAAGCTTACCGGCGATGCCGCTTACCGCGCCGATCTGATTCAGCCTGGTATCCAGTTGCCAGAAAAGGCGAAGCCGACAGCATTCAAGCGTCAGGTGCTCGCCTCTGCCGATCAATCTCTGGTGCGCTCTATTGTCGGTGATGCCGATATCAGCAAGCTGAAAAAAGCCACGGTGGATATGGCTTTCACAGCTGTTTCTGAGCTGGCTAAAAACCGCAATACCAAAACCGTCGACAGCCTGCAAACGCAGACTGCCACCACTGTTAAAACCATTGCCGGTATGAATCAGGCCGCGCAGGAATTCTGGTCTAAACGAGGCTAACCAATGGGTAATACATTTCTTTACCGGATGCCAGCGGGCATCGCCGGGGCAATTTCTCGTCCGCAGGATCTGACGGTTGAACCTCAACTGCTGGACTCCTCCAACCTTTTCCCCGCTTACGGCCTTGGCGGCAAGATTTCCTCCGGGAAATTTGTGCCAATCGCTGCGAGCGATACAGCGTCGGTGCTGGTGGGCATTTACGTTCGTCCGTATCCGACCGCCAGCCAGCCGGATAAAGTCCAGCAGGTAGGCAGCGGTAAAAACTTCTCCGGCGATTGCCTGGTCCGTGGTTACGTCACGGTAAACATCGGCGCGGATGCATCCAGCGTTGCGCTGCATGGCCCGGTCTACATGCGAGTGGCCACACCATCCGCCTCAAGCCCTCTCGGCGCGTTCCTTGCCGCCGCTGATGGCTCGAATACCGTCCAGATCACTAACGCTTACTTCAATGGCCCTGGCGACACCAGCGGCAACATTGAGCTGGCCTTCAATATTTAAGGAAATCGCAAATGCCAATGACATTTGACCAGGCGACAGTCGACGGCACTGGTGCCTTTCTTGTCCATGAGCTGGAGCGTCTCGATCAGACACTGAATCTGCCGCTGGTGAATTTCACCTGGTCGCGCGATATCCAGTTGCGTGAAGACGTGTCTATTGCTGATGAGATCAGCTCGTTCACTAACACCACTTTTGCTGCTGCCGGTACGCCGAATGCCAACGGCAAAAACTGGCTTAGCAAAGCCGCGACCGCGATGGCTGGACTTAACGTCGACATCGCAAAAAATGGCTTCCCGCTCACACTGTGGGGTATGGAGCTTGGCTGGACCGTTCCTGAATTGCAGGCAGCTGCGCAGGTTGGTCGCCCGATCGACACGCAGAAGTACGACGGCATGCAGCTGAAGTGGAACATGGACACGGACGAGCAGGTTTATATCGGCGATTCCGGTCTGAACGTTAAAGGCCTGATGAACCTGACGCAGGTAACGCCGACCAACGCAGCGAAGACCTGGGCGACCTCCACCGCTGACGAAATCCGGGCGAGCATTAATGCCGGGCTGAGTGCAGCGTGGGCCAACTCGGCTTACTCCATGGTACCGACGGACCTGCTGATCCCGCCGGAGCAGTTCTCTCTGCTGGCAAGCACCATCGTATCCAGCGCTGGTAACCAGTCCCTGCTGACCTATCTGGAAACCAACACCATCGCATACCACCAGAACGGGCGTCCTCTGAACATCCGTCCGGTGAAATGGGCGAAAGGTCGTGGCGTGTCGAACTCTGATCGCATGATGTTCTACACCAACGACAAGAAATACGTTCGCTTCCCGATGGTTCCGCTGATGAGCGTGCCGATCCAGTATCGTGGCCTGTATCAGCTCGTAACCTATTACGGCAAGCTCGGTGCAGTAGAGCCGGTTTATCCGGAAACTCTGGCCTACGTCGACGGCATCTAACCTGCGGCGGCCCGAAAGGGCCGCTCATGAGGACTTGCAATGAAAAAGATTTACGTACTCTCCCCGTTTAACTTCAACGACGGCAAAGAGCAAAAGCATTTCCCGGTTGGCTTCCACGACGTTGATGACACGTTTGCTGATCACTGGTTCGTAAAAGCGCACTGTTCTCCGGATGGCGAAGCGCCAGCGGTCGCAGAAGACCCGCGCATTGCTGAGCTGGAAGCAAAAATCGCCGAGAAAGAAGCGCGTATTGCTGAACTCGAAGCGCAATTGCCGGAGACTACCGATAATGGCAAGAAATCAAAGTCTGCCGACGCCTGAGCAGTTCAGGTTAACCTTTCCGCAGTTCGCTGACGAAACAAAGTACCCCACGCCAATGATCCAGACTCGACTGAATCTTGCTGATGCCATGTTGAGTGAGTCGCGCTTTGGCGTAGATATCTTTCCCTACATCGTCGGGCTGTATGTTGCGCACTACATGTACCTTTACGCCGCCGATATGCGTGGTGTAGCTGTGGGTACTGCTGGTGGCGTAAATAGCGGCATACAGACCGCGAAATCAGTGGATAAGGTTTCAGCCAGTTATGACGCAAGCGCAACCCTGGACCCTAATGCCGGTTTCTGGAACAACTCCCGTTACGGATCGGAGTTCTGGGAATACCTGATGATGTTTGGTGCCGGTGCGGTTCAACTGGGGACGCCGGAATGAAAAGCGGGCTCACAATTCGGGAAGACAATTACAACGTCGTTCTGGATGCGCTGAAGCAGCTGTCAGGCGCTGATGTGCTGGTTGGTATCCCGGCAGGCCCTCCGCGCGATGATGCGCCGCTGAGCAACGCTGAGCTGGGGTATCTCCAGTCCACCGGGGCAACCGTAGAGATAGACGGTGAGACCGTTACTCTGCCGCCAAGGCCATTTCTGGACATGGGTATTGAGGATTCCCGGGATAAAACGACCGAGCGTTTAAAGCTGGCCGCTCAGTCTGCGCTTGAAGGTAAGGCAGATGTGGCGTCGATGCATCTTGAAGCCGCAGGCCAGATTGCGCGTGATGCCTCAAAGGCTGTCATTGAGGCAGGCGATCGGCTGACCCCACTATCTGAAAAGACCATCAAGAAGCGCAGAGAAATGAAACCGCCTATCCCTGGCGATAAGCCGTTGCGTGCCCGCGGATTCCTTTTCAGAGCGATACAGTACGTCGTGAGGAAAAAATAATGCCTTTTCTCGATGTGACAGATGTCCTGCTTGATCCGGACTTTGTCGACCAGTCTCTGGTGTGTTATCGCCAGGTGCAGACGGTGGACGAAGATAATTTTCCGACTAATACCGCGCAGGCTATTCCGTTCTCTGGTGTCGTAACCGTCGATCGCTCGCTTGAGGCTAAGCGAATGGCCGCCGGGCAAAACATCAATGGCGCCATCCTCATTGTTACCCAGTTCAGGCTAACTCAGGGGATGCCTGCCAGTGACTCAACGCCAGAACTCGACGCTGATATCGTTTTATACAGCGGCAGACGGTACCGCGTGACCTTTGTCGATCCGTACACCCGATACGGTGCCGGGTTTGTGCAGGCACATTGCGAACTGCTGGAGTTTAACGGAGGGATTCCCGTTGAGTAACGACAGCACAGAGCCTGGGTATCTAACCCCCGCTGGGGATGCTCCTGATTACGATAAGGAGCTGGAAAAGCAACTGAGTCGCTGGGTAAGAGGCGTGACGGGGATTGCGGTTAACCTGGTGTTGCCCCGGTTTACCGATCCCCAGTCCAAAATACCGCCGAACGGTGAGACGTGGTGCGGGTTTAACTTCTCCACGCTCTTACGTCCCGGCACTCCTGCAAATGTCCAGGTAAGCGAAGAGCAGAGCGAACAATGGTCATGGGAGAGTATCCAGGTGCTTTTCGGTTTCTATGGCCCCGGCGGTTCCGGGATGGCCACGCGGTTTCGCGACGGAATGTTTGTAGATCAAAACGCAGATACGTTGCGACGAATCTCAGGTTTGTCGCTGGTGAGCGCTGATGATATACGAAACCTCCCCGAATTGATCAACAACCAGTGGGTGCGCCGGTATGACCTTGCCGTGACCCTTTCCCGCAAAAACACCCGTACCTACAACGTTAAATCTGTCGTTGACCCTAACGTCACGATAGTTACCGGAGACTAACATGGAAAAAGGGCTTCCCCTTAACCGTATCGCTAATGTGACGGTGACGCTTTCTGCTCGGGCCGCGCAGGGGCGCAATTTTGGCTCAATGCTCATCCTGGGCGACTCAACTGTTATTCCGATTTCTGAGCGGCTGCGCCTTTACTCCAGCGCTGATGATATCGGCGATGACTTTGGTGTAGACAGTCAGGAGTATGCGGCGGCTGTTATCTGGTTCTCCCAGCAACCGCAGCCGACTCTGGTGTATGTCGGTCGCTGGGCGAAAACGCTGGCAACGGGCGAAACAGGCAGCGCAGAAAGTCTCCTGCAGGCCGTTAACGCTTTGCTGGACTGGAATTCATGGTATGGCCTTCATCTTGCCGTGCCGGTTGCTGATTACCCTTCCGACACCGACATTATCAGTGTTGCGGCGGCTATCGAAGCCGCGAGTGTATCCCGCATCTTTGGCGTTACCTCGGCTGATTCAACGATTCTTGACGCGGCTACCACGACGGATCTGGCTTCCAAACTGAAAGCAGCGAAATACAGCCGTACCTTTATCCAGTACTCGACCAGCAGCCGCTATGCTGCGCTGTCCTCGTTTGCGCGTGCGTTTACTGTTGACTTCACTGGAAGCAACACGACGATCACCCTCAAGTTTAAACAGTTGCCGGGCGTTACCTACGAAACCCTGGGCACCTCGCAGGCTAACAACCTGGAAGCGAAGAACTGCAACGTTTACGTGTACTACGAAAACGATACAGCGATTCTTGAACAAGGCGTTATGGCAAACGGCGATTTCTTCGACGAGCGCCATGGCCTCGACTGGTTGCAGAACGCCGTGCAGACGGCTGACTACAACACGCTCTATACGAGCACAACCAAAATCCCCCAGACCGACGCCGGTACCACAACCCGTATCGCCAACATTGAGCTGGTGCTCGATAAGGCTGTGCAAAACGGTCTCTTTGCGCCGGGTAAATGGACTGGTGGCCCGATTGGCCAGCTCAATACCGGTGACATGCTGACGAAGGGCTATTACACCTGGGCAGAAAACGTTGATGACCAGCTTCAGGTCGATCGCGAAGCGCGGAAAGGTGTGCCAATTCAGGTTGCCGGGAAACTGGCCGGAGCCGTTCATTACGGTACCGTCGCAATCACGGTCGTGCGCTAAGGAGCCATAGATGTCTACGTATTCGTTTCTTGATGTTTCGGCCTCTCTCGCAGGGCCTACCGGGCTAGTTGAGCTTGGCTACGGCTCAGCCAATGCCGAAGAGGGCATTACTGTCACAATGACAGAGGCCAAAAACACCATGACCATCGGCGCCGATGGCGAGGTGATGCACAGCCTGCACGCCGGAAAGAGCGGCACCATCACGGTAACTTTGCTGAAAACCTCCCCGGTAAACAAAAAGCTCTCGCTGATGTACAACGCACAGAGCCTGTCCTCGGCGACGTGGGGCAATAACGTCATCGTCATTCGCAACAAAGTATCAGGTGACACCGCTACAGCGCGTTCGTGTGCTTTCCAGAAACAGCCTGACTGGAATAACCCGAAAGTCGCCGGAACAGTCGCATGGGTATTTGATTGCGGCAAGATTGATCAGCTGCTTGGGGAGTTTTAACAGATGGAATTTGAAATCAAAGGCGTTAAATACCGCACCGCAAAGCTCGATGTTTTCCAGCAGTTGAAGGTTAGCCGCAAACTGCTGCCGGTGCTGGCCGGGCTGGTTTCTGACTTTGGCACGCTGAAATCCATGATGGTCAGAGACAGCGAGGGCAAACTGGTTTTCGGTGAGAAAAGGGCGTTCGACGCTCTGGATATCGTCCTGCCGAAGATTGCCGATACGCTGGCAGCTCTGCCTGAAGAGGACGTTAACGCGGTGATTCATCCATGCCTGGGCGTTGTTATGCGCCAGCATGAAAAAGGGTGGGTGAAAATTTTCGATCAGGGCGCGCTGATGTTCGACGATATCGACCTGTTCACGATGCTGCAGCTGGTGGCGCGGGTGGTCGCCGACAGCCTGGGAAATTTTTTGAAAGAACTCCCCGGCAGCGGGACGCCTACCCAGCCATAGGTCCTGTCCTCGAATCCATGCCAGAGGGTGAGGATTTCCTGATGCGCCCGGTGGATGCCGGGCTCATCCATTACACCGACCTGAAAGATGGGTCAGTAGACCTGGCTGATATTGCCCGTATGAATGACTGGATTGACCTGAAAGCCGATAACGAAAACCGCATAGCGAAATGGAGAGAGGATAATGAACGCTGAAACGCTCAAGGACTTTCTGATCTCGCTTGGGTTCAAAGTTGATGAGGCTGGCGCCAGAAAATTCGATGCCGTCGTTGCCGGGATAACGCTTAAAGCGATTGAGCTGGGCGTCAAAGTTGAGGCAGCGGCGCTTTCCGTCGTTGCATTCGCCGCGAAAATTGCCAGCGGTCTCGACGACCTGTACTGGGCCTCTCAGCGCACAGGCGCGACGGTGGAGGGCATTAAGCAGATTGGGTATGCGGTTAGTCAGGTTGGCGGCAGTGTCGACGGGGCCCGCGGCTCTCTCGAAAATCTTGCCAGGTTCATGCGTAATAATCCCGGCGCTGAGGGTTTCCTGAACCGGCTGGGGGTTCAAACGCGTGATGCCAGCGGCAACATGCGGGATATGGCGACGATCTTTACCGGCGTCGGCCAGCGTCTTAGCAGTATGCCGTATTACCGCGCGAACCAGTACGCTCAAATGCTGGGGCTGGATGAAAACACCCTGATGGCAATGCGTCGCGGTATCGGCCAGTTTAGTGGCGAATACACCGCGATGGCGAAGGCGATCGGTTATAACGCCGATGTGGCCGCCGTCAGCTCCAATAAATTCATGACCTCGCTGCGCTCTTTTGGGCTGATGGCAGGCATGGCGCGGGATAAAATAGGCTCCAGCCTCGCTGATGGCCTTACTGGCTCTCTCGACAGGCTGCGTCGCCAGATCCTGGAAAACTTCCCGAAAATTGAAGGCGCAATAACCGGTACCGTGAAAGGAATTCTCTGGGCTGGCGAGATGGTAGGCCGGGTAATTTACCGCCTCATCCAGTTGGGTCAGGGTATCAGCGACTGGTGGGACTCTCTTGATAAACAGTCGCAGCAGCTGATCGAACTTATTGGAGCGCTAACCGCAGCGTGGTGGATGCTCAACCGCGCTATGCTCGCATCGCCGATTACGTGGGTTCTCGGTCTTGCCGCTGCCATTGCTTTGCTATGGGAGGATTACCAGACCTGGAAGGAGGGCGGTAAGAGCCTCGTTGACTGGGGGAAATGGAAGCCTGAAGTAGACGCAGCACTGAAAATGATCGGTGACCTGAAACAGACTGTCCTCGATCTCGGAAAAGCGCTGGCAAAGCTGCTCAATATCGACCCTAAATCCTGGTCTTTAAAATGGGATTTCAGCAACTTCATTACCCAGATGGGTGAGTTTAGCAAGATGCTGAGTATGATCGGCGACCTGCTTAACGCTATCAAGGACGGTCGCTGGTCGGATGCTGCAAATATTGGCAAGGCTCTTCTCAAACAAGGCAGCGATCAACCTGACGCCCTTCCTGGTGTTACCAGTAGCGCAGTCAATGCGCGAGGTAAAGTTCTGGGATTTTGGGAGGAGGTTAAATCCCGTTTCAGTGATGGCGGCTGGTATCAGCATGAGCAGAACACGCTTGCCGATCGCAACAATAACCCCGGCAATATTCGGCCCGTAGGCGGTGGTGGCTTTCGTGCGTTTGGTTCTGCGCTGGAAGGCTGGGAGGCCATGAAAAACCAGCTCATGCGGTACTTTACTGGTAAAACGACCGGGCGCCGCCTGCAGACTATCATGGATATCGCCAGCACCTGGGCACCTGCGGCCGATAACAACGATCCTGCCAAATATGCCCGTGATGTTGCTGGCTGGATGGGTGTATCGCCGACGGCAGCATTAAACCTGTCCGACCCCAATACGATGGCTATGCTCATGCAGTCTATGGCCCGCAAAGAGGGGTATTCGAACTGGAATAGCCCGCTTGCCCATCAGGCTGCTGGAGCGCAGGTGAATCAGCAAAACACCTACAACATCTATGGCGGGAATGCTCAGGAAATTGGGCAGGAAGTCAGTCGCCGCCAGCTTGATGCTAATGCCAGGGTGCTGAGAAATAACCAAACTGGAGCAGGATGATGGATATTCTTTCTACTCTCTTTCAGCAGCAGAGCAGGCGGATCGGGCTGATAGTCCCCAGTGTTGTTATTTCGGAAAAGCACGATGACTCGCTTGAAATAACCGAGCATCCCGTAGAGGTTGGCGCAGCAATTTCCGACCATGCCTATCGCCGACCTTCTGAAGTTGTAATGCAGGTTGGTTTTGCTGGTGGCGGCTCATTGCTGGATTTGCTGGACACAACTTCCTTTGGGCTAAGTGCTGGATTAAGCCCGAGGGAGGTTTACCAGAATCTACTGGATCTCCAGAACAGCCGGGTGCCGTTCGATGTGGTAACAGGCAAGCGGCTTTACAGCAACATGCTGATCCGGGCGATTGAAGTCACAACCGAACGCTCCACGGAAAATGTTCTTTCGGCTGTGTTGACGTTACGTGAAGTCATTATTACCAGCACCACCAACTCTAAGGTTGCAGCGAAAACAGATATGAAGGAGGGGGCTAATACGTCAGCAATGCAGAACTCTGGGGTGAAAACGCCAGTGCAAAAAAATGAATCAATACTGAGCCGATTAAGCGGTGTAGTGTCAGGAGGGTAAATGGCAATCAGCGAAATTCCTCTCTCTCCGGAAAATCAGCAATTTTCTATATCGCTGGCGGGCCAGAGCTTGCAGATGGCGGTAACGTGGCGGGCTGTATTCTGGTGCCTGGATGTCATGGATAGCAGCGGCGCAGATCTGATAAAAGGCATCCCGTTAATCACTGGCGCTGACCTGCTGGCGCAGTATCGCTATCTCGGTTTGGGATTCTCGCTTTATGTTGATTGCGACGATCCGGCAAATGATAACCCTACCGAAACAGACCTCGGCATTAAGAGCCACCTTTACGCAGTAACGGAGTGATTATGTCTCAGAACTGGATGCGGCACTTTGAGCTACAGCTTGTCGACTCAAAAGGCAATGCAACTGATTTTGGTAGCTTCAAGGTCACGTTTAATATCGACTGGTTTAACCTGAGCAGCGAAACGCGTGTAGGCACTTTCAAAATCTACAACCTTGCAGCTGATACCGTAAACCGGATCGTCGGTGAGGAATTCTCCCGGATTAGGGTTATCGCTGGTTACGATGGCATTGCAGCTGACGTTCCCGCCAGCCAGGTAGGCGTCGCCAGGACAGTAAATCCCGATGAAGTCGGGCAGATGGACGGTCGAAATTATGGACTGATTTTCGACGGGGAAATCCGGTACACCATCACAGGGAAAGATAACCCCGTTGATAGCTTTGTCCTCATTCAGGCGGCTGATTCTGACCGGGCATTCGCTACCTCGATCACTGCGCAGACGCTGGCGGCTGGCTATACGGTCTCTGACGTCAATGCAGTGCTCATGAAGGACTTCAACGCTAACGGGGCCACGGAAGGGAATACCCCTGCAATGCCTGCAACGGTGTTTCCTCGCGGCAGGGTGCTTTTTGGCATGACCCGCAACCTGATGGATAACGTTGCCGACCAATGCCAGGCTGACTGGATGTTTGTTGATGGCAAACGGGAAATGGTCGCAAGAAATGAAGTGGTTCACGATGCCATTAAACTGAATAGCGCCACCGGGCTTATCGGCATGCCACAGCAAACCATCGGCAGCGGTGTTAACGTTCGCTGCCTGATTAACCCCAACATCCGGGTTAACGGGCTGATAGAGTTGAATCAGGCATCTGTCTATCGCACTGTGCTGGGCAATAACGATATCGCCATGACGCAAGGGCGCATCACCGACCAGAACAACAACGGAAACATCACCATTGAAGGCACCACTGCGCAGCCTGCCAGTATTGCGACTGACGGCGTTTATATTGTCCGTGGCATTATGTACACTGGCGACACAAGGGGCCAGGCGTGGTACATGGATATGATGTGTGAGGCGCGTGGCGCGATGGATCTTGTTTCCTCATCGGCGAGGGAAAGAGGGCTTTAATGAAAATTTTCTGTTTGGCGTTGTTCTCGGTGATTTCAACCCCAGTAATGGCTGCAATTCAGTGTGGAAATTATGTGATGACAGGTGATGGAATGACCGTTATCAACGGAGAAACAGTCACATCTCAGAAAATAAAGTTTTGGGTAAGAGTGGCGACTACGCGAACATGAAAATGGACATGGGCCTTATGCCTGCGCGTGATGGTAACAACTATGGCTTTGAGTTTGTAAAGCGCGACGGAAAGGCATTCCTCAACGTCCAGCTACTGCAAAACAGCATGGATGCCCCGAAGATCATAGGTTCCTTCCCCTGCAAAAAGGTCTCTGGCTAAGCTATAAGGCCGCCTTGGTATGGCGCTCTAAAGGTTAGATCCTGTATATTCCAGATGATTCTAATTGTTAATCTGGGGTAACTGTAAATGGAAGCGCTGTATCCAATATTGATAGTCTTAGGAGTGGGGGCTGCTATAGGTGCTTATATAACTTATAGGTATTTGATAAGCAAACATAAAAAGGTTGTTGAGTATCTTGAGCTAAGGAATCAAAAATCACTGGCGGCTGAAATTGAAGAAAAAGAAGAAGTAATTGAAAAGTATAAGAATAAAGATATTGCTCGTGAAGTTGAGCATAACAATCTGAAAAACGAGCTCAGGCAGATTATCGAGATAAATAGGATAAAAAGTAAGGAAATCCTCGGTAAGGCTGTCGATTTTGCGTTTGATTTTGAAACCATATTCCGTGAACAGCACCACTCAGCACAAGAAGAGATACAGAAGGTTCTTGATGATACCTACCGATACAAACGTAAGACCCTTCTCGCTTCTGTCACTCTGAGAAACTTCGAGAAAAAACTAGAAGATATCAGAAGAGAAAAAGCAATTTACCAGACGTTAATTGCTAAATATGATTTCTTCCAACTACGCGACCATTCTGACTGGAAGGTGGTAGAAAAAGAATTTAGGGATAAGGTCCTGGAACTGCAGGCTGCACAGGATGAGCGTGACGCCCAGAATGAAATTAAACGTCAAATGCGAGAGGAAAGGCAGCGTGCTGAAGAGTTGGAAAGGCAGCAACAAGAAGCTGAAGCCAAAGAGCAAGAGCTTGAAGCACGGCGCAAAGCAGTAGAAGAAGCGCTATTGGCTGCTGATGAAGAACACCGCCAGGAACTAGAAGAAACCCGCCGTCAGTTGGAGCAAGAGATTGAGGACGTTCACAAGCAGTATGAGCGAGCGAAATCAATGGCTCAGATGACTAAACAGGGCCATGTTTATATCATTTCAAATATCGGTTCATTTGGTGAAAATGTATTCAAAATAGGCATGACGCGCCGCCTTGAGCCACTCGACCGAGTAAGTGAGCTAAGCGGAGCAAGCGTGCCATTCGAATTCGATGTGCACGCAATGATTAGCTGTGACGATGCGCCAGCCCTTGAGTATGCATTGCATAACAAACTAAGCAGTGAGCGAATGAATAAGGTTAACCTTCGCAAAGAGTTCTTTAAAACGGACTTAAACAAAATAATTCAGTGCGTTGAGGAGCATCACGGTAAAGTTGAATACGTTGCAGATCCCGCTGCATTGCAATACTACCGCTCTCTTGAGATAGCAGAAGAAGCCCAAAATAATAAAGAACTATTAGTTGCGTCTTAGATTTTACTAATACATAAAACAGACCCGCTTCGGCGGGTTTTTTAATGCCCGGAGTAAAGCAAATGGCCGTATCCGATAAAACCCGTAGTGGTGCGCTGGCGGAGGTTCTGGCGTCTGAACGGAAGACACTAAACGAACAGTTGCGCGTTGCGCTACCTGGTATCATCCAGTCATTCGACCCCGCATCAATTACGGCTGTTGTTCAGCCGGCGATCCGCTACATCGAGCGTGACAACGACGGCAACAAAAGCACAAAGGACTATCCGCTGCTGGTGGATGTTCCCGTCGTCTTTCCTCGTGGCGGCGGCTGTACGCTGACTTTCCCGATCAAAGAAGGTGATGAGTGCCTGGTTATCTTTGCCGACCGCTGCATTGATTTCTGGTGGCAAAGTGGAGGTATTCAGGAGCCAGTAGACGAGCGCATGCATGATTTATCTGATGCCTTCTGCATTGTCGGCCCGCAGTCTCAGGCGAAGAAAATCGGCGGTATCAGCACCAGTGCGGTAGAGCTGCGCAGTGATGACGGGGAAACAAAGTTGAGCCTCAATCCTGCCAGTGGAGCTATCAACGGCACGGCGCCGGGAGGTTTTAACCTGAACGGGCTTAAAATTCTTTCGGACGGCCGCCTGCAGCTGGTGGATGGCTCAATCGTTGATAAGCATACGCATGGTGGCGTTGAGTCTGGTGGCAGCAGTACAGCACCACTCGGAGGGTGATATGCGATACCGTCGAGAAGATGACGATGGGGATTACACCTTCGGTCAGGGTGATGATACCTGGCTGGTTAACTCCCCCGAGGCTGTCGCGCAGGCCATTAAAACGCGCTTTCTGCTTTGGTATGGGCAGTGGTTCCTCGATACCACGGAGGGAACCCCGTGGATTCAGTCCGTTTTGGGTAAGCAAAAGCCGGATACCTACAACCTCGCTATCCGTAAGCGGATCCTCGAAACGCAGGGGGTTAGCTCAATCACTGCATTTAATACCACCGTTGACGGCACCACGCGCCGTGTAACGTTCACAGCAACGGTGGAAACCATCTACGGGACAACCACAGTAACTTCGGAGGCGTAATGTCTTTGGACCTCGACACACTCGGCTTATCGGCAACGGTAACCGCTGAGGGGATAAGTGCGCCCGACTATCAGACCGTTCTGGACACCATCACCGGCTATTTTCAGCAGATTTATGGCAGTGATGCCTATCTCGACCCGGACAGCAAAGACGGCCAGATGGTCGCTCTGGTGGCTCTGGCCATTCACGATGCCAACAACACGGCCATTTCTGTTTACCGGTCATTTTCTCCGTCGACGGCGCTGGACGATGCATTAACCAGTAACGTCAAAATTAACGGCATCGCTCGCCGGGCTGCGACAAACTCTACGGTCGATGAGCTGATCGAAGGTGAGGCCGGAACGTTAATCACAAACGGCTCTGTGAAAGATGCCAACGGCATCATCTGGAATCTTCCTGCTCAGGTGACAATTGGTATTGATGGGACGGTTATTGCTACAGCGACGTGTTCTGTTGCTGGCGCTGTGGCGGCCCCTGCCGGGTCAGTCAATAAGATAAACACCCCGACACGTGGCTGGGTATCAGTAACTAACCCGCAAGCGGCCACGGTAGGTGTTGCTGCCGAAACAAATGATGAATTGCGTGTCCGGCAATCACAGAGCGTTGCTTTACCGTCTCTGACGCCGTTTGAGGCGGTAGATGGTGCGATAGCAAATATCAGCGGCGTAACGCGACACAAGCTGTATGAGAACGATACAGATACCACTGATGCAAATGGCCTGCCTCCGCGCTCGATCGCGGCCATTGTCGAAGGTGGTGATGCTACGGTCATTGCAAACAGCATTCGTGGTGTGAAAGGGCAGGGCGTAACACCCTACGGTAGTACGGTGATTGTTGTGCCTGATAAGTACGGAAACCCTCACCCGGTAGGTTTTTCAAGGCCGGTCGATGTGCCCATTTACGTGAAAATCACTATCGAGCCTCTTACGGGCTACACATCCCACGTCGGCGAAGAGATAAAGGCGGCTGTATCTGCCTACATTAACTCTCTGGCAATCGGCGCCAGCGTTCTTCTCAGTCGCGTTTACTCACCGGCTAACCTGGGCGTCGTTAGTGGAGGCAATGCCCGGTATTACGACATTACCGAATTGCTGATTGGGACATCTTCGGCAGGAGTGGCTGCGACCAATATCGTAATAGCTTTCGATCACTCCGCATCCTGCAGGGTTGCGGACATTAATCTGGAAGTGTCTGTATGAGTAAATACACTGACAGGATAACGAACTATCACGCAGGGAAACCTAAGTTTTTTGCACACATTGACCTCTCAACGCGACCGTTAATCGACGTTTCAGCCGCAATGACAGGCATGATTCAGGATTTCGACATTGATACCGCCATCGGCCAGCAGCTGGATATTCTGGGTGAATGGATAGGCCGCAAGCGCAGGGTCAGGGCGCCTATCTCTGGCGTGTATTTCTCGTGGGATACAGAGAAACTTGGCTGGGACCAGGGCGTCTGGCAGGGACCTTTCGATCCTGATGATGGGTTTCTTGACCTGAGTGACGAAGTTTATCGACTGGTGCTAAAAGTCAAAATTGCTATAAATAACTGGAACGGGCAGAACGACACATTGCCTGAGATTCTCGACAATGCCCTGACAGGATCGGGTATTCGTATGGCAATTGTCGATAATCAGGATATGTCCATTTCTATATGGATACTTCCTGACCCTACGGTTGTTATCAGTGAAATTGACAGGATGATTCTCGATAGCGCAGTTAATAAGGGGCCATTCATCGCATTACCTCCCGGTTACGTTCCATCTCGTTATGACCTGAATCCCATCGATCAGGTTAATGCTGAATTATGGTGGGCTATACAAAACGGATATATGACCGTTAAAGCTGCGGGTGTAAAGGTGAGGGAAATACAGATGCCGTCAAATGGTGGCGATTCTTTTTTTGGTTTTGATGTGGATAACGAATATATATCCGGATTTGACTCTGGTAACTGGGGAGAAGATTTATAATGCCTACCAATGATTTTAAAGCTTTTGCAACTGGAAACAGCGCAAACGTAATTTCTCAGGCTGATTATTTAGCCCTTGCTGCGTTAGTAAGCGGATTTTCATCTGGTAAAGCTTCTTCCGCGCAGATAAATAAAGCCCTACGCCAGAGCACGGTTATGGCGTCGGTCCTTGCGCAATTCATCTCAGATTCTGCAGGTGTGGATGTTCTTGATAATGGAAATACGGCTTCCATTCTTGCGAACCTTAAATCAGGTATGACGGCTCTTACGCCGGGGCGGCTTTTAAACGTTCAGGTATTCACCGCTAACGGATCTGTCACCAAAACAGCCGGCGCAAAAAAATGGAAGATCAGGGTTCTTGGTGGAGGTGGCGGGAGTTCAGCGGCTCCCGCTACAGGTACCGGTCAGGTTTCTGTAAGCAATGGCGGCGGCGCAGGTGCATATGCTGAGGGTATCTACGACGTATCAGCATTATCATCGGCCACGGTGACGATTGGTAGCGGCGGCGTGGGGGGCACAGCAATTTCACCATACGGAGGGGATGGCGGGACAACATCCGTAGGTACTCTTATCTCAGCACCTGGCGGCAAGGCGGGATTGCCAGCAGGACCGGCTACCCCTCCATTCCAGCCCGTGGCAAATACAAACTCAAATAGCCCAACCAACTGGAATATAGTTGGCTCATCTGGCCCCGGAGCCGAAGCTGCTGTTGCGGTGTCAACCAATTACGCTGCGGGATCGCGCGGTGCGAACAGCCAGTTAGGTGTGGGTGGGTCGATACCTGCTATTAACAATAACGCCAATACAGGAGGCGGATTCGGTTCCGGCGCATCTGGCTGTGCAAACGGACCGTCTCAGCCCGTAAATGCTGGCGCTGCGGGCAGGTCGGGAATTGCAATTATTGAGGAGTACGCATAATGGCCGTAGAAGTGTATGCAGTGATCGACTCTGAAGGGAATGTGGTCAGCACAAGTTTGTGGGACGGAGAGGCGGAATGGGCGCCACCAGAGGGAATGGAAGCTGTTAAAACCGGGGATAGTGGCGCAGGTATCGGGTGGACCTATAAAAAAGGCAAGTTCACACCGCCACCGCCACCTGAGGTGCCAAAAGAAGATTTGATTTCTCAGGCTGAGCAGCAAAAGGCTAACCTTATAGCTGAAGCAAGCCAGACGATCTCCATACTTCAGGATGCGGTAGACCTAGACATGGCGACAGATGAAGAAAGAACACAGTTAACTACACTGAAAAAATATCGCGTGCTTTTAAGCCGGGTTGATACTTCCAAGGCGCCTGATATTGACTGGCCGACAGCCATATAAATTTCACCCCGGCTTAAGCCGGGGCATCCTCAGCACTTAGTTCTTAGAAAATCAATGATCAGAATATCATTGAATGAGTAAAGTGAGTAAATGCTTCCCTTGGTGATCAGGGTGCTTTTACATATCATATTTTTCTTTTCACTTCCTAATACTTTGAACTCTAAATTCATTCCATAGTGATTTAGAAGTTCCGCTCCCCAAACCCAGTCATAACTCAAGTAAACAGGAACGAGCTTTGACATAAGCGGTAGTTTATTTTCCGCCATGAGCAATTGCCTTGACTTAGGCATTTCTCCATTAACAGTAACGTATTTGAGGCTAAATTCATGGTGAGATGTTTCCTGAAATACGGAGGTGGCTATTATCTCATCAGTTATGGACTGGCTCTTGGACGCATTGGAAAAAGAGTAACTGTAAACAAAGCTAATCCAAACTAACGGAGCGAAAATAAAAGTCAAAATTACAGGGCTTTTTATATTTCGCAGCATCAGGAAAGCATAAAACATAGCTGCACCAGAAAAAGAGAGAAGAACCCTTGGTGCAAAAACTGGGCTTTTAAGTATTGCCATAGGTGCTATTGAAAATACCAGAACTAAAAAGGGTGATAATATCAGGATTAAAAGAGCTATAGCATTATCTTTTGAGCCTATCTTATAGATTTCATAAGCCATTTTAATTGTTGAATATGCAATTGCTGAGGGGATTAAAACCCTTAATGCGACAGGCATGCTATGAAAATAGCTATTCAAAAACCATAGGAAGCTTTTGATGTTCTCAATAAGCACCGATAAGGATTCATGGCTTAACTTAATAACTTCAGAGTGAGTTATGTTATAGTAATCCTTAACGAAGTAAGAAGATATGAATGTCTTATATATCAGGAAGGCTATAAACAGCTGCATTACCCTTCTTGCTATCATTGAAGCAATATGTTTGTTGCCTTTGTTCGAAGCCGTAATAGATTCAATCAAAGCCAGAATAGCAAACAGACCTATTGATGCCTGATAAAGAGAAAGAGATCCTATAATCATAAGAATAGAAAATAGGTCGCTTATGTATCGCCTGCTGGCAACTGAGTATGGAATTAGCAGTAACACCATGCTCAAAGCCATTGTTAAAGAGTCAAATCTGTATGAAAGGTTCTCAATGTAGAATGGATTTGCTATGAACAGAAAGCATATAACAAGCGATCCTATAAAGCTAATTTCGCCAAAAAATTTTGCAGCATAATAATACAGGGCAATGCAAAGTATCAAAACACTTAATATTTGATTGAGTGGTGACAAGTCTAGCAGTTCACCGCCTAAGCTCATAGACTGCATTATTGCATCACTTAACGGCCTGCCGTTTAACCCCCATCCGGAATATCCATACAGAGTCCGACCCAAGTCATCAATGTAGAGCCTGCCCGTTAAGATTATAGGCATCACATAAAGTGCAATCAAAGCACAGAAAAACATGAAAGAGAATGTGCGCGGTTGCTTTTTAAAAATTGAAATCATATAGATGTCATTCCTTTGACTTAGTAATGTATCTTGGTCTGTTCTTGGTTTCGATGTAAATGCGGCCAATGTATTCGCCGAGCACTCCAATACCTATCAGCTGAACGCCGCCAAGGAATAGCATCGATACCATTATCGATGTATATCCCTTCACCGGATTGCCAAAACAAAGGGTATCCACAATCATGTATGCCCCATAAAAAAATGAGCAACCGGCTACGAAGAGTCCGATATACGTCCACATTCTCAGCGGGAAAGTGGAGAAGCTCGTTATCCCTTCAAGCGCCAGATTCCAAAGCTTCCAGCCATTAAACTTACTTTTTCCTGCGGCTCTTTCGGCTCTTACGTATTCAACCACATCTGTCTTACCACCTACCCAGGATAGTATCCCCTTCATAAAAAGGTTTCTCTCAGGCAGCAGCTTGATGTGTTCGACAACTTCTCGGGATATAAGACGAAAATCGCCTACGTTCTCTTCAATTTGAGGATTACTGATTAAGTTGTGAAGATGGTAGAACCATTCAGCGCTTTTTCTCTTGAGGTAGCTATCGCAAGACCTATCCATGCGCTTTGCCAGAACAACATCAGCCCCTTCTCGCCATTTCTCAATCATGCGCGGAATGACTTCCAGCGGGTCCTGAAGGTCCACGTCTATAGGTATTACCACCTCGCCGCTGGCCTCTGCTAGCCCAGCAAATAACGCAGCTTCTTTACCAAAGTTGCGAGTAAAGAATATGTTTTTGACCAGACTATCTTCCTGCGCCATCTCTTTCATCAGAACAGCAGTGAAGTCAGTGCTACCGTCATCTACAAAGACAATTTCAACCTCTTCCCCCTGGAAGGGCTGAAAATGACGGATTTCCCTATAGAAAATGGTTATGGCGTCTTCTTCATTAAATACCGGAACGACAAGGGATATTTTCATCCTCTATCCTTGAAAACAATGTACTTTGAATAAATGAATCCACACACCATGCTGATGGCAGAAAAAGCAATAAGCGTAATAACAGGGCTGGAGTGCGACCTGTCCGCATACATTCCAACTGTAGATGCCATGCCGCCCATAAAGAAAAGATAAATTATGTAGCGAAACGTGGTGGTCTCAGCGTCAAATGTCCACTTGGCATTTGCGAAAAATGAAAAGGTTACCGCGCAACAGAAGGCCGCAAAGTTTGACATCGACTGGTTGAAGCCCTGTGAGTAAAGAGCAGCAAAAATTATCCAGTGAATGAGAGTGTTAACCGCCCCAACTGAAGCGTAGCGAGCGAACAGCTTTAACATCAGTATATTCCTATAATCGCAACGTGCGGATCTTGCCACTACGTCTGGTTTTTGGCAAGAATTAGTAAAGCGGGGTTAATGAAAAAAGCCCGGCGACCGGGCAATGACTCAACCGCGCCTCTCTGAGCTGGCTACGGGGTGGGTAATTTGAGGTTAGTCACCCATAAACGAAGCCGCCAGATTAAAATTTCAGCGCCAACAGTGGCTTTACAAAACTGTGAGCCGTTTCGCCTTGATCAAATCTACCGATCGATATTACTGTTTATCCATGGGTCTTCCCTTGTTGTGGTGGCTGAAGGCATGATAATGGCGTATTAAATCGCCAGAGGTCACCACCATGGACGAAAAGTCCCTCTATGCACATATCCTCAACTTGTCAGCTCTGTGGCAGGTAAAGTCTCTTTCTCTCGATGAAAATGCCGCTTCTGTTACCGTTACTGTCGGAATCGCTGAAAATACTCAGTTGACCTGTCGTTAAAAGTGACGCAAGGAAGCGTCCTGCTTATCCGCCTGGCTGGCGAACTGCAGTTTGCAAAATTGATGGGCAGCTCTTTTATCACAGCCGAAGGCGAGAGCATTGAAGGTGAGGCGCTGGAAGATGTGGAAGTTCTCGGCGTAGCCACACACGATTAACGATTTGAGGCAGGATGCCAGTCCTGTTTGATAAAAAAATCCCCGGAGCAGGCACACTCAGGGGAAAAAACTTCATGACATTATTGCTGTGTGCGTCTTTGCGCTCGTCTATCTTCCAAGAATATGCCTAAAGCTTCCAGATATTTCTGGTCTGAGCAGTTAAAACATTGTGTCTGTGGCCTATGTGCTCGGAGGGGGTGAAGACGATTTATAAAGATTTCCCGGATAGCATACTGCATGAGGCTGGGTGAGGATTTGATGTAAAAACCCACCCGGCAGCCGTATACAAGACCTGCCGAGTAGGGTAACTGCAGGTGTTCATGCCGTACAGTCGGGGCGCACTATACCCATAACTCAACACACAAACCAGTCGTCAGCCGTCTCCCAAGCGTCTTTTAGAGTGGTCTCTACAAATTCTTTGGCGATTTCTTTATCAGTCGCCCACAAAACGCTCAGTCCATCATTACTGGCCGTTTTCACGATCACTTCAACGTCGTCATATTGCTTGCTGATTCGACGGGTCATTTCGTCTTTCAAGGCCTCCATTGACCCCTTTGGCATTTTCGCGGCTTTCTCTTTGGCAATGCTGATTTCTACACGCATGATAATCACCTTTGTGCTGGTTGAATATACAGTATTCAGCGAGAGATGATTACTAGTCAAATGGATTGTTTAGGTTTGTGAGTACATAATTAAGTACATATTTTAGGTAATTATTAATTAATTTTATTTTAAATCAGTTAGTTATAAATTTGTTCAAGTAATCTTCGGCGTAATCGCCCACCAGCATCAGAATCTTTTTGCCCATCTTATTCACTCCTGTATGAAGAAAGGTGTCTAAGATATAGCCTGGCGGGAGAGGGAATGCGAACCTGTAGATGACGGACGGCTGGTGGGACGTGCCGATCTGGCGGCGATGCGGCAAATGACTCCGCCGCTGCAATCCATTGAGTCCTGGCCGGCGGGAACAGGGCGCGTCGCTTTCGAACGGGCGCTGGCAATCTCTGCCGGCCGGGCCTTTAAGCGGTAAACCCGCTTTACCCGGCTCCAGGCAGGAATTAATGAGCGAGAGGTATTATTGTAAGTTGTGTTTTAATATATCCGCTGAATGAAATGCCGCTATTTCTTT